>JAJYTW010000282.1 GCA_021792855.1 Actinomycetes bacterium
GCGATCCCGAACGGGATCGTGACAATCAGGATGAACGCGACCAGCCCCGCGACCACGTACGCGATCGCCATCCAGAAGCCGCAGAGCACCAGCCAGATAATGTTCAGGACCACCCGCACTCGAGTTACCCCCTTGGTGGACCGCCGTCCGGCCCGCGATCCCGGCCGGCGCCGCCCACTTGGCGGGCGGTCCACCCGGTTAGCCGAGCCCGAGCAGGTTCTCCAGCCCCACAGTCAGCCCGGGCGACAGGCTGCCGACGTTCCGCGCGGCGAGCAGGACCCCCGGCATGAACGATGCCCGGTCCAGCGAGTCGTGCCTGATCGTCAGCGTCTCCCCATGCCCGCCGAGCAGGACCTCCTGGTGAGCCACCAGCCCGGCGAGCCGGACTGAGTGGACATGTACCCCGGCAACCTCGGCTCCACGCGCGCCGGGCAATTGCGTGCTGGTCGCGTCCGGCATCGGTCCTGAACCCGCCCCGGCGCGGGCCGCGGCGATCATCGCGGCGGTGCGGGACGCGGTCCCCGATGGGGCGTCCACCTTGGCCGCGTGATGCAGTTCGATGATCTCCGCCGAGTCGAAGAACCGCGCGGCCTGCTCCGCGAAGCGCATCATCAGCACGGCGCCGACCGAGAAATTGGGCGCAACGAGGACCCGCGACGCACCCCGGTCCGCCTGGCCGCCCGCCTGCGACGCCGAACGCAGCAGTTCGGTGACCTCGGCCAGCCTGGCCGCGTCGAAGCCGGACGTTCCGATCACGACGTCGAGACCGTGGCCGACGCACCAGCGCAGATTGTCCAGCACCACGCCGGGAACCGTGAAGTCGACCACCACGTCGCAGCCGGACAGCGGATCCAGCGGATCGCCGACGTCGATCCGCGCCGCCAGTTCCAGGTCCTCGGCGGCCTGCACGGTCTCGCACACCAGCGAGCCCATCCGGCCCCGCGCGCCAAGCACTCCGACCTTGATCACCGGACTCCTCCGTCTCGCTGGATCCGCGCCCGGGCTCCGGTCAGCGCGCGAGCGCCGCCTCGAAGCCATCCGCGTCGTCGTACGGGCCGACCACGGCGAGTGCCTTGGGCCGGGCCAGCACCGTAGCGGCAACGGCCCTGATGTCGTCATGGGTGACCGCGGCGATCTTCGCCAGGATCTCATCGACCGGCTCGAGCCGGGGGTAGACCAGCTCGGACTTGCCCAGCCTGGTCATCCGGGACGCGGGATCCTCCATGCCGAGCACCATCGAGCCGCGAAGCTGGCCCTTGCCGCGGGCAAGCTCATCGTCGGTCAGGCCACTCGCGCAGACCTTGGCGACTTCGTCGGCGCAGATCGCCAGCACGTCGTCGGCCTTGGCCGGCAGGCAGCCGACGTAGATCCCCCACTGGCCGACATCGGCGTGCTGGGAGTTGAAGCTGTAGATCGAGTACGCCAGGCCGCGCTTCTCCCTGACCTCCTGGAACAGCCGTGACGACATCCCGCCGCCGAGCGCGGCGTTCAGCACGCCGAGGGCGAACCTGCGGTCGTCGGTACGCGGCACGCCCGCGCAGCCGAGCACCAGATTCGCCTGCTCCACCGGCCGCTGGATCAGGCGGACTCCGGTACCCGCGCCGACCTCGGGGCCGGCCGGGCCAGGGAGCCGGGCCGACACCGGGACGGCGCCGTCGCGCAGGACACCAGCGAAGGACCGGCGGGTGAGTTCGACGACCAGGTCGTGGTCGAGGTTCCCGGCCGCCGCGACGACCAGGTTGTCCGGCGTGTACCTGGCCGCGTAGTGCTCGGCGACCTGGTCCCTGGTGATCGCGTTGATCGAGTCGACGGTGCCAAGGATCGGGCGGCCGAGCGGCGTGTCGCCGAACAACTGCCAGCCGAACGCCTCGTGCGCGGTGTCGGCCGGGTCGTCCTCGGTCATGGCGATCTCTTCCAGGATCACCGACCGCTCGGCCTCCACCTCGCTCGGCTCGAGCAGCGACCCGGTGACCATGTCGGCCAGGACGTCGATGGCCAGCGGCAGGTCAGCGTCCAGCACCCGGGCGTAGTAGCAGGTGTACTCCTTGGCGGTGAACGCGTTCAGTTCGCCGCCGACCGCGTCGATGGCAGAGGAGATCTCCAGGGCCGAGCGCCGCGTTGTGCCCTTGAACAACAGGTGCTCGAGGTAGTGGGTCGCGCCCGCGTGCCTGAGGTCCTCATCGCGCGAGCCGACACCCGCCCAGATGCCGATCGTCGCCGATCGCACCGATGGCAGCGACTCGGTGATGACGCGCAGTCCGCCCGGGAGCACGGTCCGCCGGACGGCACCGTCAGCGCCGGACAGACGTCCGGGCCCGTAGGCCCGGACGTCCTCACCCGTCATGAGTTGCCGGACTCGCGGTCACGGTGCCTGGTGCGGTGGTGACCGCCGCGATCCCCTCGGTCGCCGCGGTCGCCGCGGCCGCGGTCCCGGCCGCGGTCGCCCCGGTCACCGTGGTCATCGTGTCCTCCGCCGAGGTCCTCGCCCGCGGCCTCGCGCTCGACTACCTCGACCGGGACCAGCGACAGCTTCCCGCGGTCGTCGACCTCGCGGATCTCGACCTGGATCTTGTCGCCGATCTTCATCACGTCGTCGATGTTCTCGATCCGCATGCCGCCGTGCAGCTTGCGGATCTGAGTGATGTGCAGCAGGCCGTCCTTGCCGGGCAGCAGCGAGACGAACGCACCGAACGTGGTGGTCTTGACGACCGTGCCGAGGAACCGCTCGCCGACCTCGGGCACGTGCGGGTTCGCGATCGCGTTGATCGCGGACCTGGCCGCCTCGGCGGAGGTGCCGTCGGTAGCGCCGATGTAGATCGTGCCGTCGTCCTCGATCGTGATCTCGGCGCCGGTGTCCTCCTGGATCGAGTTGATCATCTTGCCCTTCGGGCCGATGACCTCGCCGATCTTGTCCACCGGGACCTTGACCGTGATGATCCGCGGAGCGTTGTCGCTCATCGGCGCGGGCTCGGAGATCGCCTCGCTCATCACGCCGAGGATGGTCAGCCGGGCGTCCCGCGCCTGCTTCAGGGCGGCGGCGAGCACCGAGGCGGGGATGCCGTCCAGCTTGGTGTCCAGCTGGAGTGCGGTGATCACCTCGCGGGTGCCGGCGACCTTGAAGTCCATGTCGCCGAACGCGTCCTCGGCGCCCAGGATGTCGGTCAGCGTGACGTAGGCGTCGCCCTCGTGGATCAGCCCCATCGCGATGCCGGCCACCATGCCCTTCAGCGGCACACCGGCGTCCAGCAGCGCCATCGTGGATGCGCAGACCGAGCCCATCGAGGTCGAGCCGTTCGACCCGATCGCCTCCGACACCTGCCGGATCGCGTACGGGAACTCTTCCCTGGTCGGCAGCACCGGGACGAGCGCCCGCTCGGCGAGCGCACCGTGCCCGATCTCGCGCCGCTTCGGCGAGCCGACCCTGCCGGTCTCGCCGGTCGAGTACGGCGGCATGTTGTAGTTGTGCATGTAGCGCTTGGTCCGCTCGGGATTCAGCGTGTCGATCATCTGCTCCATCCGGAGCATGTTCAGCGTCGTCACGCCGAGGATCTGGGTCTCGCCGCGCTCGAACAGCGCCGACCCGTGCACCCGCGGCAGCACGCCGGTCTCGGCTGCGAGCTGCCGGATATCGGCCAGGCCGCGGCCGTCGATCCGGACGCCGTGCTCGATGACCCGCTGCCGAACCAGCTTCTTGGTCAGGGCACGGAACGCCGGGCCGATCTCGCTCTCCCGGCCCTCGAACTTCGCCGCGAGGCGCTCGGTCACCGCCGCCTGGACCCGGTCCGTCTCGGCGTTCCGCTCCTGCTTGCCCGCGATGGTCAGCGCCGCGGCGAGATCCGCCGAGGCCTCGGCGGCCAGCGCCTCGTACAGGTCAGGGCCGTAGTCGGCGTAGGTCGGGAAGACCGCGGTCTCCTTCGCGGCCTTGGCCGCGACCTGCGCCTGTGCCTCGCAGAGCGCCTTGATGAACGGCTTGGCGGCCTCCAGGCCCTGAGCGACGATCTCCTCGGTCGGCCCGACCGCGCCGCTGGACGGGTCGGCGAGCAGCCGCAGCGTGCTCGGGGTGGACTCGGCCTCGACCATCATGATGGCGACGTCGCCGTCCTCGAGCACCCGGCCAGCGACGACCATGTCGAACGTGGCGTCCGCAAGCTGGGAGTGGTTCGGGAAGGCCACCCACTGGCCCTTGATCAGGGCCACCCGGGTGCCGCCGATCGGGCCGGAGAACGGCAGGCCGGCCAGCTGGGTGGACAGCGAGGCGGCGTTGATCGCGACCACGTCGTACAGGTGCTCGGGGTGCAGCGCCATCACGGTCTCGACGATCTGCACCTCGTTCCGCAGGCCCTTGACGAAGGACGGGCGCAGCGGACGGTCGATCAGGCGGCAGGTGAGGATCGCGTCCTCGGACGGCCTGCCCTCGCGCCGGAAGAACGAGCCGGGAATCCGGCCCGCCGCGTACATCCGCTCCTCGACGTCGACGGTGAGCGGGAAGAAGTCCAGATTCTCCTTGGGGTGCTTGGACGCGGTCGTCGCGGACAGCACCATCGTCTCGTCGTCCAGCAGGACGACGGCCGATCCAGCGGCCTGTCTGGCCAGCCGGCCGGTCTCGAACTTGATCTTGTGAACGCCGTACTCGCCATTATCGATAATGGCCTCGGCGGTATACACACCCTCCACTGGGTGAGACCTCCTTGACTGAGGTCCCGCGTCTCCCGCCGCTCTGAGTCGCTGGCGTCTAGTCCTTCGGACGAAAAGCCACCGACCGGTCTTCGATCGAAGCCCTCGGAGCGGGCTGCGCTCACTGGCGCCGCTCATCCGAGAACCACTACCGAGGACCGGTCCTCTGGCTGAGTGCTTCAGACCGGGGCCGCGGGACATTTCCCTACGGGTGTCCCGAATAAACGATTCGGGACCTATTTAGTTACAGTCCGGCCGGGCCGCTTCGGCCCGGCCGGTCCTGACCACCAATGTAGCGCCAGCGGCCGACAGACAGCGATGTGCTGCCCGGTCGCGGCGCCGGCGTGCCGAATGGTGCGCCTAGCGGCGCAGCC
>JAJYTW010000283.1 GCA_021792855.1 Actinomycetes bacterium
AGCCGGGGGCCGGCTCCGACCTGGCGAACCTGGCCACCAGGGCGGTCCGGGACGGTGACCGCTGGATCGTGAACGGCCAGAAGGTGTGGACCTCATCGGCGCACATCGCCGACCGCGGTCTGCTGGTCACCAGGACCGACCCGGATCAGCCCAAGCACAAGGGTCTGACCTACTTCAGCGTCGACATGCGCGCGCCCGGCGTGGAGGTCCGTCCGCTGCGCCAGGCGACCGGGGAGGCCGAGTTCAACGAGGTGTTCCTGACCGACGTGGTGATCGACGACGCCGACCGGATCGGCGACGTCGGCCAGGGCTGGCAGGTGTCCACGGCCACGCTGATGAACGAGCGGGTCGCGCTCGGCGCGCTGGCCTTCCCGCGCGAGGGCGGCATGATCGGGGTGGCCGCCCGGACCTGGCGGGAGCGCCCGGAAGCGCGCACCCCTGGGCTGCACGACCGGCTGGTGCGATTGTGGGCTGCCGCCGAGGTCTCCCGGCTGGCCGGCGAGCGGCTGCGGCAGCAACTGGCGGCGGGACAACCGGGGCCGGAGGGCTCCGGCGCGAAGCTGGTCTTCGCCAGGCTCAACCAGGAGATCTCCGACTTCCAGCTGGAACTGCTCGGGTCCGAAGGCCTGCGCTACGGCGACTGGACGATGCACCGGCCGGACGGCGCCGACTTCTTCGGCCGCGACGCCGGCTACCGCTTCCTGCGCTCCAAGGCCAACTCGATCGAGGGCGGGACCTCGGAGATCCTGCGCAACATCGTCGCCGAGCGGGTGCTCGGGCTGCCGCCGGAGATCCGGCTGGACAAGGACAAGCCATGGAAGGACCTGCCCAAGTGAGCGAGCGATCCGGTAGCCGGCTGCCCGACCTGACCTACACCGAGCAGGAGTCCGACCTGCGGTCGGCGGTGCGCTCGGTGCTCGCCGACCGCGCGGACTGGCCGGCCGTGCTGGCCAGGACCGAGACCGCGCAGACCTACGACACCGGCCTGTGGCGGACCATCGCCGCCGAGATCGGCTGCGCCGGACTGCTGGTGCCCGAGTCGCTCGGCGGTGCGGGCGCCTCGTTCCGCGAGGCCGCGGTGGTCGCCGAGGAGATCGGCCGGTCGGTCGCCCCGGTGCCGTTCCTCGGCAGCGCGGTGCTCGCGACCACCGCGCTGCTCGCCGCCGCCGAATCGGGGACGGCCGGTTCCGGGCAGGCCAGTTCCGCCGAGGCCGCCGAGGCGGCCGGCCTGCTGGCCGACCTGGCCGACGGCAGCCTGACCGCCGCGCTGGCGATCGGTTTCGCGACGATGCCCGGAGCGGCACCGGCGCCGACGGTGCGGATCGGCCCGGCCGACGACGGGTACCGGGTGACCGGGACGATCGCCGACGTGGCCGACGCGCTGACCGCCGACGTGCTGATCGTGCCTGCCGACGGGGTCCCGTACGGGCTGTACGCGGTCCGCACGGATCAGGCCGGGGTCCGGCTCACCGCGATCACCTCGCTGGACATGACCAGGCAGCTAGCGACCGTCGATCTGGCCGACGCCGCCGCGACCCGCCTGGTGGCCGGCCAGGCGGCGGAGCAGGCGACCACCAGGGCGCTGGCGGCCGGGGCGGCGATGCTCGCCGCCGAGCAGCTTGGCCTGGCCGAGCGGGCGCTGGAGTTCACCCTGGACTACGTCAAGCAGCGGCAGGCGTTCGCCAGGCCGGTGGGGTCGTTCCAGGCGATCAAGCACCGCCTGGCCGACGTCTGGGTGGCGATCACCCAGGCCAGGGCGGCGTCCAGGTACGCGGCGGCCTGCCTGGCCGACGGCGACCAGGACGCCCCGGTCGCCGTGGCACTGGCCAAGGCGACCTGCTCGGACGCCGCGCTGCTGGCGGCGCAGGAGATGGTGCAGTTGCACGGCGGGATCGGGTTCACCTGGGAGCACCCGGCGCACCTGTACCTGAAACGGGCCAAGGCCGACTCGATCGCGCTGGGCACCGCCGACCGGCACCGGTCGGCGCTGGCTGACCTGGTGGATCTTCCGGCGGCGGGCTAGATCGGCGGGCTCGATCGGCGGGCTGGTCAGCGCCGGTCCCGGTCGGCCAGGAACCGGGTCACCTCGGTGCCGACGGGGCAGGTGGCCGGGCCCCGGCGGGTGACCGCGAGCGCGGCGGCCGCGTTGGCCCGGCGGGCGGCTGTCGGCGGCGGCAGGCCGGCCGCCAGGCCCGCGAGGAACACGCCCGCGTGGGCGTCCCCGGCGCCGTTGGTGTCGACCGGCGTGACGGGGAAGCCGGGAATGACCTCTGGCGCGCCGGCCGGAGCGGCGAGCACGCAGCCGCCGGGCCCGGTCCGGACCACGACGCCGGGGGAGCGGGGCCGGTCACGCCGACCGCGCCCGGCTGCCAGTAGGCGGTCTGCCAGTACGCGGGCAGCCCGGACCGGATCGGCCTCCCCGGTCAGCAGCGCCGCCTCGCGGGCGTTGCAGGTGAGCCAGTCGGTGCGGGCCAGCACGGCGGCGAGTTCGTCGCCCGGCAGGCTGGCCGCGAGCGGTCCGGGGTCGAACGCGACCAGGGCTCTCGCGGTCAGCGTGTGCCCTGGCTGCGTGTCCCCGGGCAGCGTGTCCCCGGGCAGTCGGGTTAGCCAGCGAGCCAGCACCGGCGCGTTCGCCGGGTGTGCCAGGCCGTAGCCGCTGAGGTAGACGATGTCCCGGCCGGCCGGGCGGACCGGCGCGAGGTCGGCGTCGGTCAGCGTGGCCTCGGCGCCGGGACTGGTCAGGAAGGTGCGCTCGCCGGCCGCGTCCACGGCGGTCACGACGAAGCCGGTATCGCGGTCCGGCCTGGGGTCCTGGAGTACCTCGATGCCCTCGGCGGCCAGGGCCGCTCTGGCCAGGTCGCCGAACGGGCCGGTGCCGTGTGCCCCGGCGTAGCAGGCGATCAGGCCCTGTCTGGCCGCGGCCGCCAGCACGTTGAAGCCGCCGCCCGCGGCCAGTTCGGTCCGGGTGGCCAGCACGTCGCCGCCGCGCTCGGGCAGCGCGGGCACGTCCAGGATCACGTCCACCACCACGTTGCCGAGGTGCAGCAGCCTGGGCCGTGCGCCCCGGGTCCCCGGTACCGTGCTCTCAGCTGGCACCGGGCTCTCAGCTGGCACCGTGCTCTCAGCTGGCACCGTGCTCTCAGCTGGCACTGGCATCGGAGCGGACCAGTAGCAGGCCATCGGCCAGGTCGTCCAGCGGGAGATCGTTGACCGTCAGGACAGTCGCCACCGCCTCCGCCGGGAACGCGCCCGCGCCCAGGCACGCGCCGCAGATCGCCCCGGTGATGGCGGCGATCGTGTCGCAGTCCCCGCCGACACTGGCCGCCATCCGGCAGGCCAGCCAGGCGTCGCCCGGGCAGGCCGCGGCGATCGCGAACGCGGCCGGCACCGACTCCTGGGTCGCCAGGCTGGTCCCGACCAGCCGGTAGACCAGATCGAGCACCTGGTCCGGGGCGAGCGAGCGAACCAGGCCGGTGGCCCAGGTGATCCGGGCGGCGACGTCCGCCGCCGCGACCCAGTGGCCTCGCGCCGAGGCCCGCCGGGCGGCCCGGACCGCCACGCCGATCGCCTCGGGCACGGCCGCGCCGTCCAGGCCCGCGCTCACCGCGGCGGCGACGGCCGCCGCGCCGGCCAGTGCCACCCCGGTGTCGTGGCTGACCCGGCTGGCCGCCACCACCCGGTCGATGAGCAGATCCAGGTCGGCCGACACGGTCGCGACGCCGACCGGGGTGATCCGCATCGCGGCCCCGTTGGTAGTGCCGGTCCGGCCGGTCTCGCCCGGGTCGGCCCCGGCCAGCAGCGCGTCCAGCGCCCGCCGGGTGGACGGCCCGAGCAGATCGAGCGAGCCCCGGGCTCGCATCGAGTCCTCCCAGGCGAGCAGGGCGGTCGCCAGGCTGCCGGGTTCGACGGCGCCCTGCCCGGCGATCACCAGTCGGGCGAGGATCACCGCCTGCTCGGTGTCGTCGGTGACGGTTCCGGCGGGCAGGCCGGCCGCGAGCGGATGGTCCGGCGGGCCTGGGTGGAATCCGTCAATCAGCCCGCCGTACCGGCTGGCGATCGTGCCCCGGGGCAGCGACTGGGTCGGCATCCCGAGCGCGTCGCCGATCGCCAGGCCGGTCAGGGCCCCGATCGCCCGGTCCCGCACGGTCGGCGGCGACAGCGGCCTCACGGCGCGGTGCCGGTCCCTGTGCCGGTCCCTGTGCCCATGCCCGTCCGCGCGCTCCGGCCAGCCAGCGCCAGCGCCCGGTCCAGGTCGATCACCTGGATCAGCGGGCCGTACAGGGCCATGACGTCCAGGGCCTTGGCATGGCTATCGTCGTCCACGCCCGCACAGGCCTCGGCGACGACCCGGACCGGCACTCCGGCGTCCGCGGCGGCCAGTGCGGTGGAGAGCACGCAGCAGTCGGTCGAGACTCCGGCCAGCACCATCGTCCCGGTGCCGACCCGCGCGGCCAGGTCCGGGCCCCACTTGCCGAACGTGGTCGCGTCGACGGTGACGCCGGCTCCCGGCGCGAACTCGGGCACCAGGTCGTAGACCGGCGCGTCCGGTGGCTGGAGTGCGAACGGCCACTGGCGGTAGTAGTCCCGCCAGGCACCTTCCGGCGTCGCCGGGGCCACGAACCTGGTGAAGGTCACCCGGGACGCGAACGCGTCCGCCAGTGTGCGGATCGGCCCGACCACCTCGTCGAACCGCGGTGCCCGCCACGCGCTGCCCGGATCACCGAAGATGTGCTGCATGTCGATGACCACGAGGGTGGCGCCGGGGTCGGTCACCCCGGCGCCGGTCTCGCTGGCACCGGTCTCGCTGGCACCGGTCACGCCGACACCATGGCGGGCTGGACCGGGGCCGCCTCCTGGGTGCGGATCGTGCCGCGACCGAACAGGGCGACCGCGGCGAAGCCGATCAGCAGCGCGGCAAGCACGCCCAGGTTCGCGTACGCCCAGGCGCCGGTCTTGCCGCCCAGGCCGAACGGCGCGAGCAGGTAGCCCTGCCAGGTCAGCCAGGACGCCGAGGAGTTGGAAACCAGGCCACCAC
>JAJYTW010000034.1 GCA_021792855.1 Actinomycetes bacterium
TGCGAGAAGCCACTGTGCCTTGGCGCCGCCGACGCCCGGCGGATTCGCGCCGCCGCGCGCGCGGCCAGGCGCAATGTCGTGGTCGGCTACCTGTACCGCCATCACCCGGCGTTTCAGTTCATGAAGAACGTCATCGACCAGCAGGTGATCGGCACGCCGCATCTGGCTCTCACCAGGCTCGGGGGGCGCGGATCCCATCAGGCGTGGAAACACGACATGAATGGCGGTGGCGCGATCTTCGAAATGATGGTTCATATGCTGGATCTCGCAAGCTGGCTGCTCGGCCCGCTGGACCAGGGCGAGCTTCTGCATCATGAACTCCTGCTCCCGGTCCGGCAGATTAACGGGGAGGAGTGGGCTGCCCGCGCTCCCGATTGCGCGGTGGCCGTCCTTCGCGCGGGCGGCGTCCGGGCCATCTGCCAGAGCGATCTGGTGACCCCGTCATTCATGAACTCCGTGGAAATCCATGGCGACAACGGATCCGTCACCGGCAGCATCGTCAGCTCCATCCCGGCGATGGTCTATTGCAATGAGCCGCGCGGGCTCTTCGATCGTGGCCACAATCCGCGGAGCTTCGACGCGGTGAATCTGTTCGTCCGAGAACTCAGCGAATTCACGAAGGTCGTGGCGTCCGGCGAGTTCAATCCGGAGCCGCTCGACGCGTCGGTGGAACTCGCCGCGTTCGTCGATTCACTACTTGGAGCGTAAATGAAGACGATCCCAGACCAGCGCATCCCGATGGCCCGGGTGGACATCACGCCGGATGACATCGACGCGGTGTCCGCGGTGCTCCGTTCCGGAGCGCTCCGCCAGGGCGAGGTAACCGCGCGGTTCGAGGACTCGTTCGCCCGGCGGGTCGGCGCGAGGCACGCGGTAGCGGTCTCTTCCGGCACGGCCGCCCTGCACCTGGCGTACCTGGCGCTGTTCGGGCCTGGCGATGAGGTCATCGTCCCGGCGTTCACCTTCGTGGCAACCGCCAGCATGCTCCGGGCCGTCGGCGCCGTGCCGGTCTTCGCCGACGTGGACCCGCGCACGTTCACGCTCAGCGCGGCCGACGTCGAGCACCGGATCACGCCCCGGACCAGGGGCATCGCGGGTGTTCACCTGTTCGGCAACGCCTGCGACGTGGACGCCCTGAGGGATGTCGCCGCCCGGCACGGCCTGGCCCTGGTGTGGGACGCGGCGCAGTCGCTCGGCACCGAGTACCGCGGGCGCGAGGCCGGAAGCTATCCGGTGGCCGCGTGCTATTCGTTCTATCCGACCAAGAACATCACCACCGGCGAGGGCGGGATGGTGGTCACCGACGATCCCGGCCTCGCCGCCGCACTCCGGCTATCCCGCAGCCAGGGCGCCGCCGCCAAGTACGTGCACACCGGACTGGGCTTCAATTACCGGATGACGGACCTGGCAGCGGCCCTCGGACTGCGCCAGCTTGCCCGACTGGACGCCTACCTGGCCAGGCGGCGGGAGAACGCCGCGCGGCTCACCGCCGGACTGGCTGGCGTGCCCGGCGTGCTCACCCCGCAGGTCACCGAGCATGCGTCGCACACCTACAACCAGTACTGCGTCCTGATCGGCTGGCCGGACGGGCCGGGTCCGGGCCGGGACAGCGTCGCCTCGGCACTGGCCGGCTACGGTGTCGAGACCGCCGTGCACTACCCGCGGCCGCTGCACCGGCAGCCGATGTTCGACGGCCAGGGCGAGGGACTAGAGGTCTCCGAGCGGCTGTCCGAGCACATCCTGGCCCTGCCGGTGCACCCGGGTATCGCCGCGGATCAGGCCGCGGCGGTGGCCGCTGCCGTCGTTGACGTGGTGACCCGGGGCGCCTGATGGGACGCACCAGGCGGCAGGGCGGCACGGCGCCCGCCGTGCCGCGGCACGCGGTGGCCGCGGATCCGGTCACCCCGGATCCGGTCACCCCGGACCCGGCCAGCCCAATCGCGGCTCGGCGGCTAGCCGATCCCCGGCTTGCCCTCGCGCGGCTGCCCGAGCCCTGGGTGCTGGCGCTGGCGCTGGCGGCGATCACCGCCGTCCTCCTTGCCGACCTGTGGATCCTGCGGACCGGGGGCTCGGTGCTGCTCGCGCTGGCGCCCGCCGTGGCTGTGGTCGGGATGCTGGTCGTGCTCTCGCACCGGCAGGCGGCCGCCTACGTGATGCTGGCGTCGCTGCCCTTCGCCGAGATCTCGCTCGGTCACGGCGCCAGCCTGGTGCGGTACATCGAGATCGCCGCGCTGGGTGCCTGGTTTATCGGCGTCAGCGTGTCAGACTCCGCGCGGTGGCTGAGGCCCGACCGGACCGACATCAAGGTCCTGCTCTGGATCATGGCGTCCGTCGCGTCGGCGGCCTTGCTCAACACCGCGGCCGCCCCCGCGCTGGCGCAGACTTATCTCAATCTGGCGCTGATGTACTACATGGCATCCCGGACGGTGCGCAACCCCGGCCAGGCGCGCGGTGCCGTGCTCGCGCTCACGGCCGGAGTGGCGCTGGTCGCGCTGCTGTCACTATCGATGCCGGGGGTGGCCGGCTCCTTCGCGGCCGGCAGCGGCGTACTCCGGCAGGGTCCGCTCGGCGCCTCCGGCGCCGCCGGAATCAACAGATTCGCAGCCTGGCTGGCGGTCGGTGTCATCCTGCCGTGGCTGGCGCTCGGAGAACCGCGGCGGCTCAGCACCCTGGCGGCCCGGGGCGCCTCGGTGGTCACCCTGATGGCGCTCATCGCCACCGCGTCGAAGGCAGCGATGATCGCCTTCGCCACCGGACTGCTGATCTGGGCGCTGTCTGCGCGGCGCGGCGGCAGACTGCTCAGGGTCACCGCGCTCGGCGCCGGTCTGGTCACCGGCTATCTTCTGCTGCCGGCCGGGATACATCAGCGGTTCGCCGAGTTCCTTAAGCCGAATAGTCACGCCTACTCCCGGTTCGCCCTGTGGGATGCCGGGTGGCGGATATTCCTCGCCCATCCCCTCTTCGGCGTCGGCGTCGGGAACTTCGACCAGGTGGCTCCCGCCTACTTCCCGCAGGGAACGCTCTACTCCCAGGATCAGGCCGCGCACAACATCATCGTCGGCGCACTTGCCGAGACCGGGCTGGTCGGCACCCTGCTGCTGATCGTGATGGTCGGCGCGATCCTGGCCGAGGGGATCCGGCTCGTGGTCGCGGACCGGCAGGCGCGGCATCGCGGCGCCCAGGCCGCCGGTGCCGCGGACTTCGCCCGGCCGACCGCCGGCCTGCTGACCGGCTACCTCGTGTTCCTCACCGTCGCGATGAGCGTGGACCTGGAACGGGACCGGTTCTTCGTGGTCCTGGCCGGCCTGCTGCACAGTGTGTACCGGGCACGCGTCCATGCCCGCCAGTGATGGAGCGCCAGTCCGCGAACTCGCCGCCTTCATCGGTGCCCGGGTCTACACCGACGGCGAGCGCTACTGGACCGATTCCTCCCTCGTCTACGAGCTTGTTCACCTCGGACGTCAATGCGACGTCCTTTATCTGCACTGCTTCGTGGTCGAGGGGGAGCGCGCCCGCGACGAGGTCTGGCTGCCGCCCAGTATCCGGCTGGTTCAGCTCGGCCGGGTCACCAGTGGCCGCGACCTGTACCTGCACCCGGTGCGACTGCTCCAGAGCATCGCGACGGCGGTCCGGAACCGTCTCTGGTCACGGGCGGTGCTCGCTGAGCCCGGACTGGTCTCGCTGCTCGCGCTGCTGGTCTGCGCGGCGCACCGGGTGCCGGTCGCGGCGCTGATCCGCGGTGACCCGGCGGTGGGCCAGGTGGCCTACCGGCACCGCCGCGGATGGCGAGCGGCCGCCGGCGTGACCCTGCGGTGGTTTCGCGTGCTGGTGTGCCAGGCGCTCGCCCGCACCGTTCCGGTGATTGTCGACAGCGAGGTGGTGGCCGCCCGCCTGATCGGTCAGGGCGCCGACGTGCATCAGGTCCCGGCGGCCTCGGTCGGAGAGGAGGAACTCCTTCCGCCCGGTCCGGGCTGGCGGGGCACCGGCCCGCTGCGGGTGCTGTTCGTCGGACGGCTGGAACGGGTCAAGGACCTGGAAACCATGCTCGAGGCGCTGCACCTCGCGACCGGCCCGCGACGGCGCTTCGTGCTTCGTCTGGTCGGCTCCGGGGACGCCGGGTACACGGCGCTGCTCCGCGCCCGGGTCCACGAGCTTGGGCTCGCCCGCTCGGTGGAGTTCGCCGGGCCGGTCGCGCACGGGCCCGACCTGTACCGGCAGTACCAGCAGGCCCATCTGCTCGCCCTGTCATCGCGGTCAGAGGGCATCCCCAAGGTCGTGATCGAGGCGATGGCACATGGCCTGCCGGTGGTCGCGACCAGGGTCGGCGGGCTTCCCGGTGTGCTGCCACCGGACGCCGGGATCCTGGTGCCGCCCGCGGACCCGGCCGCGCTGAGCATGGCGCTGCTGACGATCCACGACTCGCCCGGGCTAGCCCGGCGGATGGGGCAGGCGGCGCGCAGTGCGGCGGCCGGCCTGCTGGCCGGCCCGGTGTCCCGAGATCTCGCCCGCCTGGCGGCCGGGATCGCCAGGCCGCCCAGGTGGCGGCGGAGCCTGCGCCAGCGCCGCCGCAAGCCGGACGCGGCGGGCTCACCGGCCCCGGCCCTGATCCGGGTCACCGTGGCGATCCCGACCAGGGACCGCCATGCCCTGCTGGCGGAGGCGGTGGCAAGCGTGCGGGCACAGGACATTTCGGGCTGGGAACTGATCGTCGTCGACGACGGCTCGACCGACGGGACCTGGGACTGGCTGGCTTCGATCCGGGATCCCCGGATCCTGGCGCTCCGCGCGGACCCGCCCGGAGAACGGTCCGCTGCCAGGAATCGCGCGCTGGCCGCGGCGCGGGCGCCCTACGTCCTGTTCCTGGACGACGACGACCGGCTGACCCCGGGAGCCTTGCGATCCCTGCTGCGCGGAGCGCTGCGAGCCCCCGATGCGGGCGCGGTGATCGGCCGGCGGGTGCTGTTCGACGACGACGGCCACCGGCGCCGGGTCCGGCACGTACGCCGTGCCCGCACGCGCTGGGCCTGGCGCGAGGTCATGCTCGGGTGGGCCGGCGGAGTCGGCGCGACCCTCTGGGCGGCCGGCGTGGTCCGGGCCGCCGGCGGCTGGGACGAACGGCTCAGCGTGGCCGAGGACCAGGATCTGCTGCTCCGGGTGGCCGCCCGTAGCCCGGTCCGGTTGATCCCGCGGGTGACCCTGGAGCAGCGGCTGCACCCGGCTCAGCGGCGGCCGGCGGCGGCTGCCGAGACCGAGCGGATGGTGCGGCAGAAATTCCTGACCGGTCTGGACCGGCGCCGGCAGCACGCCGGCCGACGGCTGCTGGAAAGCTGGGAGGCCACCCGGGCCGGTCAGCGGGCGATGGCCGGCCAGCACTACGGCCGCGCGCTCCGGTGTTACGCGCAAGCCATCCGGGTCCATCCGGCCCAGTTGCTCTGGCCGCTGGTTGGCCCGCGAATCGCGGCGCAGGCCGCCAAGGCGGCAGCCGGACGGATTGCCGGTAGTTCCGCGGCCAGGATGGCGGCCGCGGCGCGGACCCGGGCCAGGGTGCTCCTGCGGCGCGCGCCCGGCGAGTACCGGGCCGGGCCGTCGGCTCCCGCGCAGGAACCGGCGAGTCGCCGGGCCGCGGCGCCCGCTCCCGCACCGGACCCGGCGGGGCGATCGGAGGCCGCCGCGCCAGGCCAGCGGCCGACCGGGATGACCGGCCTGCGGACGCTGCTGCCCAGTTCGCTGGCCAACCTGAGCACGCAGGGCGTGCTGGTGGCACTCGGCCTGTTCACCGGTATCGTCACCGCCCGCGTGCTCGGGCCCGCCGGGCGCGGCGAGCTTGCCCTGATCGTCCTGGTGCCGGCCATCGGGACCATCGCCGGCAGCCTGGGAATCGAGTACGGCACGTATTACCTATGGCATGCCAGCGACGGCAGGCTGCGGCCGCACCTGCTGGCGGCGGCCGCCGCCGTAACGGCGATCTCCGGATCCCTCTTCGGCGCGGCCGGGTTCATCATCGTCAGGCTGCTTGAGCCGCAGACCGCCGTCGCCCTCGGCCTGCTAGCCGCGGCCGGCGTCCCGCTCAGCATCGCGAACGCCGCGCTGACCATGGCTCTCATGGCCCAGCACCGGGTGACCGCATACAACCTGTCCAGGCTGGCCGGCCCGGTCGCCTACGTCGCGGCGGTCGCCTGGCTGTGGCGGGCGTCCGCGCTGAGCGTGGCCGCGGCGGTTCTGGCGTGGTTCGCCTCGCTGCTGGTGACGGTCGCGATCGACATCGTGCTGATCGCAAGATCCCAGCCCGGTCGGCCGCGGTGGGACCCGCAGGTGGCGCGCCGGTCGGCCGGCTACGGGCTGCGCTCCTACGTGGGCACCCTCGCCCAGTACGGCACGCTGCGTCTTGATCAGGTCCTGCTGGTCGCACTCGCGGGCAACGGCGCGCTCGGTCTCTACTACGCCGCGGTCTCACTGGCCGAGTTCGTGCTGCAGATCGCCAACAACATCGGATCGGCGATGATGGCCCACCTGGGCGGCCGGGCGCGGGACGACCAGCGGCGGCTAGCCCTCACCACCATCATTCTGGTTGGCCTGTCAGCGACGGCCGTGGCGGCACTACTGATGGCCTACGGCGCCGACGTGATCACCCTGCTACTCGGCCGGGCATACTTGCCCGGCCTGCCCGCACTGCGGATCCTGCTGCCCGGTTCGGTGCTGCTCGCCGTCGCCCGGATGATGAACGGGTACTTCATCGCCGTGGGGCAGGCACGGGTGTTCGCGCGCGCCTCGCTGGCAAGCCTCGCGGTGACAATCGTCGGATCGGTCGTGCTCATTCCCCGGTTCCAGGCGAGCGGCGCCGCCCTTGCCTCCACCGTCGCCTACGCGGTGATGCTGGTGTGGCTCGCGCGGACCTTCCGGGCAGCGGGCCCGCGCCGCCTTGCCGGGGCACCGGGCCCGAACCGCGGACCGAGAACGGCCGCTCAGGACCTGACGCAGTAGAGGTCCACCTGGGCATCGGCCCGCTGTCCGCAGATGTCGCGGATCGCAGCCGCGGAACCGGGGATCAGCCGGCGGTTCCGGTGGTCGATGGCCGACAGCCGGAACCCCGCGTCCGCCAGCATTGCCAGCAGTCCGTCGGGATCTCCCCCGAGCCTCGCGATGCCGTCTGGCCAGTACTCCATCAGCAGGGTGAGCGGTGCGGCCGCGGCGAGCAGGCTCCCCGCGCCACCGAGCACGAGCTGTTCCGCGCCTTCCACGTCGATCTTCATGACGCTGACGGTGGGCCATCCGGCTTCGCTCAGCACGTCGTCGAGTCGCATGACCGGAACCCAGACCGACATCGCGGTGGTGCGCGCGCCAGTGTCCGGCCCGAGTCGCGGCCGTTGCGCACCGGAGGCGTTGGACGCCGAGAGCGAGTGCTTTCCATGATCGATGGCGCTCAGGTACAGCCGGGTCGCCCCGGCCCGGTCGGACAACGCGACGTTGAGCGGAATGACATTCTCCGCGCCGTTGCGGTCGCGGTTCGCGGTCAGCAGGCCGAAGATCTCCGGGTGCGGCTCGAACGACACCACCCGCCCGCCCGCACCTACCAGGCGGGCTGCGAGCAGCGAGTAGTAGCCGACATTGGCGCCCACGTCGATCACGGTCGTGCCGGGCACGATCGCGGACCTGAATAGGTCACTCTCATATGGCTCGTACTGGCCGTGCAGCAGCAGATTGCGGCCCACGACGCCCTCACCGTGCACCAGCAGCCGGAGCCCGTCGACGGAGGCCATCAGGACGGAACGCGTCCGCAGGCGGCGCAGGATCGCCGCGTGCGCGGCGCGCGCGCCAGGCACCGAGCGCAGGATCCTGGCCCTGGAGCCACCCTCGCCCGCCAGGCGGCCGTAGGCGCGATACACGGCCGCGCGAACGTCTCTCCGAGCGCTCATCGCGATTCCCCGGGCACCCCGGCAGTCGGCCGGCCCGTCGGTCTCTGGCTGCGCACGGTCTCGCCGGGCGGCCTCGCCCCGGGGCGGGGCCGGGAGCCGCCGGTGTCCCGGACCCTGGCGACCTCGTTCAGCACGATGCCGAGCACGCTGGCCCGGGCCCGGCGCAGTTCGTCTGCCGCACGCCCAAGGTCATGCCGTCGGGTCCGGCCGGTCGCCACCAGCAGCACCGCGTCGGCCAGGCCGGCCAGCAGCACGGCGTCGGTCACCGGGAGCACCGGCGGAGCATCGATCAGCACCAGGTCGAAGGCGGCGCGCAACTCGGCGATCATCCGGCCGGCGCCAGCCGAGGCCAGCAACTCGGCCGGGCGGTCCGGGGTCGGCCCGGCTGGCAGCAGCCAGAGCCCCGCCTGCCCGGGCACCGGGCGCACGGCTTCCAGCACCGGCGTCTGGCCGGTCAGAACTGTCGACCGGCCAGCCCGCTCGGCCTCCCCGAGGAAGGCTCCGATCCGCGGCCGGCGCAGGTCGCCGGAGACAACCACGACCCGGGTGCCCGCCTGGGCGAAGAGCAGCCCCAGGTTGGCCAGGGTGGTGGTCTTGCCTTCCCCGGCCGCCGGGCTCGTGATGACCACGGCCCGCAGGTCCCGTTCCTGCCTCGCGAACTGCAGCGCGGTCCGCAGGCCCCGGTATGACTCGGTGGCCGGCGAGGCCGGGTCCCCGGCGGCCGCCACGAAGGGCCTGCCCCGGTCCCGCCAGGCGGCGATCCTGGGCACCACCGCGAGCACCGGGAAGCCTGCCGCCTGCTCGACCACCTCCCTGCTGACCAGGGAATCCTCCAGACTGTCCCGAACGAACGCCGCACCGGCCCCGATCAGCAGCCCGGCCACCAGTCCGAGCACCGCGTTACGGGGCAGGTTCGGCCCGGTCGGCCCGGTCGGCACGGTCGCGCCTGCGGCCAGTT
The DNA here is from genome assembly GCA_021792855.1 of Actinomycetes bacterium. Classification (GTDB taxonomy): domain Bacteria; phylum Actinomycetota; class Actinomycetes; order Streptosporangiales; family Streptosporangiaceae; genus Chersky-822. The sequence goes on from JAJYTW010000034.1 coordinate 8,872, forward strand.
CGGCCGGAGAGGCGTAGACGACGCCGCTGGTCTCAAGCTCGGCGAGTTGCTCCCGCAGCACCGCCTCCTGGTCGACCACGGCCGGCAGGCCGGTCCGGGCCGCGCGGCCGGACCCGCTGACCGGCCGCTGGATCGACGCGATCTCCGCCCGCAGCGCCGCCTCGGCCCGGACCAGCCTGATGGTGGCGGCATCCTGGCTGTACCTGAGGTACGCGCCCGCGTAGGCGTTGGCGATGATCGCGGCCCGGCGCGGCGACGGACTGCTGGCGCTGATCGCGATGATGCTGGTCTGGCCGACCTCGGCCACGGCGGCCGGTGGCACCTCGCCAAGCTGGCGGCGGACCGCGGCCCGTACCGACGGGCCTGCCGCAAGCTGCGCCTCGGTCTGCACGTCGGCAGGGGTCACCGGCTCGCGCAGGACGGTGATTCCGGCGAATCCGCCGGGCGCCTGCACCAGGACCTGGGCAGTAGCCGTGTAGACGGCCCGCTGCGCGAGCGTTCCCGCGATGCTTCCGGCCAGGCCGATCAGGCCAAGCGCGGCCAGCCACCGCCCCCGCCGCCTGAACAGCGCCAGGTAGCCGCTGGGAGCCAGTCCGTCACCGGAAGCGGAAGTCATCGACCGCCCCGGACCGGTGCGGGCGCACTGGCCGCCGGTCGGCCACGGGCGCTCCGGCGCTCAGGCCCCCCGGACCCTCTGGCGGTCAGGCCCGAGGTCATCGATCCGTCCGGTCCTCGGCGGCGTAGGACCGCGGCCGGTCGGCCACCGAATTGCCGTTGGCCGTCCTTCCGGCGCCTGCCCGGCGCAGGTCGGTGAGCCGGACCTGGACGTTCCCGCTCTCCGGCACGCCATCCTGGGGCGCGTAGCCGTACCGCTCGTAGCCGTACCTGCCGTAGCCGTACCTGCCGTAGCCATACCGCCGGTAGCCGGGCTGCCGAGTGGTCTGATTGATCACGATCCCGGCGATGAACGTGCCCACCTGGGCGAATCGCTCCGCCGTGCGGCGCAGGTCGGACTGCCTGGTCCGGCCGGACGCGACAGCGATCAGGGTCGCGTCGGCGTGTCTGGTGAGGACGACCGCATCGGTGACCGGCAGCACCGGCGGGCTGTCGATCAGCACCAGATCGAACTCGGCACGCAGCGCGGCGAACAACTCGCTGGCGGGTTCCAGGCTGAGCAGTTCGGCCGGATTCGGGGGCACCGGGCCGGACGGCAGCACCCACAGGCCGGGCACGGCCCGGACCGGCGTGAGCGCCTGCTCGAGCGTGCTGTTGCCGAGCAGCACCGAGGTGAGCCCGGGCTGCTCCTCGATCCCGAAGAAGCTGCTCAGCCGGGGGCGGCGCAGGTCGCACGAGACAACCACGACCCGCTCCCCCACCTGCGCGAACGCGACCCCGAGGTTGGCCACCGTCGAGGTCTTGCCGTCGCCGGCGGACGGGCTGGCGACCAGCACGGACCGCAGTGGCCGCTCCTGCCGGATGAACTGGATCGAGGTCCGCAGCGCCCGGTAGGACTCCGAGGCCGGCGCGGCCGGCTCGGCGGCGGTGACCACCATCGGCTCGGTCCGGTTCCGCCAGGCCGGGATCAGCGGCACGCTGCCCAGTGCGGTGGCGGCGCTGGCCCGCTCCACCGACTGCGCCGTGGATACGGTGTCGTCCAGGTTGTCCCTGGTGAACGCCCCGGCTACGCCGACCGCCAGGCCTGCTACCAGGCCGATGAGCACATCGCTGACCGGCTTCGGTGAGCTAGGCGCCGTCGGCACTACCGCCCTGCTGACGATTCCCACGCCGGCCAGGTTGACCGCGCCGCTCACCCGGACCTGGGCGAGTTGCTCGCGCAGCACCGCCTGCTGATTGAGCAGGGCCGCCTCCTCCGCCGAGTCCCGCTTGCTGCCCCGCAGCGATTTGATCTGGCTGGTCACGCCCTGGATCTGGGATCTGAGTTGCGACTCGGTGGCGCGCAGATTCCGGCTGCCGACGCTCGCCTGGTAGGCCACGAACTGGTCGGCATAGGCATTGGCGATCCTGGCCGCGTCGGCCGGTGTCCGACTCGTGGCGGTGAGTGCGATTACGTTTGTCTGCCCGACCTCGGCGGCCGAAATGACGGCCGGGACTCCGAGGGCCACCGCGACCTTCTGGCGCACCTGAGTGCTGGTGACAAGCTGAAGTTCCGTTTCGACGTCCGTCTGGCTGACAGGCTGGGCGGTGGACCCGAAAGCACCGACAACGGCCGATGGCTCCACCAGCAACTGCGCCGTCGCCGAGTACTGATGCGGCGCGGTAAATGCGTATGCCACACTCCCGGCCAGGCCGATTAGAGTACCCGCGAGCACCCATCGCATGCGGCGGCGCAGGACGTCGACATAAGCGTGGAAGTACGAGCTGGATTCGTTGCCGGTTATCACGCAAATCCCCCTGATCGTCACGGCCTGGCCCGACGAATTCCTACTGCCTGCGCGAACGGACTGCAAACTGGCCCGATATGATGAGCGCCAAGTCTACACTTGGAATTCGGCGCACTACTGAAGTTCGGGCTAGCTGAGCACGGATTAGCTACCGAATCCGTCGTCCCTGTCGTATTAATAATCGGGCGTGTCGTTACATAATGACGAACATCATCGTGCTGTGCACGGCGAACGTATGCCGATCGGTAATCGCGCGGGAACTGCTGAGCCGGGGGCTCGCCGACCACGGAGTACGGGCCAGGGTCCGCTCCGCCGGGATGCTCGAATCCGGCGAGCCGGCGGCCCCCGAGGTGGTCCGCGCCCTTAACGCGGTCGGCATCGACGTCTCGGCTCACCGGAGCAGCCGGATGACCGACGTGGACCTGCGCAGCGCCGACCTGATCCTGGCGATGGCCAGGGAGCACCTTCGGTATGCGGTAGTGCTCGCGCCGCCGGTCTGGCCCCGGACCTTCACGATCAGGGAATTCGTCCGGCGCGCCACCTCCGCCGGGCCGCGCCGGCCGGATCAGCCGCTGGCGGACTGGCTCGATCTCGTCCACCGGGGCCGGGACCGGCTGGATCTGCTCGGCGAGCGGGCAGCGGACGACATCGCCGACCCGATGGGCGGGCCGCCGGAAGGCTACGACGCTACGGTTGCGCAGCTTGATGACCTGACCCGGCTACTGATCCGTCTTGCCTGGGGTCCGCAAGCACCCCGGTGAGCGCCGCGCCGATCCTGGCCGTGACCGGCCCGCCGTGCGGCTGCCTGGCGCAACTCGCCAGATCCGCCCGCAACTGCGCGGGCGCCCTGCCGCTATCCAGCCACGCCACCGCGTCCGGCGGCAGCGGAGCCGCGGGGACATGCCTGATCAGCGGATGGTAGGGCCGGTCGTCACGCTCGCCCTCGCCGAGTAGCTGCTCAGACAGCTTCTCCCCGGGCCGCAGGCCGGTGAACTCGATCTCGACTGGGTCGGCCGCGCGTGCCGCCAGGCGGCGCGCGATGTCGACGATCCGGACCGGTTCGCCCATGTCGAGCACCAGCACCTCCCCCGCCCGGCCGATCACCGCGGCCTGGAGGACAAGCTGGACGGCCTCGCCGGCGGTCATCAGGTACCTGGCCACATCCGGATGCGTGACGGTCAGCGGGCCGCCCGCCGCCACCTGGGCGCTGAGCACGCTCAGCACCGACCCGCGGCTGCCGAGCACGTTGCCGAACCGAACGCTGACGTACCTGCCGCCCGACCGCCTGGCCATGTCCGCGGTCAGCCGCTCGGCGATCCGCTTGGAGTAGCCGAGCACGCTGACCGGGTCCGCGGCCTTGTCGGTGGAAATGTTCACGAACGACTCCACGCCGCATCCGGCCGCCGCACGCAGCACGTTCAGCGTCCCCCAGACGTTGCTCTTCAGCGCCTCGGCCGGGGCCCGCTCCAGCAGCGGAAGGTGCTTCAGGGCCGCCGCGTGGAACACGATCTGCGGCCTGCGCTGGCAGAAGACTTCCAGCATCCGATCCGCGTCACGGATGTCAGCGAGCACCACCTGGTCGGAGTCCAGCAGTGCCCGGCCATGCAACTCAAGCTGAATCGCGTGCAGGGCGGACTCGTCACGGTCCAGCATGATGAGCTCGCCCGGCCCGATCCGGTGCAGTTGCCGGCATAGCTCCGAGCCGATCGAACCGCCGGCCCCGGTGACCAGCACCCGGCGGCCGGCGAAGTGACCGGCCACCTGGGCGATGTCGGTCCGGACCGGGACCCGGCCGAGCAGGTCCGTGAGCCGCGGGTCGCGTACTCCCTCGATCCGGACGCCGCCGGAGAGCAGTTCGGCCATCGACGGGATCACCTTGGGGATCAGCCCGCATCGGTCCGCCTCCCGGGTCAGGTCGCGGATCGCGGACCCACTGGCCCGCGCGATCGCGATCACCAGCACGCTCGCGCCGGTCTGCGCGGCCACTTGCGCCAGGTGCGTGCGATCGCCGAGCACCGGTACTCCGCCGATCCGCAGCCGGCGCTTGGCCGGGTCGTCGTCCAGGAACGCCACCGGCCGGTACGGTGCCGAAGGATTCCTGGCCAGGCTGTGCACGAGCGCAGCCCCGGCCGCCCCGGCTCCGAAGATGATGACCTGCACGCCAGGCGACCGACGCGGCCTGGTCGACTGCCGGCTGGCCACCACCATGTAGCGCGCGCCGACCATCGCGAGCAGGGCGAGCAGTGCGCCGCCGACGACCGCGTGCAGGGGCGCGCGCTGGCCCGGGAGGATCGATCCGCCGAGCACGGCGAGCACCAGGGCGGTCCCGCACCCGGCCCGCACCACCGCGATGACCTCGTCCAGGCTGCCGCGCTGGTACCGGCCCCGGTAGAGGCCGGACAGCAATCCGGTCCCGATGGCTAGCGCCCCGACCGCCAGAGTCGAGCGTGCCAGGTATTCCGGCCCGGCAGCGACGGGACCGACATCCCCGGTCACCCAGCCAGCTAGCGCCAGTCCGCCGTACCAGGCCGCGGCGTCGCATGCGGCTTCCAGAGTCCGATAGAAACCCCGGCGGCGTGCACTAGCGCGAAGTCCCGTTCCGAACTTCGGCTCGTCCCGCACCGCCATTTCGGTCACGACTCTCCTAATATCCCGGAATCTGTCATGTGGTGCATTCAGCTCTTGGCGCCGGCTGTCGTCTGGACACCATACTCGTAATGCCTTATGCGCAGCTCGCATTCATGTCTTGATAGCTAAAATAAGTGCGGCGGGCTTGGGTGCTGGTAATCTCTAGCCGATAACCACCGGGACGGCGGGTAGAGCACGTGAGGTAAATTGCTTTACCTAACATGCTGAGCGCATTCCGGAGAGGCAGTCTACATACTGTGTATGTCAATCACGGCGGGGCGTTCAGGTGACGATACGGGTGCCGGAATCCGACCGGGTGATTCTTAACTCTTGGGCGAATTCGACGTCGATCCGGGCCGGCCTGGCGCAGCGGGCCAGGATCGTGCTGCTGGCCGCCGAGGGCGCCAGGACCTCCGAGATCGTGCAGCGGACCGGCGCCTCCAAGCCCACCGTCCTGAACTGGACCAGGCGCTATGCCGCCGAGGGACTGGCCGGCCTGGACGACCGGCAGCGTCCCGGCCGACCGCGGACGGCCGATGACGTCGCCATCGTGCTCGCCACGCTGACGCCGCCGGCGGCCGGCCTCAGCGCGCGCCGGTGGTCGTCGCGCCTGCTCGCAGCGCAGATGGGCGTCTCGAACGTCAAGGTCGCCGCGGTATGGCGGGAGTACGGCCTGCGACCCTGGCTCGGTGAGTGCCTGAGCCTTCGCACCGAACCCGAGCTGCCCGCGGACATCTGCGCCGTAGTCGGCCTCTACCTCGGCCCGGAGGCGCGAGCAGTCGCGGTCTCCCGGTCGCCAGGCGCCCGGCGAGCGTGGCCATGCACGGCGGAGTCGCTGGCCGCTGCGCTGGCCGCCCGGCCGCGCCCCGCCGCACTGCGCCCCGCAGCCCCGCGCCCCGCGGGAATCTCGCTGCACAGCTTCATCGAGCAGATCGCGGGCCTGTCTCCCGGCGCCGCCGTGCACGTCGTGGTCTCCGCGGCCGGGACCAGGGCTGACGCCACCGGGCATCCATCGGTTCGCCGAGTCCTGGCCGCGAGTCCAGAGATCAGGCTGCATGCCGTCCCGGCGCCCGACGCCTGGCTGTCGCTGACCGAGATCCTCGTCGGCATCGCGGCCAGCCGGTCGGCCGGGCCGACGCCACCGGGGGCGGTTGCGGCCGGGCCACGCGAGGCGGTTGCGGCCAGGTCGAGAGAGGCGGTTGCGGCCAGGTCACCAGACGCGGTTGCGGCCAGGTCGAGAGATGCGGCCAGGGCGGTCCGCGCGAGGCTGGCCGACCTGGACCAGGCGCGGGTGCCGCTGCTCTGGATCGCGCCGACGCCGACCGCCCGGGCCAGACCGGCCGGATCGGCCGGGTCAGTCACACCGGGCAGCAGGGCCGGACTCGGCCCCCTAGCCGGGCCGGCCGGCCAGGCCGGACTCAGCACGGCCGCCGCGCTCAGCACGCCCGCGGCGGGCCAGGACCGGACCGCGGTCAGTCGATGGTGAAGTACTCCGGACCGGCGTAAACCCCGGTTAGCTGCTTGCGGCGCTGCATGAGCAGGTCATTTAGCAGGCTGGAGGCACCGAACCGGAACAGCGCCGGCGACATCCACGGCGTCCCGGCGGTCTCGTTGACCAGGACCAGGTACCGGATCGCGTCCTTGGCGGTCCGGATCCCGCCGGCCGCCTTGACCCCGACCCGCCGGCCGGTCGCCTGCTCGTAGTCCCGCACCGCCGCCAGCATGACCAGCACCACCTGAGGCGTGGCGGCCGGGCTGACCTTCCCGGTGGAGGTCTTGATGAAGTCAGCGCCGGCCAGCATCGCCAGCCAGGACGCGCGCGAGACGTTGTCCAGGGTGGCCAGTTCCGCGGTCTCCAGGATGACCTTCAGGTGCGCGCCGCCGCAGGCCTGCCGGACCGCCCGGATCTCCTCATACACCTGGCCGTACCGGCCGGCCAGGAACGCGCCCCGGTCGATCACCATGTCTACCTCGTCGGCGCCGGCCGCGACGGCGTCGCCGACGTCGGCCAGTTTGACCGCGAGCGAGGCCCGGCCGGATGGGAACGCGGTCGCCACCGACGCCACCCCGACGCCGCTACCGGCCAGCGCGGCCTTGGCGACCCCGACCATGTCGGGGTAGACGCAGACCGCTGCCACCGGCGGCACGGCCGGGTCGGCCGGGTCGGGCCGCCGCGCCTTCGCGCACAGGCCGGTCACCTTCCCCGGCGTGTCGGCGCCCTCGAGCGTGGTCAGGTCGACCATCGTGACGGCGAGGTCCAGCGCGGCGAGCTTGGACTCCCGCTTGATCGACCGGGTGGCCAGCGCGGCGGTCCTGGCGACGGTGCCGACCTGATCGACGCCGGGCAGGCCGTGCAGCACCTGGCGCAGCGCGCTGTCGGAGGTGGCCACCGTGTCCAGCCAGGCCCGGCCGGTCCCGGTCCCGGTCCCGACCACGGCCTGGCCGGCGGTCTGGCCGCCGGTCTGGCCGCCGGTCTGGCCGACGGCGGTGATCCTTGACGTGCCCGCGGCATCCACCGTGCTACCCCCGCCGCCCGCTGGCCGCCAGCCGGCTGGTGACCGGCGGGGCCATGGCGGCGGCGAACCCGGGCTTGATCACGGTGTTGATCAGCTCAAGCCGCTCGTCGAAGGGCGCGAACGCGCTCTTCATCGCGTTGATGGTGAGCCACTGGATGTCGGACAGGCCGTAGCCGAACGCCTCGCACAGCGCGGCGAACTCGCCGGACAGGGTGACCCCGCTCATCAGCCGGTTGTCGGTGTTCACGGTAACCCGGAACGACAGCGCGCGAAGCAGGCCGATCGGGTGCTCGGCGATCGACGGCGCGGCCCCGGTGTGCACGTTGGAGGTCGGGCACATCTCCAGGGCGATCCGGCGGTCCCTGACGTAGCTGGCCAGCCGGCCGAGCCGGGCACTGCCGTCCGGCTCGATCTCGATGTCGTCGATGATCCGCACGCCGTGGCCCAGTCGCTCGGCGCCGCACCACTGCACGGCCTCCCAGATCGACGGCAGCCCGAAGCCCTCGCCCGCGTGGATCGTGATGTGGAAGTTGGCCCGCGCGACGTACTGGAAGGCGTCCAGGTGCCTGGTCGGCGGACTGCCCGCCTCGGCGCCAGCGATGTCGAAGCCGACCACGCCCGCGTCCCGGTGCCGCACGGCAAGCTCGGCGATCTCCAGCGACCTGGCCGCCGTCCGCATCGCGGTGAGCAGGGCGTAGACCCGGATCCCGCGGCCGGCGCTGCCGATCGAGAAGCCCTCGAGCACGGCCTCGACGACCTCGTCCAGGGTCAGCCCGGCGCTGACATGCTGCTCGGGCGCGAACCGGACCTCGGCGTACGCGACCCCGTCGTTCGCCAGGTCCTCGGCGCACTCGGCGGCGACCCGGATCAGCGAGTCCCTGGTCTGCATCACGCCGACGGTGTGCTGGAAGGTCTCCAGGTACAGGCCGAGATCGCCGCGGTCGGACGCCGCGGCGATGTGCCGCGCCAGTTCGCCCGCGTCGGTGGTGGGCAAGCCGGTGTAGTGGTTCTCGGCGGCGAGTTCGACGATGGTGGCTGGGCGCAGTCCGCCGTCCAGGTGGTCGTGCAGCAGGACCTTGGGGACGCGCCGGATCTGATCGAGAGTGACTGACACGGTACTCATTCTGGCAAAGCGATCCGCTCGAGCACCGGCGGGCCGAGCACTGGCGGCTCCGGCCGGATCTCGAACCCGCCGCGCAGGGCGTCCAGGGCCCGGTCGAACCGGCCGGGCTCGTCGGCCCGAAGCTCGAGCAGCGGCTGGCCGCGTTCCACCCGGTCGCCGGGCTTGGCCAGGCAGAGCACCCCGGCACCGGCGCTGACCGGGTCCTCCTTCCGCGCCCGGCCGGCGCCCAGCCGCCAGGCGGCGGTGCCGACCGCGAGCGCGTCAAGATCCCGCAGGTACCCGGTCTCCGGCGCGGGCACCGTCCGGACGTGCGCCGCCTGCGGCAGCGGCGCGTCCGGGTCGCCGCCCTGGGCTGCGATCATCGCCCGGTAGCTGGCCAGTGCCCGGCCGTCGGCCAGTGCCGCCGCCGGGTCGGCGTCGAGGCCGGCCAGCGCGAGCATCTCCCTGGCCAGCGCGAGCGTGACCGTGACCAGGTCCTCCGGGCCCCCGCCGGCCAGCACCTCGACCGACTCGGCGACCTCGACGGCGTTACCGACCGCGCGGCCGAGCGGGACGTCCATCGCGGTCAGCAGCGCGGTGGTGCGCACCCCGTTGTCGGCGCCGAGGCGCACCATGGTCTCGGCGAGTTCCCTGGCCGCCGCCCGTTCCCGCATGAACGCGCCGCGGCCGACCTTGACGTCCAGCACCAGCGCGTCGGTGCCCTCGGCGATCTTCTTGGACATGATCGAGCTGGCGATCAGCGGGATCGACTCCACCGTCCCGGTCACGTCCCGCAGCGCGTACAGCTTGCGGTCGGCGGGCGCCAGGTCGTCGGAGGCCGCGCAGATCACGCAACCGACCGTGGAGAGCAGCGTAACGAATTCGCTCGCGGTGACCGTGGCACGCCAGCCGGGAATCGCCTCCAGCTTGTCCAGGGTCCCCCCGGTGTGGCCGAGTCCGCGTCCGGAAAGCTGCGGCACCGCGGCGCCGCAACTGGCCACCAGCGGGGCCAGGATCAGCGATACCTTGTCGCCCACGCCGCCGGTGGAGTGCTTGTCGACGGTCGGCGCGGGCACGGCGGACAGGTCGAGCCGCCGGCCGGTGCCGACCATCGCGCTGGTCCAGGTCGCCAGTTCCCCGGCGGAAAGGCCGCGGAAATAGACGGCCATCGCCAGCGCGGACATCTGCTCATCGGCGACCAGTCCGTCGGTATAGGCGCCGATCAGCCAGCGGATGTCGGCGGCGGACAGGGTCCGGCCGTCCCGCTTGGCCCGGATCAAGTCGACGGCGTCCGGCGCGCCCTGGCCGCCGGCCTCCGGCTCAGTCATCAAGCTGCCGCCGTTCGGCCAGGTCCGTTCCGGTGAAGGCGTCCGGCAGCAGAGTGCCAAGCTCGCGCGGGCCGGCGTCGGAGTCCAGCAGCAGGCCGGCGCCGCCGGCCTCGATCAGCAGTTGCCTGCACCGGCCGCACGGCACCAGCGGCGCTCCGTCGGCGGCGACCACGCTGACCGCGATCAGGCGGCCGGCCCCGGCCGCGTGCAGGGCGCTGACCAGGCCGCACTCGGCGCACAGCGTCAGGCCGAAGGAGGCGTTCTCCACGTTGCAGCCGGTCACGACGGCGCCGTTGGACGCCAGGCCGGCGGCGCCCACCCGGAGCCGGGAGTAGGGCGCGTACGCGGTGCCGGCCGCCGCCACGGCGGCGGCCCGCAGTCCGGGCCAGTCGATGCTCATTAGGGAACTCCGCATATGGATGACTCGATTCGAGCGCTTTATAGCTGATTGTAACGGTATCGATTTGACAACAGCCCGGTTGCGGGGGCGGGTAGCGGCTTCCGCAACCTCCGCGACGGTAATAGATTCCTGACCACCCCGGGGGGACTCTCCCGGTTTACTCATGCTTTCGCCGACCAGCCATCACTGTCTGTAGTCGGCACATCGTGGACGGCACGGGCCGTCCCGCCGAAGGAGGTACCGTGAGAGCCACCACTCTCAAGGCCGTCGCCGCACTCGGGGCACTGGCCATGCTCACCGCAGCCTGCAGCAGCAACCCCTCGGGCGGCTCGTCGTCCGGCGGCTCGAGCACATCGGCGTCGGCCGCTTCGTTCAAGGCGTGCATGGTGACCGATACCGGCGGCATCAACGACAAGTCCTTTAACGCGGCGTCCTGGGCTGGCATGCAAGCCGCCAAGGCCGCCGACCCGGGCAAGATCAAGGCAGTCACCTATCTGCCGTCGACCACGTCGGCCGACTACGCGCAGAACATCAGCACGTTCCTGTCCCAGGGTTGCGGGATCATCGTCACGGTCGGCTTCCTGATGGCAGATGCCACCGAGCAGGCTGCTAAGGCACACCCGAACCAGAAGTTCGCGATCGTGGACTGTTCCTACTCCTCGGGCTGCCTGAAGGGCCCGCACCTGAAGAACATCGACCAGCTGGTGTTCAACACGGCGCAGGACGGATTCCTCGGCGGCTACCTTGCGGCCGGCATGAGCAAGACCAAGAAGGTCGCGACCTATGGCGGCCTGCCGATCGGAACCGTGACCATCTACATGGATGGCTTCTGGGACGGCGTGCAGTACTACAACAAGCAGCACCACGCAGGTGTTCAGGTTCTCGGTTGGAACGAGAAGACCCAGAAGGGCACGTTCGCGAATAGCTTCACCAATCTCGCGGCCGGTCAGCAGATCGCCAACACCTTCATCAACGAGGGCGCCGACATCATCTTCCCGGTGGCCGGCGGCGTCGGCCTCGGCACCGCCAAGGCCGTTCAGAATGCCGATAGCTCCGGCAAGAAGGTGTACATGGAGTGGGTCGACACGGACGGCTGCATCAGCGCCGCGCAGTACTGCAAGTACTTCATCACCAGCGTGACAAAGGGAATCGCCGCAGCCGTCAGCGCATCGGTGCTGTCGGCAGCCAACGGCAGCTTCGCGGGTGGTGTCTACATCGGCACGCTGAAGAACCGCGGCGTCATGCTCGCCCCGGCCCACCACTTCGCCAGCCGCATCCCCACCTCGCTCCTTGCCGAGCTCAACAAGATCACTCAGCAGATCGAGTCCGGCAAGATCGTGCCGGCCACGAAGAGCCCGGTGTAATCGCGCTATCTGACGACAAGTAACCTCTGGACCGGTCGGCCGCCAGGACTAGGGTCCCGGCGGCCGGCCGGTAACCGTTGGAAGGGGGGCACCGCCGGTGAAGCTCGAGCTGCGCGGCATCACCAAGCGCTTTGGCTCGCTGGTGGCCAATGACCACATCGACCTGGTGGTCCAGCCCGGCGAGATCCGCGCGCTGCTCGGCGAGAACGGCGCCGGCAAGTCCACCCTGATGAACGTCCTGTACGGCCTGCTCCAGCCGGACGAGGGCGAGATCTTGATCAACGACGAGCCGGTGCACATTCGCTCGCCTAAGGACGCGATCAACGCAGGCGTCGGGATGGTACACCAGCATTTCATGCTGGTGCCGGTCTTCACCGTGGCCGAGAATGTGACCCTGGGCGTGGAACGGACCAGGGGCCTCGGCCTGCTGGACCGGCGGCGCGCCCGGCGCGACGTGCTCGAGCTATCGGAACGATACGGGCTGCAGATCAACCCGGACGCCCGGATCGAGGACCTATCGGTCGGCGTGCAGCAGCGAGTAGAAATTATCAAAGCCCTGCTGCGGGACGCCAGCGTGCTGATCCTGGACGAGCCGACCGCCGTGCTGACCCCGAGCGAGACCGAGGACCTGTTCCGGATCATGCGGGAACTGCAGGCCGGCGGCCGGTCGATCGTGTTCATCTCGCACAAGCTGAAGGAAGTCCAAGCGATCGCCGACACCATCACGGTGATCAGGCGCGGCCAGGTCGTCGCCGAACGACCGCCGTCCACCAGCGACGCCGAGCTTGCCTCGCTGATGGTCGGCCGGTCCGTCCAGCTCAGGGTGAGTAAGGCCCCCGCCATTCCCGGCGATGTCCGGCTGAGTGTGCGGAACCTCACCGTGCCCGGCGAGCGCGGCGAGACCGCGGTCAACGACGTATCGTTCGAGGTCCGCGGCGGCGAGATCCTCGGCATCGCCGGCGTGCAGGGAAACGGCCAGACCGAGCTGTCCGAGGCAATCATGGGCCTGCGCCCGGCTCTCGGCGCGGTACTTCTCGACGGCGCCGACCTTAGCGGCCTGTCCACCAGGGACCGGCTCCGCTCCGGGATCGGCTACGTACCCGAGGACCGGCAGGAAGACGGGCTGGTCGGCGACTTCTCGGTGGCGGAGAACCTGATCCTGGACGTCTACGACCGGCCGCCGTTCGCCTCGGGCCTGGCCATGAAGCCCGGCGAGATCCGCCGGTCCGCGGTCGCCCAGGTCGCCGAGTACGACGTCCGCACCACCTCGGTCAGCACCCCGGTGGGCACGCTGTCCGGCGGCAACCAGCAGAAGGTGATCGTGGCCCGCGAGCTCAGCCGGGACAACAAGCTCCTGCTCGCCAGCCAGCCGACCCGGGGACTGGACGTCGGGTCGATCGAGTTCGTGCACTCCCAGATCGTGGCGCAGCGCGACCGCGGCGTCGCCGTCGTGATCGTCTCCTCCGAACTGGACGAGATCTACGCGCTCTCGGACCGGATCGCCGTGATGTACGAGGGCCGGATCGTCGGGTTCTGCGGGCCGGGCACCCCTGAGGCCGAGCTTGGCCTGATGATGGCGGGCGCCACGGCGGCGCAGGCGGCCGAGGAGACCGGCCCGTCGCCGGTCGGGCACCGCCCCAGCCCCGACGAGGCGCTTGAACTACCCGGCGCGACCGGCGGCGGGATGCCCGCGGACCCCGGCGGTCCGGACCTGCCGTCGGCCGGCGACACCGGCCCAGGACAGGGCAAGGAGCCCGAACTGTGAGCGAACAGATGCCAGCGGCCGAACCCGGCCCAGCCGACAGCGCCCCCGCCGACAGCGCCCCGGCCCACAGCGCCCCCGCCGGCGGTGTCTCGGCCGACACCGTCACGGCGACCACGCCAGACGGCGCCCCGAAGACCCCGGGCGGCGGTCGGCGGCGGTTCAGTGCCGGACTCATCATCGAGGCAATCACCCAGGGCAGCTCGACCGTCATCACGATCCTGGCGATCTTCCTCGCCCTGGTCGTCGGCGGCCTGCTGATCGTGTTCAGCAACCCCACCGTGCTGAACGACTGGAATCACTTCTTCTCCGATCCGGGCGTCGCCCTCACCCAGACCTGGCAGGCGATCTCGTTCGCCTACACCCAGATGTTCGAGGGCGCGATCCTGAACCCAGCCACGGTCAGCGCGGCCTTCCACGGCGGGTCAATCGCCGCGATCTTCTACCCGCTCTCGGAGACCTGCGCCAAGGGCACCCCGCTGATCCTGACCGGGCTGTCGGTTGCGCTGGCGTTCCGGGCCGGGCTATTCAACATCGGCGCCGCCGCCCAGTGGATCGGGGGCGCGGTGGTCGCGGTCTGGCTGGGCTTCGGGGTGAGCCTGCCGCCTGTCATCCACGTGATCGTGTGTGTGATCGGCGCGTTCGTCGGCGGCGCGGTGATCGGCTGGTTCGTCGGCCTGCTCAAGGCAAAGACCGGCGCCCACGAGGTGATCGTCACGATCATGCTCAACTACGTGATGTACAGCCTGCTGTCCTACCTGCTCTCCACCCCCACGGCGCTGCAGGAACCCGGCCAGTCCAACCAGATCGCGCCGTTCATCGACGCCAACGCCAACCTGCCGCACGTCGGCGGCCCGCCGCCGCAGGCGGGCGTCGGTTTCCTGATCGCCGTCGGGGCCGCGGCCGGGGTCGCCTGGCTGCTGTCCCGGAGCACGGTCGGGTTCCAGTTCCGCACCGTCGGGGCCAGTCCGAGCGCGGCCAAGAACGCCGGGATCAGCGTCGAGCGGGTCTGGATCTGGGCGATGCTGATCGCCGGCGGCCTGGCCGGCCTGGCCGCCTCGACGGTGGTCCAGGGAACCAACACCCAGCTAACGTTCAACAGTTACGGCACCTACGGAACCGACGGCATCACCGTCGCGCTGCTCGGCCGGGCCAGGCCCTTCGGCGTGGTGCTCGCTGGCCTGCTCTTCGGCGCGCTGCAGGTGGGTGGAAGCTATGTGGAGGCGGCCACGCTCGGGCAGGTGCCCGCCGACATCTTCCAGGTACTCGAGGGACTGATCGTGCTCTTCGTCGCCGCCCCGCCGCTGGTGCGGATGGTGTTCCGGCTCCGCTCGGCCAAGGGCGGCATGGAGGCCGTCGCGAAGGGATGGAACGGGTGACCGCCATCACGACCGCGGTGCGCGCGCCGCTCTCACCCGGCCGCCGGTATGCCGCGGCCATCACGTTCATCGCGCTCGGACTGGTCGACATCATGCTGCTCGGGTTCTTCTCGCACCGGGGTGACGCGATCTTCGCGCTCTCGCTCCCGGGCGCCGGAACCCAGTTGCCGAGCCTCCACGCCCCCGCCGCGCTGACCTGCTACGTGGCCGGCGGCATCTCCATCGCGCTCGGACTGCTCCGGGCGTTCGTCGAGGTGTCCCGCCGGACCAAGCGGCTGACCATCGCGATTGTGCTGCTCTGCTTCCTGATCGCGGTACTGTGCTGGTCCGGGTCGGCGACCACGACGCCGCTGAACGTCGTGTCCCTGCTGCAGGGCTCGATCGAGGCGTCCATCCCGCTTATCCTCGGCGCGCTGTCCGGCCTGCTGTGCGAGCGGTCCGGCGTGATCAACATCGCGATCGAGGGCCAGTTCCTGGCCGGCGCCTTCGCGTCGGCGATCGTGGCCAGCGCGTTCGGCGGACTGTGGCTCGGCCTAGTGGCCGGCTCGCTGGCCGGCGGATTCATCGGACTGCTGCTCGCGGTCTTCGCGATCACCTTCCTGGTCGACCAGATCATCCTCGGCGTGGTGCTCGACGTGCTCGCACTTGGCCTGACCAACTACCTGTTCGACCGGCTGATGGCGCAGAACCCGAACTACAACACCGGGATCAGCTTCAGCTCCATCAAGATCCCGGTGCTCGGTGACATCCCGATCATCGGGCCGGTCTTCTTCAACGGCCCGATCTTCCTGTACATCACCTACGGCATGATCATCGTGATCCAGGTAGCGCTATTCCACTCGCGCTGGGGACTGCGGGTCCGCGCCGTCGGCGAGCACCCGGCGGCCGCCGACACGGTCGGCATCAAGGTGCTCTGGATCAGGTACCGCAACGTCCTGCTTGGCGGCCTGGTCGCCGGGATCGGCGGGGCGTACCTGACGATCGGCTCGGTCGGCTCGTTCAACCCCGACATCAGCTCCGGACTCGGCTTCATCGCGCTCGCCGCGATGATCTTCGGCCGCTGGACGCCGATGGGCTCGGTCGCCGCGGCGCTGCTGTTCGGGTTCTCCGAGCAGCTTGCCTACGTGATGTCCACGCTTAACGTCCCGCTCCCGCCCACGATCTTGAACATGGCCCCGTACGTGGCGACGATCATCGCCGTGGCCGGCCTAGTCGGCAAGGTCCGGGCCCCCGCCGCGGACGGTAAGCCCTACGTCAAGGCATGACGCCGGTTGGTATTCGTTACCCTTCTGCAGTGAGGACGCCATGACGTCAGATCCCTATGCCGCCGCACGGGCCAGCGCGGAGAACCTCGCCAGGCTGTCCGGGCAGGAGCGGCACGACGTCGCCGTCGTGCTCGGATCCGGCTGGGCGCCGGCGGCCGACGCGCTCGGCACACCGGCCGCCGAGTTCGATCTGGCCGAAGTGGGCGGCTTCCCCGCTCCCACCGTGGCCGGGCACGTACCGCTGGCCAGGTCGGTGCTTGTCGGCGGCACCCGGGTGCTGATCTACCTCGGCCGGATCCACCTGTACGAGGGAAACAGCGTGCACGCGGTCGTGCACGGCGTCCGGACCGCCGCCGCCGCGGGCTGCAAGGTCGTCGTGCTGACCAACGCCTCCGGCGGCATCAATCCGGCCTTTGGCTCCGGGCAGCCGGTGCTGATCAGCGACCACCTGAACCTGACCGGCAAGTCGCCGCTGACCGGCCCCGAGCCGCCGGCCGGTTACGGACCGCGGTTCACCGACCTGTCGCAGCTGTACTCGCCGCGGCTGCGGGCGCTCGCCAGGCAGGCCAACCCGAGCCTGCCCGAGGGCGTCTACGCCGCGCTGCCCGGCCCGCACTACGAGACCCCGGCCGAGATCCGGATGCTGCGCACGGCGGGCGCCGACATGGTCGGCATGTCCACCGCGCTGGAGGCGATCGCCGCGCACCACGCCGGCGCCGAGGTGCTCGGGGTGTCGCTGGTGACCAACCCGGCGGCTGGCCTGTCGGACAGCGGCCTGGACCACCTCGAAGTGCTAGACGTCGCCAAGCAGGCCGCCAGCCGGGTCGGGGACCTGCTCCGCGCAGTGCTGCCGCGGATGATCGCCGACGGTTCGGCATGATCGGCGAGGATCTGCGGGCCCGGGTCACCGCCTGGATCGCCGACGATCCGGATGAGCGGGACCGGGCCGAGCTAACCGCGCTGCTTGCGGCGGCCACCGCGGCGGACTCCGACGAGGACGCCGACGTGGACGCCGCCCAGGCCGCCGAGGATCTCGCCGACCGGTTCGCCGGGCGGCTGCAATTCGGGACGGCCGGGTTGCGGGGCAAGGTCGGGGCCGGGCCGAACCGGATGAACCGGGCCGTCGTCCGGGGCACCACGGCTTCGCTGGCCGGCTGGCTGCGGTACGTGAACCCGGCCGCGACCGAGGCCGGCGTGGTGATCGGATGCGATGCCAGGCACCGATCGGACGAGTTCGCGCTTGAGGCAGCTCGGGTTCTGGCGGGCGCCGGGATCGCCGTGCACCTGCTGCCGCCGCGTCAGCCGACGCCGCTGCTCGCGTTCGCGGTCCGGCACCTGCGGGCGGCCGCCGGGGTGATGATCACCGCCAGCCACAACCCGCCCGCCGACAACGGTTACAAGCTCTACCTCGCCGACGGGGCGCAGATCGTCCCGCCCGCCGACCTGGAGATCGAGGCGGCCACCCGGGCGCTCGGCCCGCTGGCCGAGATCCCGGTCAGCGGCGGCGACGATCCGCTGATCGCCCGGCACGACGACCAGATCGCCCGGGCCTACCTGGACGCGGTCTGCGCCGGCGCCCAGGCCCCCAAGGGCGCCGCCTGGCTCCGGATCATCTACACCCCGCTGCACGGGGTGGCCTGCGAACTCGCGCTGCGGGCCTTCGAGCAGGCTGGTTTCCCGCCGCCGGACGTGGTCGAGGCGCAGGCCGAGCCCGACCCGGACTTCCGCACCGTGGCGTTCCCGAACCCGGAGGAGCCGGGCACCCTGGACCTGGCGATCGCCCAGGCCAGGCGGTCCGGCGCCGACCTGGTGATCGCCAACGATCCGGACGGCGACCGGCTGGCCGTGGCCGTTCCGGACGACAACGCGACCGGCGGCTGGCGGATGCTGACCGGCGACCAGGTCGGGGCACTGCTGGGCGCCTACGTGCTGGGTCGGGCGGGCGGCGATGCTGATCGGGCGGGCGGTGACGCCGAGCCGCGCAGGCCGCTGGTCGCGACGACGATCGTCTCCTCGACGATGCTGGCCAGGATCGCGACCGAGGCGGGCGCCGCGTACGCCGAGACGCTGACCGGCTTCAAGTGGATCGCCCGGGCCGGCGACCTGCGCCCGGAGTGCCGGTTCGTCTACGGCTACGAAGAGGCACTCGGCTACGCGGTCGGGACGGCCGTCAGGGACAAGGACGGGATCAGCGCGGCGCTCGCCGTGCTCGGCCTGGCCGCCCTGGCCCGGTCCGGGGGCGAGTCGCTGCTCGAGGCCTACGACGCGCTTGAGGCGGCGCACGGCGTCCACCTGACCGGGCAGATTACCGTTCCCACGACGGTCCCGGTGGATGTGATGTCCAGGCTCCGGGTCACCGCCCCGACCGAACTGGCCGGCCAGCCGGTACTGTCGGTGTCCGACCTGACCGGCGGGACCGCCGACCTGCCGTCGGCGGACGTGCTGAGGTACACCCTGCCCGGCGCCCGGGTGGTGATCCGGCCGAGCGGGACCGAACCGAAGATCAAGGCGTACCTGGAGGTCGTGGAGCCGGTCATCGCCGGGCGCCTGGACGAGGCGAGGCACGCGGCCCGGGCCCGGATGGATCCGCTCCGCGAGGCGGTCAGGGACCTGCTGGCCAGCTGACCGGGGCGGCGCGGTCGCATCTGCCGAGCAGGCGTGGCAAGCTCGTGGTATGACCCACTTCCACGGTGACGTCGCGTGCGATGTGGCACATGGCGACGCGCCGGCGCCAGCCGAGCATCGGGTGCTGATCGCCGTGTTCGCCACGCCGGTCGCCGACTACCTGCTGCGGTACGCGGCCGATGCGGGCTACCAGACGCTACTGGTCGAACCCGATCCCGATCGGGCCGCCCAGGCTGCGCGGGACGGACTGCGGGTGTGCGCCGCGATCGGATCCGAGCCGGATGAGGCGACCGACGTGGTGGTCACCGACCATCACCGGCCCGAACTTGGCGTGATGCTCAGAGACTCGCTGGTCAGCCCGGCCCGGTGGGTGGGGATCATGGGCAGTCCGCGGCATGAGCCGCCGCACGTTGAGGCGCTCACGCTGCTCGGGGTGGAGCCGGACGAGGTCGCCAGGGTGCACCGGCCGATCGGGCTGAACATCGGCTCGAAGACCCCGGCGGAGATCGCCATCTCGACCCTGGCCGGCCTGATCGCGGACCGCAACGCGCGCCCCGGCGGGTTCGAGTTCGCAGCTATCTGATGCGCTCGCTCGGCCGCGTGCTCGGCGTCGGCGAGGACGACGCGGTCGCCGTGGTCGGCGCCCCAGACGGATTCGCCGACCGGCTCACGACCGAACTGCTCGGCGAGGCCGCCGTGCACACGCACCTGGACGAGGCGGCACGCTACGACGTGATCATCGCGTTCGTGACGGGTCAGGCGGAACTGGCCGGGCTGCTCGGCCGGCTGACTGCCCAGCTGGCGCCGGGAGGGCGGCTGTGGGTGGTCTGGCCGCAAGGGGCGACCGGCCCGGCCGCCGACCTGACCCCGGACCGGATCCTGCGCCTGGCCGGCCCGGCCGGCCTCGCCCTGCCCGGCAGCCCCACGGGCGGGGCTGACCAGCCGCGGCCGATCGACCACGGCTGGCAGGGCGTCCGGCTCAGCGCCGCCCCGGCCGCCCGGTAGCGCGACACCGCTAGCCGGAACACCTCGGCTCGGCTCAGTCCAGGAGCGGCGTGCCGTTGAAGACGCCGAGTTCCTCCCGGTACAGTTCCAGCCCCACCCCGTTCGGGTCACGGAAGTACATGCTCTCCTCGACCCCGCGATCCGGCCCGAGATAGTCGACACCCGCCTCGTCGAGCTTCTTCTTCGCCGCGTCGAACTGCTCGGGCGAGACCGAGATCGCCAGGTGCTGCACCCCGCCGATGGTCTCCATCCAGTCCGGGTGCTCGAATCCGGGAAAGTCGAAGAAGCCGAGCAGGTTGCTGTTGCCGATGTCGAAGAAGAAGTGGTTGGAGCCCCGGTAGTCCCTGTTCTCCACCAGTTCGACCAGCGGGAAGCCGAGGAACTCCTGG
>JAJYTW010000035.1 GCA_021792855.1 Actinomycetes bacterium
TCCGGCGGCACAGCGTCCTGGCCGGCTAGCCGATCCACGGCGGCGCGCATCCGCTCGAGCGCGGCGATCTTGTCCTGGGCGGGCAGCGTCCCGTCGCCGATGTCGTCGATTCGCCGGGCGAACGCGTACACCGCGGACAGCGCGCGGCGCTTGTCCGTCGGGAGCAGCGCGATGCCGTAGGCGAAGTTTCTGGCCTGCTGCCTGGTGATGCGCTCGCAGTGCCGGTACGCGTCGCGGACGTGAGCCTCCGCCTGGCCTGGTGCGGTCACAGGGTCACCTCGCCCGCAGGTAAGCCCGGGCAAGCTCCGCGACGGTCCGGCTAGTGCGTGGCCGCGGCGTAGCCGCGAGGATGTCGTAATCGGCCGCCGCGATCGCGGCGAGCGCGGCCCGGCCGCCAGCCAGGTAGCCGGCCACCGCGAGCCGGGCGGCGCCGCTCAGGCTGGCGATCAGCGGCGCGCCGGCGTCGAGCAGGGCGTGCGCCCGCCCGGACTCGAACGCGATCAGCCTGCGCAGCGAACCTGACGCGGTGTGGCCGGTCAGGTCCGGCTCGCCGCACTGGTACCTGCGCATGTCCTCGGCGGGTAGGTAGACGCGGCCGTTCCGGTAGTCCTCGGCCACGTCCTGTAGGTGCTCGGTGATCTGCAGGCCGGTGCAGATGGCGTCGGAGAGCGCTGCCCGCTCGGGTGAGTACGCGCCGAATACGTACAGCACGAGCTGGCCGACCGGGTTCGCGGACAGCGTGCAGTAGTCGAGCAACTGGTCGAAGCTCTCGTACCTTGTGACGACCTGGTCCTGCTCGTTCGCCGCGATCAGGTCGGTGAACGGGCGCATCGGGATCGCGCACTCGGTGACCGCCGCGGCCAGCCCGCGGACGGCCGGCAGCCGGGGCCAGTCCGGGGTCGCGGTGATCACCCGTGCGACGGGCCGGTCCGGTTCGGGGCCGGCCGGACTGGGCTCCGCCGGATCGGCGTCCGCCGGGCTGGCGGCCGGGCCGAGCGTGGCGTACAGGCGGTGCACGTCGGCCTGGAGTTCGGCGAGCAGCCGGGGCCGGTCCGGCGGGTCGGCGAGGTCTCCCGCGTCGTCGACGGTCCGCGCGAAGACGTAGATCGCCATCAGCCGTCGGCGATAGCGATCCGGGAGCGCGCGCAACGCGACCGGAAAGTTTTCCGCGGAAGCCTTAGCCAGGATCGGATCAGATGGCATCATCTCGGTATCCGAGGGTGTCTGGCCGCCTGGTTGGGTAGCCGACAGGGCTGGCGCCAGCCTCCCTTCCCCCGGGAGGGTCCTGACACCAGTCCCCGAATACTGGTCAGACACCACGGTCCTATTGGTGCACGCTTTCAGTTGAAATTGCAAATAATGACGCTGACGTCACCTGATGCCGGCGTCGTCTTTCCGGCGCTGACCATGAGGAACGCAACCGGAGTCGGGGCGCGCGCCGGTTAAAGCTATTTAAGATGTTTTGTAGTTAATGAGAGTTTTAGTAGTTCCGTCCCAGTCTGCGCCTGCGAACTGCGGCAATAGCGGCGTCGGGCGGGCCGTGCCCGCGGATCGCCGTCACCCACTCCGGGGCCGCGGACTAGGCTCTTGACCATGGGCAGCGAATCTGGCCGGGATCTACCGCCAGGTCGGAGCTCACCCGCGCCAGGCATGGACGGCGGCCCGGCGCGTGCGGCGGCGCACGGCACCCAGGGCGATGACGACCGGCGGGATGCCATTGCAACCGACGCCCGCGCCCGCGGCGGAATCGACGTCCCCTCACCAGATGGGCGGCCGGGGAGCGCCAGGCCGGCGGGCGGCGCGCTGAGATCCGACGGCACACGGTCGGCCGGCGGCAAGCCGAATCGCGGCGGAAACGATGTGATGCGGCATCGGCCATCTCTGGGCGGTGGCATTCCGGCGCAGGAACGCGAGCTTGGCGCCCTCGGCAGGCAGACCGTGCGGCGGCTGCTCGAGGCCGGTCTGGCCGAGTTCGACGAGCGGGGGTTCCAGGCCGTCCGCGTGGATGACATCGTCAAGCGGGCGAGGACCTCGCACGGCACGTTCTACCTGTACTTCGCCAACAAGGACGACCTGTTCCGGACGCTGCTGCGGGACGCGCTGCACGACATGCAGAACATCACCGACGATTTCCCGATCGTGACACCGAACCCGGCCGGGCGGGCCGCGCTCCGGCAGTGGATCGAGAGCTTCTGCGACACCTACGCGGCGCACGGATCGGTGATCCGGACGCTGAGCCAGGCCGACATCGTCGGCGAGGAGGTGTATGGCGACGGCCTGCAACTGATGTTCCGGCTGTCCGAGGCCATCACCCAGGGCATGACCGCCGCCCGCGTGGCCGAGCACGCCCAGGCGAGCAAGGCCGGCCAGGAGCCGGCCGACGACGGCGGGCTGGACGAGCACGCCGAACTCACCGCGCTGGCCTGCCTGATGATGCTCGAGCGGATCAACTACCTGCTCAGCGTGGAGGTCCAGTTGCCGCGTGCGGAGATGATCGACCGGCTCAGCGCGATCATCTATGCCGCCTTCAACTGCTCCTGATCGACCGGTGCTCCTGGTCGGCGGGGCGGCGCCGGCTAGGGCTCGGTGGCCCAGGCCGGCAGGCCGGTGTTCCAGATCGGCTCGCCCAGGTAGCCCCGCGCGACCATGGTGACGAACTGGTAGACCGCGTTCTCCCTCGGAGACAGCGGGCCGGCGGTGGCCCGCGGCGACGTAAGCCCGCGCTGCACCGACTCGCAGGCCGCCCAGTCCTGGCGGTTCGTCAGGTCCCAGAACTCCATCGCGTAGCCGGGATCGAAGCCGGGCCCGGCCACCGCCTCGGGCGCGAACCACCAGGTGCACTCGATCGTGGTCCGATCGGCGGCCAGCGGCGTCAGGCGATGCACCATCACGTAGTCCGGGTGCAGGCTGATCAGCAGGTTCGGGAACACGTTGACGTAGACCACGACGCGCCGGGCCGCCTCGTCCAGTCCGCGCAACGCCGCGGCGTGACTGGTGCCGTCCATGGACATGGTCGTCATCTGCTCCCGAAGGTCCATGGTGCCGCCGACCCAGGCGCCGTGCCCGTCGAAGTTCATCCCGCTGGACGGCGGGCTCACCTTGCAGAGCTCGGGGTGGATCGACGGGCAGTGGTAGCACTCGTGGTAGTTCTCGGTCAGGATCTTCCAGTTGGCCGCCGCGTCGTAGGTATGAGTTCCGGCGACCACCAGCCGGCCCATCTCATACGGGGCGATCAGCTCGTCCAGCGTCGCCAGGGCCGGCGCCAGCGGGCCGGCCTGGCCCGAGCCGTCCACGAAGATCAGCCCGTGCCACTCGAGCACCGGTAGTTCGGTCAGGCCCCACCGGGCGGCGTCGAAGCCGGGCTGACCGCGAAAGCCGGCCGCCGCGCGCAGATCACCGTTCAGCCCGAACGTCCAGGCGTGGTAGGGGCACACCACCACGCCGCGGCGAGCCGACGAGCCGCAGGGCAGCAGTTCATGCCCGCGATGACGGCAGGTGTTCGCGAACGCGCGCAGCGTGCCGTCGTCGTCCCTGGTGAGCAGGACGCTGCCGGTGCCCGCCCGCTCGGCGCGCTGGTCGCCAGGACCGGCGACCTGGCCGGACCGGCCCACGCACAGCCAGCCGGCGAAGAAGTTCCGCTGCTCCCAGGCGAAGACCTCGGGATCCACGTAGGCGGCGGGCGGCAGCATCCGGCTCCGGCCGAACGGGAGCAGCGAGTCGGCCAGGTCACCAGGGCTGAGCGGGGCCGGTGGGCGGTTTCCGGCGCCGGGGGTGAGCATCGGCTCGGACGATGGCTGACTGATCATGCAGTCACGGTAAGTCCTGGTCTGGCGGGCGTCCAGACCGTCTCTCTCCGGGGGGCGCACCCGGGTGCTGCGCCGACCTACCACCCCTTGGGCCCATGATCACGCCCGGAATGACCGAGTTGCGAAGCCACTAGGGGTGGTAGGTCAATCGGGAGACGGGCGGCGCGACCCGCCGACCGGCCGGTCGGTAGCGTGGGGACATGCCAACCAACCTGACGGTTGCCGCCGGTGTCGTCGTCGATGCCGCACCGGACCGACTGTGGGAACTCGCCGTGGACTGGTCCCGCCAGAGCGAGTGGATCTGGGCGACTCGCGTCGACGGCGGTCACGAGGCCGGGGCCACGGTGGTCGGATGGACCGGCATCGGGCCGGTCGGATTCACCGACACCATGGTCATCACCGAGTGGGACCCGCCGCGCCGGTGCACGGTCACCCACGTCGGCAAGGTCGTCCGGGGGACGGGGATCTTCGAGGTCGTTCCCAGGGGCGCCCGGGCCGAGTTCCGCTGGACCGAGCGGATCCAGCTTCCGCTGCCGCCGCTGCTCGGCCGCCCGGCGGCGCTCGTCGCCGGCCCGGTCGCCAGGATCGCCCTCGGGTCGTCGCTGCGCCGGTTCGCCCGGTTGGCGCAGCGGAACACGGCCTGAGTCCCGGCCGCCCGGCCGTCAGACCTGGCTGGACGCCGATCCGGCCGCGGACTGCTGGGGAACGCGCGGCCCGGCGCCGGCCCAGGCCCGGACGATGTCCCGCATCGACAGCAGGCCGACGACGTCGCCGTGCTCGATCACGACCAGGTGCCGGAAACCGCCGTCGACCATGGTCCTGGCGGCCTGATCGAGCGTCCAGTCGGGCGCGGCGAACACGACGTCCGTGGTGCGATGGTCGGCCGCCAGTTCCGAATCCGGGTCCTGGTCGGCCCCGATCGAGTCCAGGATGTCCCGCTCGGTCAGGATCCCCACGCCGGAGTGGTCATGGTCGAGAACGACCGCGGCGCCGACCCGCTGCGACGACATCATCCGTGCGGCCTGGCGCAGCGTGTGCGCAGGCCCGACGCTGAGTACGACCTGGCTCATGCCATCCCTGACATTCATGGCGATCCACTCCAATTCGCGCATCTGGCCAGCGTGCATCCGCCCTGCCGCCGGTCCCGGCCCCCGCGCTTGTGAACTTGTGCGCGCTACTCCAGCATGGTGCATCCGGCTGATCCGGGCAAGGGCCGCCCGGCCAACATCGCCAGCACCTCCTCGTGCAGCAGGCCGTTGCTGCACAGCGCGCTGCCGCCATCGGGCCTGGCGTTCCCGGCCAGGTCGGTGAACCGGCCGCCGGCCTCCTCGACGATGATCTGCAGCGCCGCCAGGTCCCACAGGGACACCTCGGACTCGGCCGAGATATCCACCGCGCCCTCGGCCACCAGCATGTGCGACCAGAAGTCGCCGTAGGCGCGGGTCCGCCAGACCGCCCTGGTCAGGTCGATGAACTCGGTAAGCCGTCCGGCCTGCTCCCAGGTGGACAGGCCGGAGTAGGACAGCGACGCGTCGGCGAGGTCGGCGACCTGGGAGACCCGGCACGGCGCGGCCTTGGTCAGCGACCGCCCGGTCCACGCCCCGTTGCCCGCGGCGCCCCACCAGCGCCGTCCGAGCGCGGGAGCGGACACGACGCCGACCGTGACCTTGTCATCGACCATCAGGCCGATCAGCGTCGCCCACACCGGAACGCCGCGGACGAAGTTCTTGGTCCCGTCGATCGGGTCGATCACCCAGCATCGCTGGCCCCCGCCGGTCCGGCCGAACTCCTCGCCGAGCATCGCGTCCCGCGGCCGGGCCCGGCGCAGCACGTTGCGCAGCGACTCCTCGGTCGCGATGTCGGCGTCGGTGACCGGGGTGAGGTCGGGCTTGGCCCGGACCGAGAGGTCGAGCGCCCGGAACCGGCGCATGGTGATGTCGTCCGCCGCGTCGGCAAGCACATGGGCGAAGCGCAGGTCGTCGTCGAAGCTCGCCATGGTGCGAAACGGTAGCGTGATCGGTGCACCGTGACCATAACTGGGCCGCGCCGGGCCGCGCTGAGACCCGCCCGGCCGCGCTGAGACCCGCCCGGCCGCGCTGAGACCCGCCCGGCCGCGCTGAGACCCGCCCGGCCGCGCTGAGACCCGCCCGGCCGGCTACCGGTCGTCGGCGTCGGGGCCGTCCGCCCGGGCGAGCAGGCGGCGCAGCGACTCAAGCCGGGCGGCGAGCGAGTCCCCGCCGCCCGCGGCGACCCAGTCGTCCAGGGCGCACTCCGCGCCCAGGTGGGCACAGCCCGGCGGGCAGTCCGCCGTACCGGGCGCCAGATCCGGGAAGGCCTGAACGACCCGCTCCGGTGACATGTGGCCGAGCCCGAAGCCGCGCAGGCCCGGGGTGTCGATCACCCAGCCGCCGCCGGGCAGCGGCAGCGCGACCGCCGACGAGGAGGTGTGCCTGCCCCGGCCGGTCACCGGGCTGACCGTGCCCACGGCCCGGTCGGCGGCCGGGATCAGGGTGTTCACCAGGGTGGACTTGCCGACGCCTGAGTGCCCGACCAGCACGCTGATCCGGCCGGCCAGGATCGCGTGCAGGTCGGCGAGCACGGCCGGGTCGAAGGGCCGGCCGAGCACCACGGCGCGCAGCCCGAGCGGGTCGTAGCCGGGCAGGATCGACTCGGGCCCGGCCAGGTCGGCCTTGGTCAGGCAGAGCACCGGTTCCAGTCCGGCGTCGTAGGCCGCGACCAGGAACCGGTCGATCAGCCCGGTCCTGGGCGGCGGATCGGCCAGGGCCGAAACGATCACGAGCAGGTCCGCGTTGGCGACGATGGCTCGCTCGACCGGATCGGCGTCGTCGGCTGACCGGCGCAGCACGCTGCGTCGGGGCTCGATCCTGACCACCCGGGCGAGGCTGCCCGGGGCGCCGGTGACGTCGCCCGCCAGGCTGACGGTGTCGCCGACCACGATCGTTCCGCGGCCAAGCTCGCGTGCCTTCATCGCGGTGATCACCCGGTCGTCGAGCACGCACCGGTACCGGCCGCGGTCCACGCCGGCCACGAACCCGGGGACCGCGCCCGCGTGCGCCGGGCGCCGCCTGGTCCGCGGCCGGGAGCCACGGCTGGCCCGGACCCGCACATCGTCCTCGTCCAGCCTGGCGTGCCCGCGCTGCCCGCTCATCGGGAGCGCGGGCTGGCCGGTCGTGGTCGGGTCATCGACGCCTCACCTGGCTGGCGCCACGGTCCGGGTCCACAGGTCGCCGAACCCCGGGAAGGTCTTCGCCGCTGTCTCCGCGTTGTGCACCCGCAACCCGGGAGTGACCAGGCCGAGTACCGCTGCGGCCATCACCAGCCGGTGGTCGTCGTGGCTGTCGAAGACCACGCCGTCCGCGCTCAGCGGCCGCGGCCTGATCCGCAGCCCGTCGTCCAGTTCGGTGACGTCGCCGCCGAGCTTGCCGATCTCGCCGGCGAGTGCGGCCAGCCGGTCGGTCTCGTGCGTGCGCAGGTGCCCGATCCCGGTCAGTTCCGATGGTTCGTCGGCCAGCGCCGCCAGGGCGGTGAGCACCGGGGTGAGCTCGCCGACCTCGCTCAGGTCGGCGCGCAGGCCGCTGATCCGGCCGGCTCCGGTGACCCGCAATCCGCCGGTCACCTGGCGCACGGTCGCGCCCATCGCGGTGATCAGGTCGATGATGCGCGCGGCGGGTTGCAGGCTGGCGGCGGGCCAGCCGGCCACCGTGACCTCGCCGCCGGTGGCCAGCGCGGCGGCCACGAACGGCAGCGCGTTGGACAGGTCGGGCTCGATGTCGATCCGGCCGCCGCTGATCGGTCCGGGACTGACTCGCCAGCGATGCGTAACGGTGCTCCCCTGGCCGGTGCCCTGGCCGGCCCACTCGTCCTCGTCGCCGGTCCGCACGTCCACGCCGCGGGCGCGGAGCATCCGCACCGTCATCGAGATGTGCGGGGCGGACGGCACCGGCGGCCCGGCGTGGGTGATCCGCACGCCCCGGTCGAACCGTGCCGCGGCCAGCAGCAGCCCGGAGACAAGCTGGGAGGACGCCGACGCGTCGATCGTGACCGCGCCGCCGGGCACCCGGCCCTGGCCGTGCACCACGAACGGGACGGCCCCGGTCCCGCCGTCGTCGACCAGGGCGCCTAGCTCGCGCAGCGCGGCGAGCAGCGGCCCGACCGGCCGCTGGGAGATCCGCGGGTCGCCGGTGAAGCGCACGTCGGCAGTGGTCAGCGCGGCGACCGGGGGAACGAACCTGAGCACGGTCCCGGCGTTGCCGAGGTCGATCTCGATGTCGCGCCGCCCGGCGCCGCGCGGGCCGGCCGGGCCGGCGGGCCCGCCGGGCCCGGGCAGCGGCCGGGTGACCCGCCACGGATCGGACGCGTCGTCGATCACGCAGCCGAGGGCGCGCAGCGCGCCGGTCATCAGGCTGGTGTCCCTGGCCCGCAGCGGCCCGGCGATCAGCGTGGGACCGTCGGCGAGCGCGGCGAGCAGCAACGCCCGGTTGGTCATGGACTTCGATCCCGGCACCGTCACCACCGCGGAAACCGGCGCGGTGACGTGCGGGACACGCCAGTCGCTGGCGGTGGGAGACGCCAGGTCGGGATTCATGATGTGAGGGTATCGGCTGGCAGGCGGCCGGCGCCGGGCTCCGGCCGGGGCGGACAGGTTTGGCCGCCTGGCGCTGTGGCTATGTACAGCGTCGTTCTGCCATTGATCCGACGGGGTCGACCCCCGCGACCCCGGCCGCGCGCCGGTACGGCGACGGCGTCGATGCGGCATGCCCGGCTGGCTCGGGCGGCTTCCCCCGACACGACTCACGCAGCGAAGGTGGTCAGATGTGCGGCCGGTACGCGTCGGCGCGTTCTCGCGTCGAGCTACTCGAGGAATTCGGTGTCACCCGCGATCGGGTCGACGCCGACCTGAAGCCGGACTACAACGTCGCGCCGACCAAGCCGGTCTACGCGGTGCTCACCAGGCCCGAGCGCGACGACCAGGCCATCGCCAGGGAACTTCGGGTGGTCCGGTGGGGCCTGGTGCCGTCCTGGGCCAAGGACCCGTCCATCGGTGGCCGGCTGATCAACGCCCGGGCCGAGACGGTGGCCGAGAAACCCGCGTTCCGCGCCGCGTTCGCGCGACGGCGCTGCCTGCTTCCGGCCGACGGCTACTACGAGTGGCAGCAGCCACCGGCCGGGACGAAGGGCCGCAAGCAGCCGTACTTCATCTGCCGACCGGACCGGCGCCCGCTGGCGTTCGCCGGATTGTACGAGCTGTGGCGGGATCGCTCGGCGCCGGAGCAGGATCCGGCGGGCTGGCTCTGGACGGCGGCGATCATCACCACCACGGCGCCCGATGAGCTTGGCGAGATCCACGACCGGATGCCGATGGTGATCGATCCTGACGCGTGGGCGGACTGGCTGGACGTGGCGGGGACCGGAGTCAGCGACGCGCTCGCGCTGCTGGCGCCGGCCGCTACGAACGGCCTGACTTCCTATCCGGTCTCGCCGGCTGTGAACTCGGTGCGCAACAACGGTCCGGACCTGATCGAGCGGGCCGACCCGGCGCCACCGGGCACGATCCCGGCCGCCCGGTCCGCTGACGCCGACCCGGCTGAGCCGGACAACGCCGGGAGCCTCTGGTGACCGCCAGCGGTGGCCCGGTGGCCGGCCAGAAGAGGGTGGCCGGCCAGAAGGCTGGACGGGATGGCAGTGCAGGAAGCGGATCGGGAGGTGCGGACCGGTTGGACGTCGCAGTTGCGCGCAAGCGGCTTGAGGAAGTCCGGGACGAACTGGACCGGTCCGTCGCGGTCCTCGGCCGGTCCGACCAGCGCAGCGAGCGGGGCACGGACTATCCGCAGGATTCAGCCGACATTGGCACGAACCTGGCGGAGACCGATCGTTCCGACGCGATGCTGGAAGCCGCGCAGAGCCGCCGGGTGCTGGTGCTCGACGCGCTGCGCCGGCTTGACGAGGGCCGGTACGGTGTCTGCGTCGACTGCGGCAAGCCGGTGCCCGAGTCCCGGCTGAAGGCCAGGCCCGAGGCCGCGCGCTGCCTGAAGTGCCAGGCGGCGTGGGACCACGTGAGGCGCTGACCCGGCCGGGCCAGCGGCCGCATCGGCGGAATGAAGCGGGCGTTCGGCGTGTTGAACCGCCCGTGCTGATCGCTGGGAATCGCCGCAGGGAAGCGGCACCTCGGAACACCGTCAGGCCGCCGTCTGGTGAAGTTCGGGTGGCCTCTCGAACGGCGCGTGCGCCCGGCAGGGTATCCTCCGCCCGAGGCGGCTGGCAGTTCAGCCGGAGCCAGCCAGGCATGGCGGAGGGGGTGGGTCCGGTACCTGAGACATTGCAGGAGCGCAACGAGCGCTTCGAGCGTGATGTCCTGCCCTACCTGGATCAGCTGTACGCGGCGGCGATGCGGATGACTCGTCATCCGGCCGACGCCGAGGATCTCGTTCAGGAGACGTTCGCCAAGGCGTACGGGTCGTTCCACCAGTTCCAGGCCGGGACGAATCTGAAGGCGTGGCTATTCCGCATCCTGACCAACACCTTCATCAACACCTACCGCAAGCGGCAGCGCGAGCCGCAGCGGTCGGGCACCGAGGAGATCGAGGACTGGCAGCTTGCCCGGGCCGCCTCGCACACCTCGGCGGGCCTGAAGTCGGCCGAGGCCGAGGCTCTGGAAGGGCTCCCGGACACCGACGTGAAGCAGGCGCTCCAGGCGCTTCCCGAGGAGTTCAGGATCGCGGTCTACCTCGCCGACGTCGAGGGCTTCTCCTATAAGGAGATCGCCGACATCATGGCGACTCCGATCGGGACGGTGATGTCCCGGTTGCACCGGGGCCGCCGTCAGTTGCGCGACATGCTTCAGGATTACGCCGCCGAGCTTGGCATGACGCCGGCGGCCGCCAGGTCATCTGCCCAGGCGGAGGCACCCGAGGGGGAGCCGAGATGAGCTGCGGAAGGCCGCACGCTGTGCCGTGCAGCGAGGTTCTTGACCGGGTGTACAGCTACCTGGACGGCGAGATGGACCAGGCGTCCTACGCGCAGGTCAAGGTGCATCTGGAGGAGTGCGGGCCGTGCCTGCGCGAGTACGGCCTCGAGGAGGCCGTCAAGCGCCTGGTGCACAAGCACTGCGGGCACGAGGAAGCGCCCCAGGACCTGAAGCGCAAGGTGCTCGACCGGATCCACTCGGTGCGCTCCCAGATGGAGACCAGCTGATCGCTGGCATTGGCTGCGGTCGGCTCGTCAGGATCGCCGCGGCACTCCATTAGTTCCGCATTGGCCGCCTATCGCCGATTACCTACTAGCCCCTTACCGTGCGTTACCCGTCGGCAATATTCCGGACGGCAACGCGGAACGGCCTGATGGCGTTACGCTGAGTGCCGGCATACGGGCGAGGTCGGCGAGGAGGACATGGGCAGGCTCTCGTTGACCGCCTGGCTCTATCTCGGGGCAATCGTGACCGCGGCCGGCGTCATTCTCGCGCAGCAGCCTGGTGCCGCCGCGGCCCCTCGCTGGTGGGGCATTTACGTGGCGCTCGCGCTGCTCTTCCTGATCTGCGATTCGGCGCCGACGCCACTCGCCGCCCGGCAGTCCGCGTGGTCACCGAGTTCGGCGGCGACGCTGGCCGCCGTCGTCTTCCTGGGCGGCGTGGGCGCCGCGATGGTGGGCGCGGTGGCGGTGCTCAGCCTGCGGCGGCGGGTGCCGCTCTCGGAGCGGCTGTTCAACGGCGCGATGTACGCGGTGGCCGGTTACTGCGCCGGCCTGGCCTATCACGCGGCCGGAGGCCAGCCGCGGATTCCGGCGACCGGCCTGGTCGCCGCGCTGACCGGCGCGCGGGTCGGCATCCCGGTCACCCAGATGTTCGGGTCGCTGCTGGTGCCGTTCGCCGCCGCCGCGATCGCGCACGTGGTGGTCAACCACGGCCTGCTGTGGCTCATGTTGCTGCTGGACCGGCGCAGCCGGGCCGCGGCCCACCGGACGATGCCTGCCTCCAGCATTCCGGTGCTGCTGGCGTCGGACTTCGGACTCGCCTCGCTAGGGCTGGTCATCGCCGCCCTGTGGACGGTGACCGGGGCGTTCGCCGCGCTGCTCGTGCTGGTCCCGCTGTACGTGGCCCGGTGGGCGATGGGGCAGTTCGCCGAGCAGCAGAAGGCGCATTCCGACACCCTCGCCGCGCTGGTGCAGGCGGTGGAGACCAAGGATCTGTACACCCGGGGTCACAGCGAGCGGGTGTCTCGCGGCGCCCGGATGATCGCCCGTCAGATCGGGATCCGCGCCGATCGCCTCGAGGCGGTCACGTTCGCCGGGATGCTGCACGACGTGGGCAAGCTTGGCGTGCCCACGAAGGTGCTCCAGAAGGACGGCGCGCTGACCGAGGAGGAGTACGCGGCGATCCAGTTGCACCCGATGCGCGGTCTGGAGATCATCCGGGACATCGGCTTCCTGAACGAGGCGCTGACCGGCATCATGCACCATCATGAGCGGATGGACGGCCGGGGCTATCCGATGGGGTTCGCCGGTGACGAGATCCCCGAGTTCGCCCGGATCATCGCGGTCGCCGACGCGTTCGACTCGATGACCTCGACCCGCTCCTACCGGCAGGCCCGCCGGATCAGCGAGGCGGTCGCCGAGCTTCGCCGGGGCGCCGGGTCGCAGTTCGACCCCAAGATCGTGGCCGCCTTCGTGACCGCGCTCAGCCGGGACGGCTGGCAGCTTCCCGAGCCGATCAGACGGCACGGCCATGAGATCGTCACGTCCCAGGATCACGACGATCCGACCGCACCGCTGTGGGTGGTGGAGAGCCTGTGAGCGGCCGTCCGGGCGGTGCCAGCCCGGCCCGGCGGGCCGAGGCCCCGGCTGACCGCTCCGGACGGGGCCGGCCATGACCTCGCGGGCCGCGGAGCAGCGCTGGATCGCCTGGCAGACCGTCGACTCCGGGCGGCTTGTGCTGTACGTGGTCGGCGCGGTTCTCGTGCTGGCCGCACTCGCGCGCACCGCGATGGACGTCAGGCTGGTCTCGGTCGCGATCGGCTTCGGGCTGTTCATCGCCTTCGGCGAGTTGCTCAGGCTGCAACTGCCGGGCGGCCGGGAGGCGGCCCCGATCGCCATGTCGGCGGCGCTGGCGTACGCGATGGCCTCCCTGGTCGAACTGGCGACCGGGCCGAAGACGATGAGCATCCCGCCGCTGCAGGTGGTGGCGGTCGCCGCGCTCGGGATGATCCTCGGCGCGCTACCGCATGTCGCGGCCGGCCGGGTGCCCGAGCTGACCGGGATGGCCCGGCGCCTGGTGACGGTGGCGTTCGTGGCGTTCATCTTCCACCCGCTGATCGAGCGCGGCCTGCTGGCGCACCGGTGGGTCGAGTTTGCCGCGATGGCGGTCATGGTCACGCTGGCCTGGCTGCTCGAGTCGGTGATCTCCGCGGTGATCCGGGCCGACGACCTGCGGGCCAGGCTGCCGATCATGCTCGCGGACGAGTTGCGGGTGCAGTGGCGGCTCGGCCTGGCGGTGGGGGTCTCGGCGATCATCACGGTGTTCGGCGCCGAGGTGATGGGCATCTACGAGCTGATCGTCTTCGCCGGTCCGCTGCTGGTGATCCAGTTCGCGTTCCGCCGGTACGCCGGCATCCGCGCCACCTACTTGCAGACCGTTCGCGCGCTGGCCCAGGTCACCGAGGTGGGCGGGTACGTGGAGACCGGTCATTCGCGCCGGGTGAGCCGGATCGCGCTGGCGGTTGGCCGTGAGCTTGGGATGTCCGAGCCGGACCTGATCGACCTGGAGTACGCGGCCCTGATGCACGACATCGGGCAGTTGTCGCTGATCGAGCCGATTCCCGGTGGGGCGACCGTGCTGGTCTCCAGCGCCGACGCGCGCCGCATCGCCGAGTTCGGCGCGGAGGTTATCCGGCAGACCGGCGTGCTGGACAACGTGGCCGAGTTGGTCCGCTGCCAGTGGCTGCCCGCCACGGGCGGCCTGACGACCCCGCCGCTGGCGAGCCGGGTGATCCGGGCCGTGAACGCGTTCGACGACCTGGTCGGCGGCTCGGCGGACCGGGACCGGGTGGCTGCGGCGATCGATCGGCTCCGGCTGGCCTCGGAGGTCGAGTACGACCCCAGGGTGGTCGACGCGCTGGCGGCGGTCACCGGCAGATTGCGGCTCAGCAGGCTCTGAGACGGGCCGGCCGGGTGGTGTCCCGGTCGCCGGTTCGCCGGCCGCAACGCGGACGGGGGGTAAGATGCCCGGCGTGCCGGATTCTGTGCTGATTGCCAACCGAGGCGAGATCGCGAGCCGGATCGCCCGCACGGCGCACCGACTGGGCGTCCGGACCGTGGCGGTCTATTCCGAGGCCGACGAGCAGATGCCCTACCTGGCCGAATGCGACGAGGCCGTGCTGATCGGGCCCGCGCCGCCCGCGCTGAGCTACCTGAACGCGGCGGCGATCCTGGCCGCCGCGGCCCGGACCGGCGCGGCCTCGGTGCACCCGGGCTATGGTTTCCTGGCGGAGAACGCCGGGTTCGCCCGGCAGGTGATCGAGGCCGGCCTGACCTGGATCGGGCCGCCGCCGGACGCGATCGAGCAGATGGGCGACAAGATCAACGCCCGTAATCTGATGGCCCGGGCCGGCGTTCCGGTGGCCGACGGGAGCGGCGAGCCAGTGCCCGACGCCGACGCCGCGGTCGCGCTGGCGGCGCGGATCGGCTATCCGGTGATGGTCAAGGCGGCCGCCGGCGGGGGCGGGATCGGCATGAGCGCCGCCTGGAACGATGACCAGCTTCGGGCCGGGTTCGAGACGGCTCGGACCCGCGCCGAGCGGTTCTTCGGCAACCCGGCGATCCTGCTTGAGCGGTACATTCCCGCGGCCCGGCATGTCGAGGTGCAGATTCTCGGACTGGCCGACGGGCGGGTGATCGCGCTCGGGGAGCGGGACTGCTCGACTCAGCGCAGGCACCAGAAGCTCGCCGAGGAGACGCCATCGCCTGGCGTCGGGCCCGCCCTGCGCGAGCGCATGCTCGCGGCCGGGATCCGGGCCGGCGAGGCGGTGGGCTACCGGGGCGCCGGGACGGTGGAGTGCCTGCTCGACACCGCGACCGGCGAGTTTGTCTTCCTGGAGATGAACACCAGGCTCCAGGTCGAGCATCCGGTGACCGAGATGGTCACCGGGATCGACCTGGTCGAGCAGCAGTTGCTGATCGCCGACGGCGCCGAGGTCAGCTTCGACCCGGACGCGGTGACCAGTTCCGGGCACGCGATCGAATTGCGGATCTGCGCCGAGGACCCGGTCAGGTTCCTGCCCAGTCCGGGCGCCATCACGCGGTGGGTCGCCCCGGCGGGCGACGGGGTGCGGGTGGACGCCGGATACGCGGCGGGAACGACGGTCACTCCGCACTACGACTCGCTGCTCGCAAAGCTCGTGGTGCACGGCGCCAGCCGCGCGGAGGCGCTGGACCGGGCCAGGGCCGCGGTGGCGGCCTTCGAGATCGCCGGGCCGAAGACGAACCTGCCGTTCCACGCCGACCTGCTGAACAGCGCGGAGTTCAGCAGCGGAGACTACGACACGTCGGTGGTGAGCGTGCTGCGCCCATGACCGGCCCGCGCCGGTCATGATGGTGCCCGCGGCGCTGGCCCGCCGGGCACGGTCCGGACGGAACGATTCTGCAGGAGGTGCGCGTGGCCGAGATCCGCGCGGAGATGGTCGCCAATGTCTGGAAGGTCGTCGCCACCGAGGGGGATTCGGTGGCCGACGGCGACACGCTCGTCATCCTGGAATCCATGAAGATGGAGATCCCGGTGCTCGCGGAGGGCTCCGGGACGCTGGCCAGGCTGGCCGTCTCTGAGGGAGACGTGATCCAGGAGGGCGACCTGATCGCCGTGATCGAATGAGCGCCGGGCGCGCCGACGGCGTCCCGCCTGGCGTGGTGGTCGGTCTCCGGGCCACCGCCCGGGCCGAGGTCACCGACTCCGACACCGCCGCCGCGCTCGGCAGCGGCGACGTGCCGGTGCTCGGCACTCCCCGGCTGCTGGCGCTGGCCGAGGCCGCCGCGGTGGCGGCGATCGCCCCCGTCCTCGGCGAGGATCAGACCTCGGTCGGAACCGCGGTCTCGCTTGAGCACAAGCGCCCGAGCCGGATCGGCGCCGAGATCGAGGTCGAGGCCGAACTCAGCGAGATCACCGGCCGCCGCCTGGTGTTCGTCTTCATCGCCTACGGCGAGGGCGCCGGCGAGGACGCCGTGATCGGTGCGGGCAGCATCGAGCGGGTGCTCGTCGACCGCGAGCACTTCGTCGCGGCCGCGAACGCGGGCGCCGGCTAGACGCCCGTGGTGGAACGCGGGTAGGCGACCGCCGGGTCGGTGGCGATGTTGACCAGGTACGGGACGCCGGAATCGAAGGCCCGGCGCAGCGCGGGGCCGATCTCCTCCGGTCGCCTGACCAGTTCGCCGCCGCCGCCGAGCGCGGTCACCACCTGGTCGTACCGGCACTCCGCCTGCAGGTCGGCCGCGACGTCATAGCCGTACAGCGCCTGCATCGGGTGCTTCTCCAGGCCCCATATCCCGTTGTTGCCGCAGACGATCACGACCGGCAGTCGGTGCCGGACGCAGGTGTCCACGTCCATCAGCGAGAACCCGGCTGCCCCGTCCCCGAGCAACAGGACGACCTGCGCCGACGGGCGGGCGATGCGCGCCGCGATCGCGTAGCCCAGGCCGGTCCCCAGGCAGCCGTACGGGCCGGGGTCCAGCCAGTTGCCCGGCTGGCGCGGCTCGATGTACTTGCCGGCATAGCTGACGAAGTCGCCGCCGTCGCCGATCACCACGGCGTCCGGGTCGAGCACCCGGGCCAGTTCGGAGTAGATCCGCATCGGATGGATCGGGAACGCGTCGCTGGCCAGCAGGGGAGCATCGGCGTCGATCGCGGCCCTGGCCGCCGCGGTCAGCCGGGGTAGCCAGTCCGCCGTCCACGGCCGGCGCAGGCCGGCCCGCCCGGCCGCGGCGACCAGTCCGGTGAAGAACGCGGTCAGGTCGCCCGCCGCGGAGGCGGCGAGATCCCGATGCCGGGCAAGCTGGCCGGGGGAGTCGGCGACGTGCACGACGGCGGCCGGCCCGGTGCCGTTCCGCCCGCCGTACTCGCCGTAGCCGAGCCGGAAATCCAGCGGCGTGCCGACCACGATGACCAGGTCAGCCTCGCCGAAGGCGACCGAC
Organism: Actinomycetes bacterium; assembly: GCA_021792855.1. GTDB lineage: Bacteria > Actinomycetota > Actinomycetes > Streptosporangiales > Streptosporangiaceae > Chersky-822. The sequence continues at coordinate 16,995 of JAJYTW010000035.1, forward strand.
CGCGCCCGGGTGACCTGGAGGTCGTGGCCGGCCGGCACGATCCCGCGACCCTGGCCGTTGGCGATCACCGGTAGCCGGAGTTCCTCGGCCGCGGCCCTGGCGGCATGCTCGGCCCCATCCAGCCAGACGTCCGATCCGAGCACGAGCACGGGCCGGGTGGCGGTGGCCAGCAGGGCGGCCACCGCCGCGATGTCGCCGGGATCGGGCTGGTCACCGGCCGGCCCCGTGGCGCCGGCCGCCCCGGGCCGGGCGGTTCCGGCCGGTGGCTGCTGGCCGGGAGCCGGCTGCGGGGTTCCGAACAGCGCCTCCAGGCTCACGTCCAGGAAGACCGGCCCGCGGTGCCTAGCGGCGGCCAGCCGGAATGCCTCGGCCACCGCGGGACCGACCCCCGCCGGGTCATGCTCGGTCCAGGCTCGCTTGGTGATCGGCGCGAGCAGCGCCGGATGGTCGAACTCCTGCAGACTTCCCGAGCCCCACCGGTAGTCCGGCGCCCGCCCGCCGAGAATCACCACGCTCGAGCCGTTGAACTGGGCCGTGGTGATCGCGCTGACGCCGTTGGTCACGCCCGGCCCGGCGGTCAGCACCGCGAAGCCGGGTCTTCTGGTGAGCCGCGCGGTGGCCTCGGCGGCGAACACCGCGGTCTGCTCGTGCCGGACATCGATGATCGGCATCGGCGGATCGGCCCTGACCGCCCCGTCGTAGACCGGGAAGACGTGCCCGCCGGACAGCGTGAAGATCGTCTCCGCCCCGCCGGCGCGGGCTGCGGCGACCGCGCTCGCCCCGCCGTGGGCGGCCGCCTCGGGCTGTGCTTGTGGATCCTCGGCCATGGCGGCGACGTTACCAGGGCGCCCATCGGGGCTGGCGTGGTGCTGCCTGGGTACCGCGGGCAGGTACCGCGCGGCGGCGGGTGGCGCCGCGCCGATGCGATGATTGCAGCGTGCCGACGATGAACGATCTGGCCCGGCGGGCCGGGCTGGAGACCGCCGACCTGGGCTGGCTGCACGTGCTGGTGTCGGACTGGGACCTGCTGGCCGACCTTTCCTTCGCCGACCTCACGCTCTGGGCCCAGTTGCCGGGGGAGCGGTCCTGGATCGCGCTCGCTCAGGTCCGGCCGACCACCGGTCCGACCGCATACCCCGACGACATCGTCGGGACCGTGCGCGGCGGGCGGGACAAGCGGCTGCTCGAGTCGGCGGCGGACGAGGGCCGGATCTGCCGGGAGGGCGACCCGGAGTGGCGGCGGGGTATACCGGTGCGGCACGAGACCATCCCGGTCCGCCGCAGCGGCCGGGTGATCGCGGTGATCGAGCGGTCGACCAACCTGGATTCGGCGCGCACTCCGAGCCGGATGGACCTCGCCTACCTCAAGACCGCCGACGACCTGGCGCAGATGATCGCCGCCGGGCTGTTCCCCGATCCGGCAAGCTCGGCCGCGCTGGTCAGATCGCCGCGGGTGATCGACGGGATGGTGCGGCTCAGCCGGTCGGGCAAGGTGAGCTACGCGAACCCGAACGCCATGTCGGCGTACCGGCGGCTCGGCCTGACCGCTGACCTGACCGGGCGTGACCTCGGCCCGTTGACCGCCCGGCTGTGCGCGAGCGCCCAGCCGGTGGACGAGTCCCTAATGCTGGCCGCCAGCGGTCGCGCGCACCTGGAGATCGAGCTTGAGGCGAACGGCTCGGTCGTGCAGATGCGGACCATCCCGCTGGTCGTGGCCGGCACCTCGGCCGGCGCCCTGATCCTGCTCCGCGACGTCACCGAACTGCGGCACCGGGAGCGGGAACTCATCACCAAGGAGGCGACGATCCGGGAGATCCACCACCGGGTCAAGAACAACCTGCAGACCGTGGCCGCGCTGCTCCGGCTCCAGGCGCGCCGGATGCGCCAGCCGGAGGCGGCGGCCGCGCTGCGCGAGGCCGTGCGCCGGGTGGGGTCGATCGCGCTGGTGCACGAGACGCTGTCGCAGGTGACCGGCGAGGTCGTGGAGTTCGATGAGATCGCGCGCCGGATCGCCACCGTGGCCGCCGACGTGTCCGCGCCGGAGGCACGGGTTACCCCGGTGCTGTCCGGCCGGTTCGGCATCCTGCCGGCCTCGGTGGCGACGCCGCTGGCCCTGGTGCTCACCGAGTTGCTGCACAACGCGGTCCAGCACGGACTCGCGGTGCCCGGGGCGCCGGCCACCGGGACGCTGGAACTCGCCGCGGAGCGCCGCGACGACCGGCTGGTCGTGACGGTGTCGGACAATGGGGCCGGGTTCCCGGCCGACTTCGATCTGGACTCGGCCACCAGCCTCGGTCTGCAGATCGTCCGCACACTGGTGCAGACCGAGCTAGCTGGTTCGCTGGTGATCGCCGGGCGGGATGGCGGCGGAACGACCGTGACCCTCGATCTGCCGCTGCCGGCCGAGGAAGATTAGCGCCATCCACGGATCGGGCCAGCGCCGAGTTCAGCGGTAACGGTATCGGCGACCGGAACGATCATGAAGGCAGGCGGACCCGGCGGCCCGCCGACCATTAATCGCTTGGCCGGCTGGCCACCGGGTCAGAAAACCCCGCGCTCAGGCGGACGCTGCCACCCGCGCGCGGCGCTTCAGCGCCCGCCGCTCGTCCTCGCTCAGCCCGCCCCAGACGCCCGAGTCCTGGCCGCTGTCCAGCGCCCACTGCAGGCAGGCGTCGGAGACCTTGCAGCGCGTGCAGACCTGCTTCGCCTCGTCGATCTGGATCAGGGCCGGGCCGGTGTTCCCTATCGGGAAGAACAGCTCAGGATCGACGTCACGACAGGCGGCGTAGTTACGCCAGTCCATGCGGTCCACTCCTCTATGAGTGCCAACAGGCCCCGTGTCGAGACCCGTCGCCTCCGTCGTGCTTGTGAACGAATTCACGAGCTATGCCGTATATCTGGGCCCGTTAGGGCCCAAGCTAGTTTCGTCGCGGTTCGGAACGCACGACCCGCGCTGGCTCTCGCAAGACCACCAGAGCACACCCCCGTGGACCCCACCCGCGCAGACCTCGCCCGCCTGACCGCGACCCGCCCATCGGTCGCATGTCAGGAGCGTTACAACCCTCCCAAGTTAATCGATCAAGCGCAAGACCCTTAGGCAAAGCTTAGGCAGGATTTCGGTGTCAGATCGGTCACATAGCGGGCATGACCCGTGCGCCGGATACGGCGCCGCGCCACGTAACCACCGCCCCGTTCTGGCGAAGTACCTTGAAAGTCCGCTTTGTCGCTTAGCTTCGCTATCTTGCCGCCAAGCGATCACACTACAACGCGCAGCGCGTTGGGGATAGACCTGAATATCACGTTTTCGCGCTCCCCGATGTACTCGCCATCGATCTGCACCGGTACCGGCCGGGGCGCGCGCAGCGTCACCATGGGCTGGTCATGCAGCGCGACGACGCGCCGGCCGGGCAGTGGCCGGTCGTGGGTGGTGAGCATCCGGCCGATCGCGCCGAACGTGGCGACCGAGGACAGGCTGCGGAGCGCGAACACATCCAGGCCGGTATCGAACCCGGCCAGCGGGTTCGCATGTACCGCGCGGCTGCCCAGATAGGTCCACGGATCGGTGTTCGAGACGATCCCGAGGAAGACCGGCCCGAGCGGATCACCGCCGGGCGCCTCGATCATCACTACCGGGTGCCTGCGATCGGTCTGCCGGTAGAACTGCCGCAGCGCCAGCCGGACGTACAGGTTCGGGGTTACGTGGCGGCCATGCGCGCGCAGGCCCTGGACCGCGCGAACCACCTCGGCGTCGAACCCGAAGCCGGCGTTGAAGGTGAAGTACCGGTCGTCCGCGCGGCCAAGTCCGATCACGCGAGTGCGGCGCTCGGCCAGTGCTCCGAGGATCTGCCCGGCCGCGTCGACGGAGTCCCGTGGCAGCCCGATCGCCCCGGCGAAGACGTTCCCGCTGCCGCCGGGCAGCGGCGCCAGGGCAGGCAGGTCGGCCGCCGAGTGCGTCCCGGACCGAGCCGGAGTGGCCAGCAGTCCGTTCACCGCCTCGTTCACCGTGCCGTCACCGCCGAGGGTCAGCACCAGGCCGTAACCTTCTGCCCTGGCGGTTGATGCCAGCTTGGTGGCATGTCCCCGGTAGCGTGTTTCCACGACGTCCAGCACAACGGCCGATGCCAGGGCCGACGCGATCACATCGCGGCGAAGCCGGGTCGTGGAGGTAGCACGTGGGTTCACGATCAGAAGCGCGCGCACGCGCTCAGGCTAACGGTGCCGCCGACAGCGGGCAGCAGCCACGCCTGCGGGCGCTGCTGGTTGCCGGGATTGTGGAAGCGATCGAGACCGCCGGGATCTTCGTGGCATCGGTGTTCGCGGCGATCTCGGCCGCGCAGGGCAAGTCGTACCAGAGTTCGAGCGGCATCGCGATCACGGCGATCGGCTTCGGCACCGTCATCGCGCTGGCATTCGTCTCCTGGGGCCTGGCCAGGGGCAAGCGGTGGAGCCGAACGCCCGCGCTGCTCACCCAGCTATTCGGCGGGATCCTCGGCATCTTGATGCTGCAGGCCCAGCGCTACTGGTGGGGTGTCCCGGCGGTAATCCTGAGCGTGGCGGGGTTCGCCGCGCTGCTGATGCCGAGCAGTTTCCGCGCGCTGTCCTACGGCCGGACCCACGACCGGGCGGCCTCCGCCAAGTAGCCGCGACCGCAAGCGGCGGTTCCGGCCCGGCCGCCCGGGAGCTCAGTCCTCGGTGGTCAGGCCCTCGCGCAACTGAGCCAGGGTCCTGGCGAGCAGCCGGGACACGTGCATCTGGGAGATGCCAAGCTCGGTCGCGATCTGGGACTGCGTCATGTTGCCGAAGAACCGCAGCAGCAGGATTCTCTTCTCCCGGCTCGGCAGCCGTTCGAGCAGCGGCTTCAGTGACTCCCGGTACTCCACGCCCTCGAGCGCCTCGTCGATCATGCCGAGCGACTCGGCGACCGCTGGCGCGTCCTCGTCCCCGGAGTCCGGCGCGTCGAGGGAGACGGTGGAGTAGGCGTTGGCCGACTCCAGGCCCTCGAGGACCTCTTCCTCGCTCATCTGGAGATGTTCGGCGAGTTCGGCGACGGTGGGCGCCCGTCCGAGCCGCTGGGCGAGATCCCCGATCGCCTTGGTCAGGGCCAGCTTGAGCTCCTGCAGCCTGCGCGGCACCCGGACGGCCCAGCCCTTGTCCCGGAAGTGCCGCTTGATCTCGCCCACGATGGTCGGCGTCGCATAGGTGGAGAACTCGACGCCACGCTCAAGGTCGAACCGGTCGATCGACTTGATCAGGCCGATCGTGGCCACCTGCGTCAGGTCATCGAGCCATTCGCCCCGGTTGCGGAATCGCCGGGCCAGGTACTCCACCAGCGGCAGATGCAGTTCCACCAGTTCGCCGCGGATCCTGAGCCGCTCCGGGTCGCCCTCAGGCAACTCGGACAGCCTGATGAAGAGTTCCCTGGCATGTCCCCGGTCGCGTACGGCATGCTGAACCTTGAGCGTGCCGGCGATCTGCTCGGGCGCTTCCTCGTCAGGCACCTCGTCGGGCACTAGGCCCGCTGCGGCCAGAACGTCCTCGGAATCGCCCAGATCCCGCCCCCCGGCTGGATCTGCCGTCATCGTCTCGAACTCCTCGGTCAAGGCGACCTCTGCTTCCCCCGTCACACAGACCTCGATGAGTCGCGGCTCTTGCGCAGCACGATGGTCAGCATCTCGCCCGGGCCGACCTGTGCGTCGACGCTGCCCGCGAGCGCCGACAGAACGGTCCACGCGAACGTGTCCCCGGAGGGAACCCGGGGCGCCAGGCAGCGCACCGACACCGAGATCGTGATCGTCTCCGCGCCGAGCGTGAAGCCGCACTTCAAGTTGCTGCCCGGGATCGCCTGCGCGAGAAGCATCGCGCAGGCCTCGTCCACCGCGATGCGCAGGTCCTCGATCTCATCGAGGGTGAAGTCCATCCGGGCCGCCAGGCCCGCCGTGGCCGTGCGCAGCACCGACAGGTACGCGCCATCGGCCGGCAAGGTGACGACGACCTCGTCCCGCGGCTGGGCGTCGGACCGCGGGCCCGGACCGGAACTAACGGCAGATGCGGCGGAATGGCCTAGTTTGCCGTGCATGTCGTTGTCGTGCTCACCGGCGATCGTCCGAGCCCCGGCGGAAGCTGATTCTTCTTCGGACACGTCTGCCCTCCCACAACGGCCGAATTCCTCTCGCCCCACGGCAGGAATCGGTTCCTCCTTGCAACCTATCCTGGCCTGTGCGGTGCGCAGGCGTGTAACCACCCCGTGTCATTCCCCCGTCACTGTGAGCAACCGCCTGATGTCAGGCGGAACCCGGCGGCTGTCCGCTCCCCAGCGGAACCGCCTGCCCGAACACTACGCCGGGCGATCACTCCGCCCGCACGGCGGGGCCGGTGGTTGATGGCGGGTACCCGGTCCGCCACCCGCCACCGGCTCTGCCGCTCGAGTCCAGCGTGCCGGGCGACTCAGCCCTGCTTGGTCTCCCAGAAGATCTTGGAGATCTCCTCGATCTTGCCCAGCAGCTCGTCCGCCTTGGCGGCGTCGGTGCTGCCCTTGGTGCCACCGGCGCCCGCGAGCTTGGTCGCCTCGTTGAAGAGCTGGTGCAGCTGCGGGTACTTCTCGAAGTGCGGCGGCTTGAAGTAGTCCGTCCACAGCACCCACAGGTGATGCTTGACCAGTTCGGACCGCTCCTCCTTGATCTGCAGCGCCCGGGCACGGAACTCCGGGTCGGAGTTCTGGGCGTACTTCTCGCAGATCGCCTTGACCGACTCGGCCTCGATCCTGGCCTGGGCCGGGTCGTAGACACCGCACGGCAGATCGCAATGCGCGTACGCGGTGGCCTTCGGGGCGAATACGCGTGCGAGCAGGCTCATGATGTCCTTCTCTCGTATCGGCTCATTGGACTGACGAATTCCGACAGTACAACGTCGCGCCGAACTGCCTTTAGGGCACCCTGCGCCCGCGGCGCTCGGTGCCGCCCGCCGTCGGCCCGGTCATCGCTATGAGGCATTGTTGAGCACCGGACATCGGAACCGACCGGGAGACCCTGGCGAGGACGGGACATGCGCTGGCCGCTCTGGCGGATCGCCGTAGCTGAACGATCGATGGAGCCGACCCTGCGGCCGGGGGACTGGCTGCTGGTGTGGCGCGGTCTCGGGCCGGTACGACCGGGGAACCCGGGCGCTGCGGACATGGGCACGGGGAGCCCGGGCAGCGGCGGTAGACCGCGGATCGAGCCAGGTCAGCTGGTGATCGCCAGGCACCCGGACCGGCCGGACCTGCTGCTGGTGAAGCGTGCCGCGCGGCGGGTGCCCGGCGGCTGGTGGCTGGAGTCGGACAACCCGGCGGCGCACGCGGTGGACAGCAGATCGTTCGGCGCGGTCCGGCCGGACCTGATCGAGGGCCGGGTGCTACTTAGATACCACCGGGGGCGCTGACCAGCCAGGCTGGTCAGCGCCCCCGGTGGGCGAGCCGGGCGGGGGAGCGGCCGCCGGTCGCTCCCCCGCACCTGATCAGGAAGCCGGTGCCTGCGCCGCCGACGCCGCGCCCCGCTCGGAGGCCTCGACGATCTGGCCAAGCTCCGGCGTGCGGAAGCCGCTGATCACCGCGAGGCCGAACACGACGACGCCGATCGCCAGGGCCAGTAGCGAGTCCCACGGGAACAAGACGGCCGGGGCCTTCAGCTGGCTGGGAACGCCGTCCGGGCCGTAGACGCCGTAGTAGGAGAGCGGAAGCAGCCCGAACATCCCGATGATGATCCAGACGGCGCTCACGACGTGGCGACGGGCATCGGCACGGCTGAGCAGCCAGAGCCCGGCGAAGAAGAACACCACGTCAAGGAGTTGGGCCACGTAGTAGGTCCAGAAGCCCCACGGGGCGTTGGCGCCCGGGCTCAGCCGCAGTAGCCAGCCGCCCTCGTACTGGATGTAGACCCACGCCGCGAGGTACACCAGGCTCATGATCTGGGCGGCCCACATCTTGCCTGCGGTGTCGAACCAGCCGTTCACGCGCGCGTAGTACCAGACGAAGATCGGCAGGCCGATGAAGACCGCGCCGTAGACCTGCACCAGGGTGGCGTATCCGGACCAGTACACGAGCATCCAGGCCGCGAGGTAGCCGAGCGGGGCGAGGATCCACATGGCAGGCAGACGCACCGGCCGGTGCAGGCTGCCCGCGTGCCGCCGCATCACCACGGTGCCGACGCCGCCCATGATGTAGGTCAGGGCGGTGGCCGCGGAGATGAAACCGACCAGCTTGTACCAGCTAGGTGCCGGGAAGAAGAACAGCGCACCGATGATGGTGGCCACGATGAGGGAGACCCACGGGATGTGCCACTTGTTCGGCTGCTGGAACGACTTGGGCAGGTTGCCGTGCACCGATAGGCCGTAGTTGGTGCGGGCACTGGTGCCCAGGTAGACCCAGCCGGTCGCGGAAGGCGAGATGCCGGCATCGATCACCAGGATCGTCGCCCAGGTGCCGAGCCAGCCGACGCCCGCCGCCTTGAACGCGTCCACAAGCGGGGCCGCCGACCAGGTACTGGTGCCGAGGCCGGCCCAGTCGCCGGGGTGCACGCCCGCTGCGGACCAGTTGACGGCGCCGGTAAAGGCGATCTGGATGGCGATGTAGATCACCATTGCGATGAGGACTGATAGCACCGTCGCCAGCGGCACGTGGGCCTGCGGCTTCTTGGCCTCGCCCGCGTAGTCCAGCGCCTGCCGGAAGCCGAGGAAGGCGAAGAGGATACCGGTGCTGGAGATGGCGCCGAAGATCGCGGCCGTGCCGTACGGGGAGAAGCCGCTGGATCCGTGGAAGCTCAGCGACGAATAGTTCGTCGACTTCACGATCGTGAACAGGAAGACCGCGGTCAGTGCTGGGATGATGATCTTCCACCAGGTGAGCCACCGGTTGACCTCGGCGAGCAGGCGGATGCCGAAGAAGTTCAGGATGAAGAAGATGACCATCAGTCCGAGGCCGAACAAGATGCCCTTCGGCCAGGCCATCTCGGTGACGCCGTTGCTGACGGTGTTGATCCCGCTAGTCGGGAACTGGCCGCCGACGTAGGTGACGACCGCCTCTGCCTCGATCGCCGGCACGGTGATCGCGGACAGCCAGTACGCCCAGCCCAAGATCCACCCGGTATAGGCACCGTGCGTGAGCGCCGGATATCGGACGATCGCGCCGCTGCGCGGAAGCATTCCGGCGGGCTCCATGTAGGTGAACGCGATCAGAATGACCAGGACACCTCCGACCAGCCAGGCGATAATCGCCGCCGGTCCCGCCACTGAGCTGGAGGCAAGTGCCGCGAACAACCATCCGGAGCCGATGAGCGCTGTCACCGACAAGAAGAGCAGATGGTTGAAGTTCAGAGTCTTGACCAGATTGTTGTCAGCTGCCTCGAACTCAGCGGTACCCGCCACATGTGATTCGGGAACTGCCACTGTCAATCACCTCGTTTTGCTAGCAGGGCTAGCGATAGTCCCAGCTCCGGAGTACCTCAGATCGCCCCTCACTGGCAATCCTCGGCTGCGCGCTATCGCGTTGTCCTCCCGACCGTGAGACCTTGTCTCGATGAGCTGTTCAGGGGGTCGAGTTGCGGCTCATGCTAATGATCACCGGGCCGCCTGAGAAGAAGAACGAAGGTGTCGGTTCGGTAACCAAGGGGCCGAGGACGCGTCAAGATGTGGCCGCGAACATGCTGACGCTTGGTGCGTGAGGGACGCAGATGCCCCGCAGTGATCTAAAAGTACAGACGTTTGGGAAATGTCATTTTCGCCCCGGCTGACGGAATTTCCTGGGTCCCCTGAACACCCGGATGGCGGCGCTGGGCGCTAGGGTCCAGACATGTTCGCAGTGACCGCAGCGCGTCTCAACGCCGACGATCCCCTCGCAGCCCTAGAACTCGGCGAGCACGCCGAGCCCGTGCCTCCGGCCGACTGGACGACGGTCACGGTCAAGGCGGCCTCGCTGAATCACCACGACGTCTGGACCCTGCGCGGGGTGGGAATCTCGGCCGATCGGCTGCCGATGATCCTGGGCTGCGACGCGGCCGGCCTGGACGAGGACGGCCACGAGGTCGTGGTGCACGGCGTGGTCAGCGATCCGGGCGCGGCCGTGCTCGACGAGACGCTGGACCCGGCCCGCTCGCTGCTGTCCGAGCGGTATGACGGTACGTTCGCGGAGCGGGTCGCGGTGCCGCGCCGGAACCTCATTCCTAAGCCTGCCGGGCTCTCCTTCGAGGACGCGGCGTGCCTGCCGACGGCGTACCTGACCGCGTATCGCATGCTGTTCGACAAGTCGGGGCTGGAGCCGGGCAGCACGATTCTCGTCCAGGGCGCGGGCGGCGGCGTGGCGACGGCGCTGATCCTGCTCGGCCGGGCGGCCGGATATCGGATGTGGGCGACCAGTCGGAGCGAGGAGAAGCGGGAGCGTGCGCTCGCGCTCGGCGCCGACCAGGTGTTCCCGACCGGCGCGCGGTTGCCGGAGCGGGTCGACGCGGTGATGGAGACGGTGGGGCAGGCGACCTGGTCGCACTCGGTCAAGTCGCTGCGCCCGGGCGGGCGGATCGTGATCTCCGGCGCGACCAGCGGCGCGATGCCGCCGGCCGACCTGACCAGGATCTTCTTCCTTCAGCTCTCGGTTGTCGGCTCGACCATGGGCACCCGGGACCAGCTGGCCCGTCTGGTCAGGTTCTGCGAGCAGACCGGACTGCGGCCGCTGATCGACCGGACCCTGCCGCTGGCCCAGGCCCGCGACGGCATCGCGGCGATGATCGGCGGTGAGCTGTTCGGCAAGGTGGTCTTCACGGTCTGACCCGGCACTCGCGGCCCCCGGATCCGGCGCTCGCCAGCCTCGGCGGCCTGCTCACTCCGGCGGCCCGCCCGCTTCGGCGGCCCGCCCGCTCCGGCACACGGCGAAGAGTTGGTGGCAGATCCGGCGACTTTCTCTTCGGCTAGTGGCTCTCGCCGGTGGGCGGCCCAGATGCGCTGCCGGGACTGGCGGCCGGGCGCGCGGAACCGTCCGGCGGCTGCGCGGGACCTGACGAGGCTGGCCAGTGGACGTGGTGTCCCGCGCCGGGGGCGGCGAACACCTCCCGACCGATTCGCTCGAGCGCGTCGGTGAGGATGTCGCCCAGCTTGCCGGCGGACTCCTCGCCGAGCGCCCCGGCGTGCTGCCAGATGGCGCGGTGCACGTCCCGGAGGAAGTCGGCCGCCAGGCGCAGCAGTTCGGCGGCCAGGTCCGGCCCGCGGTGCCCGGTGTCCGGCCCGGCCGCATCCTGCTGGCCGGGCGCGTCATCGGCCGGGCTGTCGTTGTCGCTCGTCATGCCGTCCGTGTTCGCGGCACCGGCGGCACCGGACCAGGCATGCCCGCTGATCCGGTCTCGCCACCCTGGCCAGTCGCGGTCGGGCCAGCCTGCCGGTCCGGCGATGTCCTGCCACTGCCGCTGGGCCTCCTCGGCCCACCGTGACCAGTCCCGCTCCGCCTGGCTGGCCCAGTCGCGCCAGTCTTGCCGCGCCCAGGTGGCGAAGCGCCGCCAGTCCTGCTGCTCTGCCTGCCCGGACCAATCCCGCCAGCCAGGGCCGCCGGCCCGGTGTGACGAGCCCGGCCCCGGCTCAGGTCCGTCGGACCCAGGGAGCTTCGGCTCGCCTTCGTCCGGGCCCGGCCGCTCTGGCTCGCGTTGGCCCTCCTTGGGGGGACCTGGCTCGGCACGGTCGGGTTGTGGCTGCCCGGGCCATTCCGCCGTACTCCGCCCAGCGTCTGGCTGCCCAGCGTCCGGCTGCCCAGCGTCCGGCTGCCCAGATCCGGCCTGCGCGGAGTCGGTTCGCGCGGAGTCGGTTTGTGCGGGACGGGTCCGGCCGGCCTCGCGTACCGCCGAGGTCAGTTCGTCGCGCAGGCTCCGGACGGTCTCCCGTACATCCTGTGTCAGCTCTCTGGCGATGTCCCTGACCGACGCGGACAGT
>JAJYTW010000284.1 GCA_021792855.1 Actinomycetes bacterium
GACCGTCACGGTCACGCTGAAGAACTGGAAGTGGTCTGACGGCAAGCCGATCACCTCCCAGGACGCCGAGTTCTACATCGACCTGCTCAAGGCCGCTGTCAAGATCAGCGCGGCGAACTACTCGAACTACACCCCGCACGTCGGCATCCCCGACCAGGTCGTGAGCATGTCCACCCCGAACAGCCACACCCTGGTGCTGAACCTGAACAAGGCCGTCAACCCGGTCTGGTTCTTCGACAACAACCTGGCCGCGGTGATCCCGCTGCCGGCGCACGCCTGGGCGAAGGCATCGGCGAACGGCCCGATCCTGAACTTCACCAACCCGGCCAACGCCGCCAAGATCTACACGTTCCTGGCCGCGCAGTCCAAGTCGGTGACGACCTACGCGTCCAACCCGCTCTGGCAGGTCGTTGACGGTCCGTACAAGCTGACCTCGTTCAACAACACCTCCGGCGCGTACACCATGGCGCCGAACACCAACTACAGCGGTCCGCACGCCGCGAAGATGTCGACGCTGCAGGCGGTTCCGTTCACGTCCGACACCGCCGAGTGGAACGCGGTCAAGACCGGCAGCATCGACCAGGGCTACGTGCCGTTCACCGACCTGCCGCAGCTGAACTCGGTCAAGAAGACCTACAACTACTTCGGTTACCCGGGCTTCGGCTTCAACTACGTGACCTACAACTTCAAGGACAAGACGGGCGACTTCAACAACATCATCGCTCAGCTCTACATCCGCCAGGCGTTCGCGCACCTCGAGGACGAGCAGGGCTACATCAAGGCGTTCTTCCACGGCGCTGGCGGCCCGGGCTACGGCCCGATCCCGGCCATTCCGCCGAGCCCGTACACCCCGGCGAACGCCACCCAGAACCCGTACCCGTACAGCGTCACCGACGCGGTCAAGCTGCTGAAGCAGCACGGCTGGACCGTCAACGCGGGCGGCACCGATGTCTGCGCCAACGCGGGCTCCGGCGCCAGCCAGTGCGGCGCGGGCATCCCGAAGGGCACCAAGCTCGCCTTCAACCTGATCTACAACACCTCGCCGGCCATCATCGGCCAGCAGGTCGAGGACCTGGTCTCCAAGGCGAAGCAGGCCGGCTTCAACATCACCCTGAAGCCGGACAACTTCAACCACATGATCGCGACCTACTACGACGTGGCGCAGCCGAAGAACGACAACCTCTGGGCCATGGAGGACTTCGGCGGGTTCAGCATCTCGACGTACCCGACCACGAACGGCATCTTCAACTGCAGTGGCACGTACAACATCGGCGGCTACTGCAACCCGCAGGCTGACAAGCTGATCTCGGCGTCGACCACGAGCAGCAACCCGAACGCGCTCAAGGCCGAGGCCTCGTACCTCACCGAGCAGCAGCCGAGCCTGTTCCAGCCGAACGTGGACAACATCGAGGTCTGGAAGAAGACCCTGTCCGGCAACCCGGCCTCGTTCGAGTCGCTCACCCAGTACCAGCTCAACCCCGAGTTCTGGTACTTCACCAAGTAGTCGATTCCCTCGCCCCGTGGCCGGGCCCGCGCACGCGGGCCCGGCCACGGGAGCACTGGACACCCGCTCCTGGCGTGTGATAACAGGAGTGCAACGGGTGCCGGTGGCGAAATACCGCTGACAACGCCCGCGCACATGCGCGAGAAGGGGCGAGGAATGACCGCCTACCTGATTCGCAGGATCGGCACGTCGCTCGTGGTGATCCTTGGCGTGTCGATCTTCATCTTCTTGCTGCTGCACCTGATCTACCCGTCGCCGGCCCAGGACATCCTCGGCGCCAAGGCGACCCAGGCGGCGGTGAACTCGTGGAACCGGCAGCATGGCTTCGACAATCCGTGGATCGTGCAGTACTGGCACTACCTGGTGAACATGCTGCAGGGCAACTTCGGCTACTCCTACAAGCTCAACCAGTCGGTGACCTCGCTGTTCGCCGGACGGTGGATGCGCAGCCTGTACCTGTCCGGCATCTCGCTGATAATCGCGCTGGTTATCGCCATCCCGCTGGGCATCTACCAGGCGGCCAAGCGGAACACGATCGGCGACAACGTCGTCACCTCGCTGGCGTTCACGACCTACGCGATGCCGTCCTTCTTCCTCGCGCTGATCCTGATCCAGGTCTTCGCGCTGAGCATCCCGATCTTCAGCTACGAGGCGAGTCAGTCGACCTCGGTGCTGGCGGTGATGCTGGACTGGCACGCGATGGCGCTGCCGATCGCCAACCTGACCCTGCTCAGCGTGGCCGGTTTCTCCCGGTACATGCGGTCGTCCTCGATGGACACCCTGGCTCAGGACTACATCAAGGCGGCCAGGGCTAAGGGACTGCCCGAGCGACTGGTGCTCTACCGGCACCTGCTCCGCAACGCCAGCCTGCCGATGGTCACGCTGGTCGGCCTGTCGATCCCGTCGCTGCTGGCCGGCAACCTGATCACCGAGCAGGTCTTCAACTACCCCGGCCTTGGCCTGCTGTTCTACACCGCGCTCCAGAACGTGGACTACAACGTGCTGCTGGCCTACACCTTGCTCGGCGCGATCCTGACCGTGGTCGGGAACCTGGTCGCCGACCTTGCCCTCACCGCTGCCGACCCGCGGATCAGGCTCGCCTGATGTCGCCCAGCTAGCTGGAGATTGCCGTGTCGAACATAGCGCCCTCGCTGTCACCGCTGGACATCTCGCGCGCCCCGGAGGGCGGCGAGATCGGTCCGGTCCAGAGTGGCTGGCGGCTGGCTCTGCGGGAGTTCAGCCGGAACAAGCTGGCCGTGGTCGGTCTGGGGATCCTGATCTTCTTCGTGATCTTCTGTTTCGTGGGTCCGATCTTCTACCACGGGAACACCATCAACACGAACCTGACCGCGTCCGACGTCCCGCCGTCGGCCGGCTACCCGCTGGGGACCACCAGCGAGGGATTCGACGAGCTTGGCCTGCTGATGCGCGGCGGGCAGGTCTCCCTCGAGGTCGGCTTCCTGGCCGCCGCGGTCGGGATCGTGATCGGGATGATCTGGGGCGCGATCTCCGGCCTGGCGGGCGGCATCGTCGACTCGGCGATGATGCGGGTGGTGGACGTGTTCCTGTCCGTCCCGTTCCTGTTCGTCATCCTGATCGTGGCGGTGCGCTACGGCGCCTCGGTGCTCAGCCTGAGCCTGATCATCGGGGCCTACACCTGGCTGGTGCCGGCCAGGCTGGTCCGTGGTGAGGTGCTCACCCTGAAGACCAGGGACTTCGTGGCGGCGGCGCGCAGCGCCGGATCGGGCAGGTGGCGGCTGATCCGTCGGCACCTGATCCCGAACGCGCTCGGAGTCATCATCGTGAACGTCACCTTCAACATCGCGGACGCCATTCTCGCGGTGGCCTTCCTGGGGTTCCTCGGCTTTGGCCTGCAGTACCCCACCCAGGACTGGGGCGACATGCTCTCCACCGGCGTGGCCCAGATGCAGAACGGCTACTGGTGGCTGGTCTTCCCGGTGGGCGCCTGCCTGGTAATCGTGATCATGGCCTGCAACATGGTCGGTGACGCCCTGCGTGACTCGCTCGACGTCCGGCTGCGGCGGCGGTAGGGAAGGAAATTCATGAGTGCTGTGCTGTCCCGTAACCCGGTGAGCTGAGGAGTACCGCCCCGATGGCAACCCCTGTCCTTCAGATCGAGAACCTCTCCACGCACATCAAGCTGACCAAGTCGGTGGTCCAGGCCGTTGGTGACGTGAGCCTGCACATCGAACCCGGCGAGACGCTCGGCCTGGTCGGCGAGTCCGGTTGCGGCAAGTCGATGACCGGCCTGTCGATCATGGGCCTGCTGCCGCCCGGCGGAAGCGTGGTGAACGGCTCGATCAAGCTCGACGGCAGGGAACTGGTCGGCCTGCCAGACGCGGAGATGCGCAAGATCCGCGGCAACGATATCGCGATGATCTTCCAGGATCCGCTGACCTCGCTGGACCCGACCAAGACAATCGGCTACCAGGTGGCCGAGCCGGTCCGGCTGCACCGGGGCGCGAGCAAGACCGAGGCGCTGGAGCGGGCGGCCGAGGTGCTCAGCCTGGTGGGACTGCCGAAACCGACCGAGCGGCTGGACGACTACCCGCACCAGCTTTCCGGCGGCCTGCGGCAGCGGGTCATGATCGCGATGGCGCTGGCGTGTGAGCCCAAGCTGCTGATCGCCGACGAGCCCACCACGGCGCTCGACGTGACGATCCAGGCCCAGATCCTGAAGCTGCTCGATGACCTGAAGAGCCGGCTGGGCATGGCCATGCTTCTGGTCACCCACGACATGGGCGTGATCGCCGGGCACGCGGACCGGGTGAACGTGATGTACGCCGGGCACATCGTGGAGACCGCCGGGACCGGCGAGTTGTTCGACGCCATGCACCACCCGTACACCCAGGCGCTGCTGGCCTCGATCCCGCGCCTGGATCAGGACAGCTCGCTTCGCCTGCACAACATCCCCGGCCTGCCGCCCGACCTGTCCAGCCCGCCGGCCGGATGCCGGTTCGCGGCCCGCTGCTCCCGGGCCGACGACAAGTGCCGGACCGACGAGCCGTCGCTGATCGGCGAGACCGACGCGCACCTGTACGCCTGCTGGCATCCGGTCGACGGCGCGCTCGCCGCGGCAAAGGCCAACGGCGTTAACGGCTCGAACGGGGTGAATGGCGTGCCCGCCGCCGATGCTCCGGCTACGGGCCAGGCCGCCGTGGTGCGGCCCCGGGAGGCGCCGGATGGCAAGACCGGACCGCATCAGGTGCTGCGCGGCGAGACGCTGCTCGAACTGCGGAACGTGGTGAAGGAGTTCCCGGTCACCTCCGGCGCGATCCTGCAGCGCAAGGCGGGTGCGGTGCACGCGGTCTCGGACGTGTCGTTCGCGATCAACGCGGGCGAGACGTTCGGGCTGGTCGGTGAGTCCGGCTGTGGCAAGACCACGATCGGCAAGCTGATCGTGGCGCTGGAGAAGCCGGACTCCGGGCAGATCGTGCTCGCGGGCCAGGACATCGCCGGGCTGCGCGGCGGCGACCTGCGGCGCAGCCGCAA
>JAJYTW010000036.1 GCA_021792855.1 Actinomycetes bacterium
CCGATCTGCCCCGAAGGCGGCACGGCTGGTCATGCGGCAGCGCCGGCGCGGCTAGCCGGCCCGCCTGTCCGCTAGCCGGGCCGGCCCGGGCGGGTCCGGCAGCGGGCTGACAGCGGACGGTGCGGGATCTGACAGCGGCCCGCGCCAGCATTGCTCCCGACGACACGGATCGAGGGAGCAGATGACGAATGCGATCGAGGCCAGCGGCCTGGTCAGGCGCTTCGGCGCCACGACGGCGCTGGCCGGCGTGGATCTCGTGGCCCGGCCGGGCACGGTGCTCGGGGTGCTCGGACCGAACGGGGCCGGCAAGACGACCGCGGTCCGCATCCTGGCCACCCTGCTGCGGCCGGACGGCGGGCAGGCCCGGGTGTGCGGGTACGACGTCGTCCGCCAGGCTCATCAGGTACGCCAGCTAATCGGGCTGACCGGCCAGTACGCCTCGGTGGACGAGGGCCTGTCCGGCACCAACAACCTGATCATGATCGGGCGGCTGCTCGGGGAATCCCGGGCACAGGCCCGGGCCCGCGCCGCCGACCTGCTGGGCCGGTTCGACCTCGCCGACGCCGCGCAGCGGCCGGTCAAGACCTACTCCGGCGGCATGCGGCGGCGGCTTGACCTGGCCGCCAGCCTGGTCGGCCGGCCCCGGGTGCTGTACCTGGACGAGCCGACCACCGGGCTTGACCCGCGCAGCCGGTCCGAGGTGTGGCGGCTGGTCCGCGGCCTGGTCGCCGACGGGGTCACGGTGCTGCTCACCACCCAGTACCTGGACGAGGCCGACCAGCTCGCGGACGACATCACGGTGATCGACCACGGCGCGGTGATCGCGACCGGCAGCCCGGATCAGCTGAAGGCCCGGGCCGGAAGCCAGGTGCTCGAGCTCTCGCCCGCCGATCGGGGCGGCCTGGCCGCGGCCGCGGCGGTGCTCGCCAGGCTGGTGCCCGGCGACCCGGTGCTCGACACCGACCGGGGCGCGGTTCGTGTCCCGGTCACCAGCGCGGCCGTGCTGCCCGCCGTCATCCGCGACCTGGACGAGGCCGGCGTCGAGCTTGCCGAGTTCACGCTCCGCAAGCCCAGCCTGGACGAGGTGTTCCTGGCCCTGACCGGCGGCGACGGGCCGTCCGGCCCGCCGGATCAGGCCGGTGACCACACTCGCGAGCTGGAAAGGAACTCCCGATGAGCACGACAACGGCGGTGGCCGGCGGCATCGAACCTCGCCGCCTCGGCCTGGGCGACGGACTCCGGCACACCTTCACGCTGACCTGGCGCAGCGTCCTGAAGATCAGGACGAACCTGGAGGACGTGGTCGGCCTGAGCCTGCAGCCGATCATGTTCCTGCTGCTGTTCACCTACGTGTTCGGCGGCGCGATCGCCGGCGGGACGCATCAGTACCTGCAGTTCGAGTTGCCCGGCCTGCTCGTGATGACCGTGGTGTTCGCCACGATGGGCACCGGCCTGATGCTGAACCAGGACATCACCGGGGGAGTGTTCGACCGGTTCCGCAGCCTGCCAATCGCCCGGTGGGCGCCGCTGGCCGGGGCGGTGCTCGGCGACATGGTGCGGTACATGATCTCGGTCGCTGTCACCCTCGGGTTCGGCATGGTGCTCGGCTTCCGGATCGAGACGAACCCGGTCGCCGCGGCCGCTGGCTGCCTGCTGCTGCTCGTGTTCGCCCTCGCGATGTGCTGGGTGTCGACGCTGATCGGGCTGCTCAGCAAGACCCCGCAGGGCGTCCAGATCTACGGGTTCCTGGTGATGTTCCCGCTGGTATTCGGCAGCAACCTGCTGGTGCCGTCGCGGACGATGCCCGGCTGGCTCCAGGCGTTCGTGCAGGTCAACCCGATGACCTACCTGACCAGCGCCGAGCGGGGCCTGCTGACCGGCGGCCCGGTCACCGCGCCGACCGTCCGGTCGCTGCTGTGGGCGCTCGCGATCCTGGTGGTCTTCGCCCCGCTCGCGGTGCGGGCCTACCGTCGCAAGAGCTGACCGGCGGCGTCCTGGCCGAGCGCCAGCGCCGCGTCGTAGGTCAGGTCCAGGCCGCGCTGGTAGGCGGCGGCGAACCCGGCGTCGCCGAGGACCCGGCGGGCGGCCGCACGGGCGTCCGGCGCGTCCAGGCTGGCGTGGTCGAACGCGCCGCGCACCGCGTGAGCCGCGCCGAGCACCGCCGCCGCCTGCTCGGCTCGCGAGACGCCGGGATCCGGCCGACCGGGGGCCGGGACGCCGGGATCCGGCCCGGCGAGCACGGCGGCGGCCAGTGCGTCAAGCACGGTGGCGACCGCCGACCGGTCCATGCTGTCGCGGGCGTGCCCCAGTGCGGCGAACAGGGTGCCCGCGCCGTCACCGGCCCCGCCTGATCGCAGGTCGGCCAGCCCGCGCCGGGCCTCCACCAGCGCCCGGAACGACCAGATCATCGGACTCGTGTCCGGCAGCATGGCCTCCAGCTTCCGGCAGATGGCACCCGCCTCGGCGAGATCACCGGCCAGCCAGGCTAGTTCCGCCCTGATGTAGTAAATCCACAGGTCGCCCGAGGGGTCGCCGTTCGCCCGGACGATCCGCTCGGCCTGCTCAAGGTCGGCGAGCGCGGCCTGCCGGTCGCCGAGCCTGCTCCGCGACTTCGCCAGGTAGGCGTGCATCTGGGCGGTGTCCTGCCAGTCGGTCAGCTCCCGGCCCAGCGACACCGCCTCCTCCAGGTCGGCGATCGCCGCCGCGAAGTCCCCGGCGAGCATGGCCAGTTCGGCCCGGCTGGTCAGGGTCAGCGCGGTGCCCCACCGGTCGCCGAGCGCGCGGAAGCCGACCAGCGCCTCCGCGCACTCCCTGGCCACGTCCGCCGTGCGGCCCAGGCTCAGCGCGAAGATCGAGTGCATCGCCCTGGCCGCCCACCGGGTCCACGGATCCGGGGCGTCGAAGTGCGCCACGATCAGGTCCAGCGCCTGGTCCGCGTCGTGCCGGTCATACAGCGGCACCATGATGGCGGCAAGCAGCACCAGCGGGTGATAGCGGCAGCGGTCCCCCTCGCCCGCGCGCCTGGCCCGCACCTCGGTCAGGACCAGGCGCTCGGCGGCGACCAGCGGCTGCCGCAGGCCGTCGAGGTTCCAGTTGGAGTTGAGCGCGATCAGCGCGCAGACGGCCCGGGCGGCGGCCGTTGCGGCGTCGCCTGATCCCGGCTCCTGGCCGTCCGGCGGCGCGCTGACCGCGAGGATCTCCTCCGCCAGCGCGGCGATCTCGCGGCGCTGGCCGCGCAGCAGCCAGAACCAGCTGAGCGCCTGCCCGAAGCGCAGCGCCAGATCCGGCTCGTGGTTGTCCAGCGCCCACCGCACCGCCGCGCCGATGTTGTCCTGCTCGGCCGCGAGGCGCCGCATCCAGGGCCGCTGCCGCGCCCCGCGCAGCAGCGGATCGGCCGTCTGGGCCAGGTCAAGGAAGTGGCCGGCGAACCGGCGGCGGACCGCGGGCTCCTCCCCGGAGTCGGCCAGCCGCTGCGCGCAGTAGGCGCGGATCGTCTCCAGCATCGTGTACCGCGGATCGCCGTCGGGGTCCGCGGCGTCGTCCGCCACCAGGAACGACTTCTCGACCAGACCGAGCAGCCCGGGCAGGATGGCCTCGCCCGGAAGATCGGCGTCCTGGCACACCTGCTCGGCCGCGGTCAGCGTGGCGCCGCCCGCGAACATGGCCAGCCGCCGGGCCAGCAGTTGCTCCGGCGCGGACAGCAGTTCCCAGCTCCAGTCCACCACCGCCCACAGGGTCTGGTGCCGCTCCGCCGCGGTGCGGCTGCCCGTGGTCAGCACCTGGAACCTGGCATCCAGCCGGGCGGCTAGCTGGGCCGGCGGCAGCACCCGCAGTCGCGCGGCGGCCAGTTCGATCGCGAGTGGCATGCCGTCCAGCGCCCGGCAGATCCTGGCCAGGTCGGCCGCGTTGGACTCGTCAGCCGCGAAGTCCGGACGCACCGCCGCGGCGCGGTCGGTGAGCAGCCGGAGCGCGGCCGGCTCCGGCAGCGGGGAGACCGGCCAGAGCCGTTCCCCGCCGATCCGCAGTGGTTCCCGGCTGGTGGCCAGGATCCGCGCCGCCGGGCAGCGCGCCAGGACCTCCTCGGCCAGCGCGGCGGCCGCGCCGACCACGTGCTCGCAGTTGTCCAGGATCAGCAGGTGCTCGCCGCTGCCGAGAACCGCGGCCAGCCTGGTGACCGGATCGGCCGGGGCGGCCGGCGGGCCGGAACCCGACCGAGCCATCAGCCCGCCGTCCCGGACGCCGAGCGCGTGCAGCACCGCGAACGGCACGTCGTCCGTGTCGGCGACCGGCGTCAGGTCCACGAACCACGGCCGCCACGGCCAGCGGGCCGGGTCATCGGCGAGCCCGGCGGCGAGTTCCACGGCGAGCCGGGTCTTGCCCGCGCCCCCCGGGCCGGTCAGCGTCACCAGGCGCTGGCCCGCCAGCATCGCCAGCACCCGCGCGATGTCGTCCTCCCGGCCGACGAAACTGGTCAGCGGCCTGCGGATGGCCGCGCCCGGCGGCGGGTCACCGGCCCCGGTCCGCTGGCTCGCCGGACCGGGAGCGTCCCGGCCGGCGGTCGGCTCGCGTCCTGGCTCGCCTTCCGGCGCGTGGTCCAGGTCCTGCCGGAGGATGTCCAGGTAGATCCGCTCCAGCCGGGGCGACGGGTCCACGCCGAGCCGGTCGGCCAGCAGATCCCTGGTCTGCTCGTACAGCGCGAGCGCCTCGGCCCGGCGGCCGGAACCGGCCAGTGCCCGCATCAGCAGGCCGCGGGGGCGCTCGGCAAGCGGATCGGCCGCGGTAAGCGCGCGCAGGCCGGCGATCGGCTGCTCGGTCTCGCCGAGCGCCAGGCCCGCCTCGATCAGGTCCAGTGCGGCCCGTTCGCGTGCCTCGGTCAGCCGCGCGGCCAGGCCGGCGGCGAACTCCATCCCCACGGCGTCGGCCAGCGCGGGCCCGCGCCAGCCGGCCAGCGCCTCGCGCAGCAGTGGACGGGCGGCCGCGGGATCCCCGGACTCCAGCGCCCGGCGTCCCGCCCCGGCCAGTTCCTCGAACGCGACCGCGTCCACGTCGCCGGGCGGGATCGCCAGCCGGTAGCCGACCGGATGAGACTCGATCAGCTCGTCGCCCAGGTTGCCCGCCCGCAGGCAGGCCCGCAGCCGAGAGATCGCCGACTGCAGCGCGTTGGCCGCGTTCGCCGGCGGATCGGCGTCCCACAGCCGGTCGATCAGGGAATAGGCCGGCACGACCCGGCCGGCGTCGATGGCCAGCGCGATCAGCAGCAGGCGCACCCGGTGCCCGCCGATCCGGACCTGCTGGCCCGTGTCGCCGTGCACCGTGAGCGTGCCCAGGAGTCCGATCCGCACCGTTCCCGTCCCGATCCGCCGGCCTGCCGCCCGGATCGCCCGGGTGGCCAGGCTTTCATTCTCGTCGCTGGACGTGCCTGCCTGCCACGCGCTTCTGCCTGCCAGGGCTGAAGCTGGGCGAGGTGATGTCCCGTGGGGTTTGATGCATGAGTCGCACCGCACGAAGTGCACCGACGGGTGGCCAGGCTGGCCATGACTAGTTACTACTCGACGAGGGCAGGCCAGTGTCCTCGGTGGGTTCCTGGGTCTGGCCAATTCGCTGCAGCCAGGATGGCGCGACCTTGTAGGCGATAATCGATCCCGCCAGCGAGGCGATTGCCGTTGCCGCGAAAACATAGACAAAGATAGAAAGCGGGCCCGTTGGCATGGGGTTGAACGAGTAGTAGAACTCAACCCCCATGACAGCGGCTCCAATAAGGCCGGTGATCGTAACGGTGAGGTTCCACGAGCCCTGCCGCAGGAAGTAGATCGGTGCTGCGAGTGCGGCGAGCAGGTATACGAGAGTGAAGCAGTAGCCGCTCAGCGCACCGAAGTCGTTGAACGCGTTCGTCTGACTAGCTCCGCTGGCGAAGATGTAGATAAGGGCGCCGAGCCATATCACTGACCAGGTAAGCACGGCAACGTATGGGGAGCCGGTACGCGGGTGGGCCTTTGCGAGAACTCGAGGCAGAACCCGGTCCGTTCCCATGGCAAAGACCATGCGGGGGATGTAGTTGAGCCATGCGTTGAGTGCCCCGAAGAAGCTGAAGCTGACACCGAGCAGGACGATGTCGCCGAGCCACGCGATCCCATAGTGGCTGGCGAGCGCACTGAGCGGTGCCCCCTGTGCTGCGATGGCAAGACCCGTGCCCTGAAAGCCCAGTACCTGAGCGTACGCGTTGAATACGAAGAAGAGACCGGCAATGATAACGCTGCCGAGCAGTGCGATGCGAACTCCGCGGTCGGGGCGGCGCGCCTCGAGACCTAGCGCGGTCGATCCCTCGAAGGTGCCATAGGACAGCACCAGGAAGACGATGGCGAGCAACATGCCATGCGTGGTGGTGCCATGCAGCACGAGTTGCCTGTGATCGAAGACGATGCCCTGCTTGGCGATTACAACGAGGAGCAGAATCGTGATAGCGGCCATTGAGAGAACCTCGATTGCAAGCAACATCCGTGTGGAGATGCGGATGTCCAGGTAGGCGATGAGAGTCACGATGACGACGGCTGCCAGGTCAATGCCGATCGTCAGGCCCACCGAACTCGAGGCGGCTCCAATTGACACCAGGAACTGGGTGAAGAACATCCCCACGCCGAGCGCCAGGAAGGGCCCAGAGACGAACGTGTTCAGCAGCATGGCTGCTCCTGTTACTACCCCTCCGGCGGGTCCGAGGCCCTTGGGGACGAGCGTGTACAACGCTCCGGCTGACACGTGCCGCACGGCGAGTTCGCTGACACAGATGCCAACGCAGAGGATGCCGACGGTGGCGATCGCCACGGTCAGCCATGCTCCATCGCCAGCATCGGCGTAGGCGAGAGGTACCAGGGCTGCAGCGCCGATGCTGGGTCCGATGCCCGATACCGACTGCGCGAGTACCTGCAGGTCACCCAGGACCCGCCGGTGTAGTCCGCCCTCCGGTACGGCGGTTGTGCTAGCTCCATGGGCGACCGTCGGTTCCACGGTTTCCTCCCTGCTTTCCAGGCTGGCAACTCAGATCTCTAGCGGTTGGGTTGTTCTCCCTGCCCGTGGTGGTGCTCCACGTTTCCGTGGTCCTCTCATCGGCGGATGAAATGGACTTCGGTGAATCTGCGGCGGAAGGCGCTCGTACGGGCGGCGACATCGAGCGGATCGCCGCGTAGGGCCAGCGTGATGAGGTCTGCTAGTTCCGGCATGTCCTGGTCTCGCATTCCCCAGCGCACGATCTCGGGCGTTCCCAGGCGCAAGCCGCTCATCTGCCTCCGGCCCGGAAGTCCGATCGCGCTAGCAAGGACATTCGCCGAGCGGAGCCGGAGAGCGGCGGTTTGGCCTCCGCCCCAGCTCGTGGCATCAACTGCGAATTGGTGTGAGGTGGTCGGGCCCTTGGCAGTACTGAAGACCGGGATTTCCCGATTGCTGAGCGCACCTGCAAGGGCGCTTGCCGCCGACACCATCGCCGCCGCGTATCGCTCGCCGAAGTCGAGCCAGTCGAGCAGCGTGAGGGCGAGGGCAGCGGTCTTGGACGCGTCGAAGTTCGCCGTGATACCCGGGTAAGCGATGGTGTCAATGCGCCGTGCTAGGGCGGGGTCATCGGTGAGAACGAGGCCGGCAGGAGGGCCGCCGAGGCTCTTGTAGGTGCTCATGGTCATTATGTCGGCTCCGTCGGCGAGTGGATTGGGCCAGGCGCCCCCGGCGATAACTCCGCAGACATGTGCGGCGTCGAACAGGACTCGGGCGCCCACCTCGTCCGCTATCGCGCGGATAGCCCGAACGGGGTGCGGGGAGAGGTTGAGGCTGCCACCGATCGTGATAAGCGCAGGCCGCACTCGGTTAGCCAGCGCAGCGAGCCCCGGCACGTCGATCGTGTAGCCCGCAGCATCGATCGGCGCGTCATGGACCTCCAGGTTCAGCAGTCCGGCAATGCCCTCCTGGTGATGAGTTGCGTGGCCGCCGATAGCGGCGGGTGGGGCGATAATCCGATCGCCCGAGGCGCAGGTCGCCAGGAACGCGTAGGCGTTGGCGAGTGAACCTGAGCCGACCCGCACCTCGGCGTACCGTGCTCCGAATACTCGGGCTGCCAGGGCAGCGGTGAGAACCTCGATTTCCTCTATAGCCTCTAGCCCCATCTCGTACTTGGTGCCGGGGTAGCCAAGTGACGCACGGGTGCCAAGACCAGCAGCCATGAGTGCCTCGGCGCGCGGGTTCATGACGTTCGTGGCGGGGTTCAGATTGACGCACTCGGCTTCGTGAATCTGCCGATTGCGATGCACGAGGAGGTTCAATCGCTCCTCGAGCCAGCCTGTGTCGGCATCGCCTGCTCTGCTGAGGATTGTTTGCTCGCGGAGACGAGCAGCCTCGGGAAGCCAGTCGCGCCTGCCCGGAACCATCGGTCGTGCCTGATCCGTCATGCCCGTATCGTCGTACCGTCTTGGCATTAAGGGAATTTACGATTTCCGATGATGGCCATAAACTGGCCTTATGGCTCCGCTAACGCTGGATAGGTTGAAACTGCTGCTTGCAGTAGCCTCTCGCCGAACTATCGCAGGTGCTGCTGAGGAGTCTGGCTACACCGCGTCGGCCGTCTCTCAGCAGCTGTCGGCGCTGGAACGGGAGCTCGGCAGCTCGCTACTCGAAAGATCGAATCGTGGCGTGACTCTGACGCCTGCAGGTGCGCGGCTCGCCGAGCGTGCCGCAGTGATCCTCGATCTCGTGCAGGCCGCCACGATCGAGGCAACGCAGGCGGGGCCGGAGACTGCGCCCATCACTCTACGGGTCGGTGCCTTCCCGACCGCGATCAGCGCGCTGGTGGTTCCTGCGATGGCGCTCATCGAGTCGGGCGTCCGGGTTATTACCGTTCAAGCCGAGCCCGAGCAGGCACTGGCTGAACTTATCGCTCGGCGCATCGACGCAGCGCTCGTTGACTTCTATGACCTGCTCCCGGACCAGGGCCGGTCCGGCTTGCGCAAGGTCAATGTGTTGACCGACCCACTGCGAATCGTTACCAGGGCTGACCGGGAAGAGCCGAGGGAAATAGGCGATCTCGCAGGCATCGAGTGGGTGCTTGGAGATGCTCGCGGTCGTCTCGGCCGAGTCAGTCGAATGGCGCTGCGGGCGGCTGGGATAGAGCCTGCGGTGGTCGTGGAGAGCGATGACCACTGGGTCACCTTCGATGTGATGCGCAGTCTGGACGTTGCGGCGGTCCTGCCGGATCTGGCTCTGCGGGCGATGCCTGACCACGTTCGCACAGCGGCGCACATCGAGCTTTCCTGCAATCGCAACATTCAACTCGTCATGCGGCGCGTCCTGCACCCCCACCCGGGATTTGCTGTTCTACAGGATGCATTGCTTGACGCGCTCGCGGGCTGAGGAATAAGCCGGGGCACGCTGCTTGCCATCGGCCATGGTGGCCGCCACCATCACCGATACCGATCCCGGCCTGCTCCGCGCGCCGGTGGCTAGGGTAGCGGTACCTGACGTGCCGATCCCGTACGCGCGCGAGCTTGAGGAGGCCGTGCTGCCCGGGCCGGCCAGGATCGAGGCAGCCCTGCGGAAGGTGGCTGGCGCCTGATGGCGGACATCACCTTCCCAGCCATGTCGGCGAACGACCCGGCAGCCCAGGGAGTGATCGCCACCTGGTACGTCCAGATCGGCGAGACCGTCGCTGCCGATCAGATCATCGCAGAGGTCCAGATGGACAAGGTGGACGCGGAGGCGCTCGCGCCGCACGCCAGTGTGGTGCGGCTGATCGCCCCGGCCGAGGTCGCGATCGCGCAGGGAAGCGTGATCGCGCGGATCGAGTGAGGTTCGGAACTACGCTCGGCTGGCGGAGTCACGATCGGGCGATGCCGGAGTCCCCGGCCAGCCATGCGTCTTCTCTGGCGTAATCGAAGAAGGGCCGGAAGTACGGGTCGTCGGCCGGTGGCAGCAGACCGGCCGGATCGCCGGACCGCGCCGCCCGGACGAGCCAGTCGATCTCGGCCCGCACCGTGTCCGCGTAACTGCCCGCGGGAACGAACCCGAGTCGCTCCGCCGCCGACGTGTCGAGGATGAATGGCGGCAGCGTGTTCCACGGATGGCAGCCCAGGCAGGCCGGCGCGGTGTCGTCGAGCAGGACCTCGGTCCAGTCGTGGGCCAGGTACGCGGCGATGACCCTGGAGATCGTCAGGCCGTCCGGCGCGTCGGGGTCGGCGCTGTTCAGGACGCGGGTGCCGGGCCGCGCGGCGCAGAACGCGATCAGTGCCGCCAGATTGACCGCAGCGGTCGGCTGGTTGGCGCCGCGGCCGCCGCGGGCGAGCAGCAGGTGCAGTCGGCCGTCCAGGACCCGCCGGACGAACACCCACTCGCGCGGCCGGCCGGCGCCCGCACTGTGCACCCGCGCGGGCCGCAGCACGCTGACCGGCATGCCGGAGTCGAGGAGTACGTGCTCCGCTGCCACCTTGTTGGGGCCGTAGCCCTCCCGCGAGTTGTAGTCGATGTCCGACGGCGCCAGGGTCGGCTGGTCCTCGGTCACCGGCCCGCCGAAGTCGGGCGGCTCGTCGGAGTTGGCGTGCCGCCCCCGGTCGTCGACATAGACGGCCCGGCTGGAGATGAACACCAGCGACCCGATGCCGTCGAGGAAGGGGAGCAGCATCCGGGCGTGCGCGGCGGTGTATCCGACGCAGTCGACTACCGCGTCCGCGCCTGGGCTGAGGAGTTCGCGAAGGTCCTCGGCGACGTACCGGTCGGACCTGGCGAACCGGACGCCGGCCTCCCGCAGTTCGGCCGGAAAGCGGTCCGCTGACCGGCCGCTCGACGTGACATCCCAGCCGTCGGCGACCAGCCTGGCCGCCGCGGCAGCCCCGACCTGCCCGTTCCCGCCCAGCACGATAGCCCTTGGCATCCCGGCAGCCTAGGCCACTACCCGAAGGTAGTCACCCGGTGCCAGGTCGCGCCGCCGTCGGCGGTCGCGTACAGGTAGCTGTCGCCGGAGCCGTTCGTGCTGGCCAGCAGCACCCAGGCGTGCCGGGCGCCGGTGGCGGTGGTGGCCAGCCACGGCAGGCCGGCCGGCAGCCCGGACGGGGACGCCGGCGCGGCCCGCGGGTCGTGCCGGGGCGCGGCGAACCAGTGGATCTGCCAGCGCTGCCCGCCGTCGGAGGTGACCGCGAAGGCGATCCTGCCGTTCCCGGCCAGGAGCGTCAGCCAGGCGGTGGACGCGGTCGGCGTCGTCATCGGCTCGGGCGTCAGGGTGATCCCGGAATGCACTGCCGCCATCGGATCGGCGGCCGGGACGAGGGCGGAAGGCAGCGGCGCGGTGATCACCCGGGCGCCCTACCCGAGCGGCGGCGGCGCCCCCGTAGTCCTCAGGGGCCCGCGGGGTTACGGCTCCGAAGGTGTGCGTGCGCCATCCGAGCGAGACGTGGAAGACCACTTCGCCGGGTCACGCGGGTCTGGGGAACGCAAACAGTTCGGCGTGGACTGTGGAACAGAGCTTGGGCGGGACTTCGACCTACCTTTTGTCTAAAGCTCAAGGCGGATTCGAGGGTGAATTACAACATCAGCGCGAGCCAGTCGGTGGATGCCGGGGTAATCTTCGCGGGTGTCGGCGCATCGGTGTCGGAGGGTATCGGCTACACCCACACTGACTCGGTGAGCACGCAGGTTAAGACGAAGGTGCCCGCCTACAAGTACGGGGAAGCCGGTGTGAAGAATGCCTATGCGATGGCGCACGGCGCAGTTTCGTGGCCGTCGGCGGACTGGCTGGCGGGTCAGTGCCTTGGCGGCGTGCGCTATTGCGGCAGCAGTCCTCTTGGCGGCATGCACTCCGCCGGGTCCGTCGGCGTCGCGTTCCGGCCATGCGACTAGGGGAGCACTCGGCTTGCCGTGGCCGTCGGGCCCGGGGTACGGCCCAGGGTACCGACTGGTGTTCCGGGCGCATGGCAGGGGGAACCGCATGGTGGGTACCTTCCGGGTGGTGCGGGGCGCCTGGCTGGCGGTCCAGGTGGTCTGCACGGGCGGCGGGCCGGTGACAGTCACGTCCCTATTCGAGATCGGTCCGTGTGCTCTCGGAAAACTCTCAACCTCGGTGTCGATGATGGCGAGAAGCCGGCTGGTGGTGAATGTGCGGGCGTCGCCGAAGGTGGCGTGGTCGCTATATGCGACGCAGCCGGAGAACCGGGCAGCGGCACGCAGATTGATCGGCGGCACGGCGGCGACGTGCGGTCCGGGTCTCGGAAAATTCTGCGGGCGCAATTTCTTTCCGACCTCGGGCGGCCCGCAGCAAGCCTGATGGGTAGAGCCGAGTATCCGGTTCTGGTTCGGCGGCGCTTACTCGAAGGCGCTGGGGTCCCCGGCGCCGTAACGCAGGATCTCGGGCTCGTCCTGGGACAGGTCGATGATCGTCGTGGGCTCCAGGCCGCAGTCACCGGAGTCGATCACCGCGTCGACGGCGTCGCCAAGCTGGTCGGCGATCTCCCACCCCTGCGTCATCGGCTCGTCCTGGCCGGGCAGCAGCAGGGTGGTGGACACCAGTGGCTCGCCAAGCTCGGCGAGCAGCGCCTGAGTCACTCGGTGTCGCGGAATCCGCACCCCGATGGTCTTCTTGCCCGGGTGCTGGAGCTTGCGCGGGACTTCCCTGGTCGCGGGCAGGATGAAGGTGTAACTGCCCGGCGTGGCCGCCTTGACCGCCCGGAACACCCGGTTGTCGACCTTGGCGTACTGCCCGAGCTGGGCGAAGTCCCGGCACACCAGCGTGAGGTGGTGCCGTTCGTCCAGCTGGCGGATGGCCCTGATCCTGGCGATGCCGTCGGAGTTGCCTAGCTGGCAGCCGAGCGCGTAGCAGGAGTCCGTCGGGTAGGCGATCACGCCGCCGGAGCGGACGATGTCGGCGATCTTGGCGATCACCCTCGGCTGGGGGTCGGCCGGATGGACGTCGAGGTGCCTGGCCATGAGATGAGCTTAAGCGGGCCGGCCCGGCCCCGTCTGCCGGAGCGACCGTCGCAGCGGCCAGCGCTCAGCACCCAGTACCCAGCACCCAGTACCCAGTACCCAGTACCCAGCGCCCGAACCTGGACCGATAAGCCGCCGGGCCGTTACGTTGAGCCTGCGGCGAATGCCGGAACGGCGGCTGGCGCGTGGGCGCCCTCGGGCTGAGGAGATCAGGCGATGGACGAACGGCGCGAGATGCCGCTGCTGCGGGTCAGCGGGAGCTACCGGGAGGTCGGCCGGCAGATCGGCGAGGCGTGCGCCGACACGCTCCGCGGGGCGGTCGATCTGGAGCATGCCGGGATACCCAGGAACGGGCGGACGATGGATGAGGTGCTCGCGGACGCCAGTCGCTGTCGCGTGATCACCGCCGAGCACTTTGCCTGGCTTGTCGACGAACTGAACGGCGTGGCGGAGGGCGCGGGCGTCGATCCCGAGCTGCTGTTCGCGGCGTCGATCGAGGAACTGTGGGACGAGCGCCCGTCAGCGCCGAGCGAGAGCGCGGGACGGACGCAGGGCCGGTGCACGGATGTGCTGGTCGCGGGCGGGGCGACGAGCACGGGCCGGGTCCTGGTGGCGCACAACAACGACCTGGCCGCGTCGTCGGAGGGCGAGGTGATCGCGATCGAGCGGGACGTGCCCGGCGACCCGCTCGTCTTCAGCCTGGGCGTCGGACCGTGGATCAGCGTGGGCTGGAACAGCTCTGGCCTGTCGCTGACCGGCAACGAGGTCAGCCCGAACGACGACCGGATCGGGATCCCGCGGCTGCTGCTGGTGCGTGCCCAGTTGCGGGAGCGTGACCTCGCGTCGGCGGCGAGGGCGGGCCTGCACCCGATGCGGGCGTCCGCCTACAACACCGTGCTGGCGAGCGCCGATGGCAGCGCGCTGAACGTGGAGGCGTCGGCCACCGATCACGAGAGCTGGGCGCCCGATGAGAGCGGCGCGATCATCCATACCAACCACTACGTCTCCGGCCGGATGACCGGCTACGAGGCCGACCGTCCGTACGCGATCCGCTCGGCCCGGCGCCTGGACCGGGCGCGGCAGCTGCTCGCCGAGCACGGCCCGGCACCGGTGGACCAGTCGGTGCTGATGACAATCTTGTCCGATCATCAGAACGGGGCGGACGCGATCTGCCGTCACCCCGCGGCCGAGGGCGGGACGAAGACGGTCTTCTGGTGTGTTGCCGACGTCGCCAGCGGCCGGATCGGTTACGGCCTCGGTAATCCGTGCGACTCCCGGCCGCAGTCGTATCAGTTCCCGGTCTGGGCCGGCCAGGCAGCGGCCGGCGGCGCGGCAGGAACTACCCGAGCAGCCGGCCGATGACGTTCCGGGTGATCTTCATGATGACCGGATCCTGCCCGGCGAGGCCGTAGGCCCAGTCGGTGGTTCCGGCGGTGAAGACGGTTCCGCCGCGGGTGTAGGTCCCCATCACCGCGTGGTTGTGGGACAGCCGCGCGATGCTCTGCGCCGAGGCCCGGCCGAACACGGCCGCCGCGGTACTCTCCAGGTCGCCGGGCTCGTCCGAGCGGTACCGGGACGGAAGCTCGCCGGCGGACCACAGCCGGGCAGGAGCCGTAGCCAGGATCGTGAAGCTCTCCGGTGTGCCGTCCCGGCCGGTCGGCACCGGAAGCCCGTCTTCCAGTGACAGCGTGAACTCGCAGCCGTCCACTTCATAGGCGGTTACGCGGTCTGCCGCGCCGAACAGGTCGCCATAGCGGACGTCGGTTCCGCCGAACACCCAGTGGCCGGGCCGCCACGCGGTATAGCCGCCCGATCCGCGCGGAACGGCCTGCCCCATCCGGATGTAGCCGCCGCGGCAGAAGCTCACTCCGGTCAGTGCGTTCTCCGGCCGGCCGACGCGCGCGTCCGACCACAGGGTGCTGAGCAGGTGCTGGCGGTCGGTGCCATAGACCGGGTCGTCCTCGACGGCGGATTTGTAGCACACCATCGTCGCGCCGTCGTCGGCGTACCTGACCTGCCAGCAGACCGCGTTGCCGGAGAAGAACGCTACGTTCCCGCCGGCGGTGATGAAGTCCTCGAGCGTGTCGCGCATCCCGTAGGACCAGTACTCGTCGTGGCCGACGCTGACGACCAGTCGGTAGCCCTCCAGCACCTCAGGGTGGAACTCAAGGTCCGCGTTCGTGGCGACGTCGACCCGGTAGCCCTCGCGCTCCGCCCACCGTACGAAGACGCGCTCCCAGTTGTGCCAGCCTGCCGATCCGGACCAGCGGGCCAGGCCGTGCTGATCCGCCCACGACCGGAAGTGCTCGTGATCGGGATCGTCGATGTCGGTCACGTTCGGGTACCGCACGTGCGGTTCGGGCTTGCTCAGGAAGCCGGGCGCGAGCGGGCGACGGAATGACACCCGGGTGGCGCCTGTGTACAGGCTCGGCCCGCCCCAGTCGTTGTAGGCGTTGTAGGTGTTGGTGGCGAGCACGAGGAGCATCGCCCCGTTCCGCGGCCGCCCCGCGGGCGGCCGGACCGCGAAGAACGCACGGGCCTCGGTCATCCTGCCGGTCCGCTCATCGATGCCCCGGAGCACCACCTCGTAGTACCCGGAGCGCTGGTCGGCTGGAATGGCGTAGCGGAACGAGGCCGGCCATTGGCAGCCGTCCGATGACGCGTTCTCGCCGATCGGGTGCCATTCGCCGGGAATGTCGCCGCCGGTCCAGACGACTTCCCGGGTGCCGCCGACCCTGGCGATTTCGGCCGAGAAGGCAGGGAACGCCGAACTGCAGGCTATGGTGACCGTTTCGCCCGGCGCATAGCTCCAGCGGTCCGGATAGCCCTCGATCAGTGACCGGCCTGCGTCGTGGGTCTGAGTCACGGATCGCGCTAGCTTCCGGGGATCCAGTGGGGCTGGGTGGACCGCCAGTCCGCCTCCCATGCGGCCAGGCGGCGGCGCTGGATTATCCACCGGGCGGCGGCGCCGACGCCGAGCAGTGGCGCGCCAAGCGCGGCGAGGGCGAGCAGCACGGCGATCGCGACGTCGGCGATCAGGAAGCCGCCGCGCAGTGGCGTGCCGGTCTGCTGGCCGGCGGCGTCGACCCAGATCCGCACCGCGGACCTGGCGCGGCTGCCCTGCGGCACCAGGACCGGGCCGAGGTAGGCGGTGCCATCCGGGGCGGTCCAGGTGGCCGACGCCGCGGCCGCCTGGCGGCCGTTGGTTGGCAGCGGGCGCGCGTTGGACAGCAGCGTCGCCACGACCGGGCGCCAGGTGCGCTGGGCGTTGACGGCCGCCCCGTACACGTTAGTTCCGGCGATCGCGGCGGCCAGGGGTGAGGCTGCCAGGAAGAGCGCGCAGAGCGCGCCGATGATCCAGGCCTCGGCCCGGTCGAACCGGCGCCTGAGCGGATTGGCGTCCGGCCACAGTTCGCGCAGGCGCCTGCCCAGGACGCCCTCCCGGTTCCTCGCCCGGCCCCTCATCAGCTATCCCTCCACCGCCGCGCCGACCTGCGAAGACAACGGTTCGGACGGCCGGAGGGTTCCGTCCGGACCGGTCCGGCGATGACGACACCAGGGTGATGTGCTCCCATCACCACATAGTGCCATCTACCGCCCGCTCTCGTGGCCGCTTTCAGCGCATATCAATGCAGGTCAGACGGCACGTCCGAGGTTAGGGCAGCCTGCATCGCCGCGATGTCGTCCGGCAGCACCCGGCAGCATCCCCCGATCATCCGGGCGCCTGCTGCCGCCCATCGGGCCGGCAGGCCAGCGGACAACTGCGCCTCGCCGACCCAGGCACGCCGCCGCGCGTCCCATTCCTGGCCGTTGTTCGGATAGACGATCACCGGCTTTCCGGTGGCCGCGCGCGCAATGGCGATGGCCGGCTCGACATCGGCGAGCGTGCAGCAGTTCACGCCCACCGCGACCACCTCGGGCACGTCCGCCGCGACCGCGAACGCCTCCGCCAGTGGCTGCCCGGCCCGGGTCCGGTCACCGGCGATCGTGTAACTCAGCCAGGCCGGGATGCCGAGTCCGGCGATCGCCGCGGTCAGCGCCTCGGCCTCGTCGGCGTCCGGCAGGGTCTCCAGCGCCAGCAGGTCCGGGCCCGCCTCCGCCAGCACCTCCAGTCGCGGCCGGTGCCAGTCGGTCAGTTCGGCCACGGTCAGGCCGTACCGGCCGCGGTACTCCGAGCCGTCGGCC
This sequence comes from Actinomycetes bacterium, assembly GCA_021792855.1. Lineage (GTDB taxonomy): Bacteria > Actinomycetota > Actinomycetes > Streptosporangiales > Streptosporangiaceae > Chersky-822. The sequence goes on from JAJYTW010000036.1 coordinate 17,128, forward strand.
AGGGTCGCGCCGTACGGGCCGACCGAGGCGGCCACCCAGCGCCGGGTGCCGTCGGCGGCCACCTCGTCGCGTGCCGCCTGGGCCAGGCGGACGCTGCGCCTAAGCAGGCCCACGGACTCCGCGCGGCTCAGGCCGCGTGACGTGAAGCCGTCGAAGGACGCCTGATAGCTGGCCGTGGTCGCGACCACCGCGCCGGCGGCGAAGAACGCCCGGTGCACCGCCTCGATCTCGGCTGGCTCGTCCAGCAGCAGGCGCGCCGACCACAGATCGTCCGACAGGTCGTGCCCGCGGGCCTCGAGTGCGGTCGCCAGGCCGCCATCCAGCACGACCACCCCGGCCGCGTCGAATGCCCCGGCCGCGTCGAATGCCCCGGCCGCGTCGAATGCCCCGGCCGCGTCGAATGCCCCGGCCGCGTCGAATACCCCGGGAGAGTCGAAAGCGCTCATCGAGCCACCCTACGGGCTTGCCGGGACCGGATGCTGCGGCGGGGGACCGGGCCGGCGGACCGGGACCTGGCCCGCCGTCAGGTGTGCGCGGGATGCCGCTGGAGCGTCAGCGCCGCCGCGCGGGCGCCCGAGGCCAGCACCGCGTTCATGCCGCCACTGGTGGTCCACGCCCCGGCCAGGTAGAGGTTCGGGACCGGAGTCTCCTGCGGCAGCAACGCCGCCCCGGAGTACTCCGGGCTGTTCTCGTACCCCTCGATCGCGCCGCGCGGATTGGCGGTGTAGTCGAAGTTCGTCAGCGGAGTGGACGCCTCCAGGTACCGGATCGCGTCGTCCAGGCCGGGCAGGTCCCTGGCCGCGCGGGCGACCAGTGCGTCGGCCACCTGCTCCTTGGCCGCGAGGTACCGCGGATTGTCGTGGTAGCCCGCCAGGTCACCGCCGGTGCCCCAGGTGTCCTGGTACTCCCACGCGGCCGGGACGGTGATCACGACCGCGGCCTGGCCGTGCGGCGCGCAGCCCGGATCCGCGCCGGCGTAGTCGGTGACCGTGATCGCCGCGCTCTGCCAGTCGCCGCGCTGGCTGGCCCGCCACGCCCCGGCGGCGTCCGGCGAGCCGGCCAGCAGCAACTCGTGGCCGAGATCCTGCTCGGCGAAGATGTCCCGATCCAGCCCCAGGTAGACGGCGAAGGTCGGGTTGGACGGTGCCGGGGCGGCCACCCGGGCCGCGTACTCGGCGGGCAGCCGGTCCCGGCCGACCAGGTCGAGCATCGTGGCCGGGGCGCTGGCGCCGGAGATCACGGTGTCGGCAGCCAGTCGCAGTCCCTCGCTGGTGGTGACCGCGGCGATGTGCGAGTCCTGCCACTCGATGCCGCTCACCACCTGGGAGAACAGCAGGGTCCCGCCCCGCTCGCGGAGCACGTCGGCGAGGGCGTCGGTCAGCGACTGCGAGCCCCCGGCCGGATACCAGCCGCCGTGCTCGTGGTAGCTGCCGGTCACGCCCGCGCCGACCAGCGCCGAGCATCGCCCGGGTGGCAGGCCGAGGTAGCCCCAGAGTGCGCCGAGCGCCGACCGGGCCCGCGGATCGCTGACGTGCCGCGCCATCATCTGATCCCAGGTCTGGGTCAGCACCCGCATCGCCGCCGGGTAGCGCTCGCTGAAGGCCTCCATGTCCGGCCCGTGGTGCGCGGCCTGATCCTGCCGCATCCGGCGCAGGTCGTGGTAGACGGCGAGGACCTCGTCCAGGTAGCCGCGGATGCCGTCGGCCTCGGCCGGGAACGCCTCGACCAGTTCGGCCTCGTACCGGTACCAGTCCGCGTGCGCGACGATCTCGGCGCCGGGCAGTCGGAGCCGGTAGAGCGGATCCAGCCGGCGCAGGCTCAGCCGGTGCCAGATGCCTAGGTCGGCGTAGAGGCCATCCCAGCCGCCGCCGGGGGCGAGTCCGCTGAGCGCCCGCAGGCTGGCGTCGAAGCGGTACGGCCCGCGGGTGAAGCACCGGGCGTAACCGCCCGGTCCGGGCTGCCGCTCGAGGACCACCACCGAACGGCCCGCGCCGGCCAGCGTGACGGCAGCGGCAAGCCCGCCAAGCCCGGCTCCGATCACGACGGCGTCTACTCGGTCACTCATGGCGTTCCCCCCGATCGCCGGTTTCGGCGCGCCGCCGACCGCGGGACCATCCACGCTGTGCCGCACCCTCGGATGCGGGCGTCCCGGCGGTCCGGGCGGCCTGCTCCCCGCAGTTGTCATACCCACTGCGCGGGGCGGGAACGTGCGGCGGCGGCCCCTCGGCTTTCAGGCCGGGCACCCCGATCAGCCGGCCCCAGGAGGCGCGCACCTGCCAGAGGAGGAACGTGCGCTCGTGCGCCAGTCCCTTGGTGGAGTAGAACCCGCCGGCCCGGCAGTGCCCGACACCGCGTTGACCTGGGCGATGCCGCCGGTGTTCAGCGCCGCGATGCCGGGGACCTCGATGGCGGGCTGCCAGCGGCCGGCCCGTTCCTTCGCCACGAACGCGGACAGGTCGCCGCTGCCGTTCATGTACTGCCCGCCGGCCGCGCAGTAGCCAGGCGCCGCGCAGGAGAGCGCGAGGATCTGGGCCGCGCCGAGAACCCTGCCGAGCGCCCGGGAGGCCGGCAACTGGTGGCCCGCGCCCCAGGTGCCGCGGGTCTCGCCGACCACCAGCGCGTTGAACCGGCCGGTCAGGCCCGCGCCGTCGGCGGTGCCGCCGGCGCTGCAGTTCCCGGCCGACCCGCAGGACAACGCGTCAAGCTGGGACCGCTGGAACGCCGGGTGGTGCCCGGCGGGCATGACCGGCCGGGCCAGGTCCCAGGTCCCGTTCCGCTGGCTGACCACGAACGCCTGCGAATACCCGGACTTGCGGGAGGCGTAGTAGCCGACGGCGGCGCACTGTCCGGCCGCCGGGCAGGACACCGCCGTGGTCAGGGCGTTGCCGAGGTTGATCCGGGCCGTGCCGGGAACCTCCCGCGCCGGCTGCCAGGAGTGGCCGACCTCGTCGGCGACGAAGGCCTGGTTGCCGCCCGGGTCATCGGTGTACGAACCGCCGACGGCGCAGTTGCCCGGGGTGGCGCAGGACGCCGAGGTGATCCGGGCGCCGACAGCCCCGGCGATCAGCGCGCCGTTCAGTTCGTGGGCCGGCCGCCAGGCGCCGCGCACCTGGTCGGCCACGAACGGCAGGCCCGCCGGAACGCCGCCGACCATGGCCGTGTAGGTACCGGCCGCCAGGCAGTTCCCGGCCGACGCGCAGGACAGGGTCTGGACGACCGCGTAGCCGCCGGTGTTCAGAGCGAGGACACCGGGCACCGGCATCGCGGTCCGCCAGGTGCCGCGGGCCTCGGTGGCGACGAACGCCTGGATGTCACCCGAGGCGTCCTTGTACCAGCCGCCCGCCGTGCAGTTGCCCGCCGAGGAGCAGGACACCTGGTGGATGCCCGCGCTGCCGCCGACGTTCAGGGCCGCCAGGCCGGGCACCTCCTCGGCACGGCCCCAGACGCCACGCCGTTCGCTCACCACGAACGCCTGGCCGTGCCGCGCCCGGTCGGTGAACGATCCGGCCGCCGCGCAGTTGCCCGCGGCCGTGCACGACACCGACAGCACCTTGGAGTCGCCGCCCGCGTACAGCGCCCGGGCGGCGCGGGCGGCCGGGGCGGTCCGCGTGGTCGGGGCGGCCGGCGCCGCCGCGGCCACCGCCGTGGTCAGCGTGCCGACGCCAAGCAGGGCCGCCGTCACCGCGCCCAGTGCGGCCAGAATCCGGGCGCGCCCGCCGAGTTCCATCTCGCCTCCGCCTCTCGCGGCCGCCGCCACGTCATCGCGCCGATCCGGCCGGATTATCGTGAATCTGATGACAAATGCCCCCGCAATGGTGCCGCGGAATGGACGCTACACCGGCGGGCCGTCAGCCGTGCCGGGAAGCGCGCTACGGCCTGGACCTGACCCGCCGCCGGGCGAGCGGCCCGGCACCGGCCGGCCCGGCGGCCGCATCCTCGGTCTCGACCAGCAGCCAGGAGCGGAACGGCGGCATCGGCCCCTCCGGGTCGGGCGCGGACCCGGCCGGATCGGGCGCGCCGTGCCCCGCCCGCCGCACGGCGGTGACCGGGCGGAACCGGCCCCGCCCGGACCGCCCGGCGGCGGGCAGCCGCAGGCCGGGCGGCCACGACGGCGAGGTCGAGACGATCACCCGGCCGTCCGGTCCGGTGAGCGCGACCGGGTAGCCGAGACCGGCCATAGCGGGCAGCACGAGCGGCTCGAGGTTGGCCACCAGAACGTCGGCGGCCGCCACCCCGAGCGGCCGGTCCCGGTGCGGTACCGGGGTGGACAGCGTCAGTGTGTACTCGCCGGTGCAGGCGTGGTCGACGTACGGCCCGGCGACCTGACGCTGGCCAGCCTCGGCGGTCGGACGGAACCACGCCGCGGCCGTGTAGTCGTAGAAGTCCGGCGCCCGCGGATCCAGGTTCACCCGGAGCGGCTCGGGCTCGCCGGAGGGGGAGGTCCACCACCACTCAAGGCATCGCGCCGCGTCCGCCAGCAGGCCGGGGGCGGTGATCACCCCGGCGCCGGCGACCAGGCCGCGGTGGGCGGCCAGCAGGCCAAAGATCACCGGGCGCAACGCAACCAGGTCGGCACGCCTGGCGGGGCCGGCCGGCGTGGCATCGGCGACCCGGGCCGCCAGATCGGACAGCGAGTCGAGCACTCGCTCGAGGTCGGCGATGACCGGGCCGAGCACCTCGGCGGCCGGGATCACTCGGGACATGGCGCGCCCCCCGCCGGGCCGGCCATCCCTGGCGGGCCGACCGGCTGGCTCTCGTTAACCGGGTCCGAAGGGCTGGCAGGTCCGGCGGAGTCGGTCTGGTCGGCGCGACCGGCCCCTCCGGCGGTGGTCGGGGCGGCGACGGCCGCGCCGGGTCGCTGGTCGCGCCCGGTCGGCTCGTCCCAGATCGCCGGCTCGTCACCGGCCGCGGCCGCCGCGTACATCCGGATCCGCAGCCGCAGCAGCCGGGCGGTGTCGTCGCGCACCTGGGACTCGGCCAGGTCCCTGGCGCGGGCCGCCGCGCCCCGGCCGATCGCCCCGGCCAGCGCGGCCGTGGCCCGGACCGACTCCTCGTGGTCGGCAAGCGTCACCCGCAGCCACGAGATGTCGCCGATCTCGGCGGCGAGGCGGATCTCCTCGCGGGCGAGCCGGGGGGACTGGGCGGCGACCGCCACCATCACCCGGAACTGGGTGTGCGCCCGCCGCCGCTCGCCCGGGGTCCGGGCCGCCCGCAGTCGGTCTACCTGGCGGCGCAGTTCGCCCGCCTCGGCGGCCGACGCCCGCTGGGCGGCGAGCAGGGCGGCCGTCCCGGACACCGCGCACCGGTGGTCGCCGAGATCGCGCAGTCCCTGGGTGGTGAACTGGCCGAGTCGCCGGACCAGGCCCTCGGCCACGTCGGCGGGCGCGCGGACGAACGTGCCGCCGCCGCGGCCGCGCCTGGTCACCACCAGGCCCTGCTCGCGGAGCACCGCGAGCGCCTCCCGGAGGGTGACCGTGGAGACGCCAAGCTGGCCGGCTAGCTCGGGTTCGGGCGGCAGCCGCTCGCGGTCCAGGACCAGCCCGAGCCTGATCGCCTCGCCCAACCGGGCGGCCACCGTCTCGGCACGCCCGCCGGGCTCGCCTACCGGCGCCAGGATCTCCCGCACGGCGACGGTCGTGAGCCCCACCTCGCCGGTTCCAGGTGATCTCCGCACGTCCGGTAGGTCCTCATGACGGGGGTCTTGACGCTAAAACATATGAACTCTTAGTTTTTAACACTACGCCGCATGGTCTGGCTATCGGAGGTTCCCATGGCGAATGAGGTAGGACAGGAAGCCGCGGCGCTTTCTGAGGACGATGCGCGGCTGGCCAGCCTCGGATACCGCCCGCAACTCAACCGGGTGCTCGGCCTGTTCGCGAACTTCTCGGTTGCGTTCACGTACCTGTCGCCGATGGTCGGCATCTACTCGCTGTTCCTGCTCGGGGTGGGCACCGGCGGGCCGGCCTACGTGTGGCTGACCTGGCTGCCCGTCGCCGGCATGGTGTTCGTCGCGATGGTGTTCGGCGAGTTGGCCAGCCACTACCCGGTGGCTGGCGCGCTCTACCAGTACAGCAAGAACTCGGTGGGCCCGGGCTACGGCTGGTTCGTCGGCTGGTTCTACGGCATCGCGCTGCTGGTGACCGTCGCCGCCGTGGACACCGGCGTGGTCAGCTACGTCACCGCGCTGCTGCAGAACTGGTTCGGCTGGAACCTGGATCCGACGAACCACCTCACCATCCTGGTGATCACGGTCATCCTGCTGCTGATCCAGACCGTCCTGAACATCACCGGCGCCCGGGTGATGGGCCGGGTCGCACAGTTCGGCGTGTACGTCGAGATCGTGGGCACCATCGGGATCGCGATCGTCCTGGCCATTCACGGCTTCCACCACAGCCTGGGCTTCCTGTTCACCACCCAGAACGTTCAGCACGTGGCGAGCAACCCGCTGGGGCTCAACTTCGGCGGGAACTGGGGCAGCGCGGCGCTGATCGCGGTCCTCGCGCCGGTGTACATCTTCTACGGGTTCGAGTCGGCGGGAGACATCTCCGAGGAGACCAAGGACGCCGGTCGGCAGGTGCCCCGGGCCATGCGTTACGCGCTGCTGTGGGGCGGCGTGGCCTCGTTCATCCTGACCGCGGCGCTGCTGCTGGCGATGCCGGCCACCGACCCGGTCGGCAAGACAGTGAAAGGCGGCGGCGTCACCTACATCCTCGGCCAGCTTCCGAGCGGGCTGCAGGACCTGCTGCTCCTGCTGATCATCTTCGCGTTCTTCTCCTGCGGAACGTCGGTGCAGGGAGCCGGGAGCAGGCTCGCGTTCTCCTACGCCCGGGACGGCGCGCTGCCCGGGTCGGGATGGATGTCGAAGGTGAGCCCGCGGTTCAAGACGCCGGTGAACGCACTGCTCGGCGGCACGATCGTGACGTTCCTGTTCGTGCTGCTGGAGTTCCCGTCGCCGACCCACAACATCACGATCGGGTTCATCACCTACCCGGCCAACACCAACGTGCTGGTCTCGCTGGTGTCCTTCGGCGTCAGCGGCATCTACCTGTCCTTCCTGATGACCGTGATCGCCTCGCTGATCGCCCGAGCCAGGGGATGGCGCCCCGAGGGCCGGTACAAGCTGGGCCGGTGGGGCTGGCCGGTGACCATCGTCGCTACCGTCTACCTGGCGCTGATGCTGGTCAACGTGGTGCTGCCGAGCGGCCTGTCCAGCCCGCGGGCCTACTTCAACATCGACTGGGTCACGCTGCTTGTGATGGCCATCGTGGCGATCGTCGGCGCGATCTACTTCTTCATCGGCCGGCCGGACCGCCTGGTCGGCCGGCACCTGCACGACGAACTCGAGCCGACCGGCGCGGAGCGGGGCAGGTAGCCCGGTTCGCCCGGCCCCCTGGTTGGCATGGCGCAGAGCGGGTAGGGCAAGCCCCAATTCCCACACCCAGGATGAGGGAGGCAGCCATGCTCACGCTTACGCCGAACGCGGTCACCGCGATCCGGAGCCTGACGTCCCAGCAGGAACTACCGGAGCAGACCGGGCTGCGGATCATGTCGCAGGACGAGGGATCGACCTCGTTCGCGCTGACGCTGACCGAGGGGCCGGCGGCCGGGGACCAGGTGGTCGAGGAAGGCGGCGCCCGGGTGTTCGTCGAGTCCGGCGCGGCGGTGGTGCTCGAGGACAAGGCGCTCGACGCTCAGGTGACCGAGCAGGGCGACGTCGCCTTCAGCCTCGCCGAGCAGGAAGGACGCGGCTGAGGAGATGCGGATCGACAGCGGCGCCGGCGGCAGCGCCCGGGGGCCGGCCGAGTGGTTCACCGGCGAGGTCTGGCTGGACCAGATCGCCGCGCCGTCGCAGGCGTCCGCCGTCTCCGTGCTCCGGGTGCACTTCACGCCCGGCGCGCGGACGGCCTGGCACGCGCATCCGCGCGGCCAGACGCTGCACGTGACCGAGGGCGCCGGGTTCGTGCAGAGCCGCGGTGAGCCGGCCCGGCCGATCCGGACTGGGGACACGGTCTGGGCCGAGCCAGGGGAGTGGCACTGGCACGGCGCCGCCCCCGGCACGCTGATGTCGCACCTGGCCGTGCAGGAGGCGGTCGCCGGGGCGACGGCCGAGTGGGGCGAGCACGTGCTGAGCGAGTACCCGCCCGAGCCGGCCTGAGTCTGGTCCGCGGCCGGTCCGCGGTCCCGGGCTCCGGCGGGCGTCTCCGGGCGCCGGTCTGGCTCCGGGCGGTGCCGGACCTCGGGCTTAGCGCAGCAGCGGGACCGGGACCGGGTCGGCGCAGGCCACCTGGTCGAGGAACCGATCGACCAGGCGGTACGCGCGGTCCCGGTTGGCCCCGGCGATCCGGTCGGTCTCCGCTAGCAGCGGTTGGTAGTCGGTGACCCCGGCGAGGGCCGGGTCGTCGCCGTCGCTGCCCAGCCACAGCCGGAGCGTGTCTGGCGTCACCTCGGGGTGGAACTGCAGGCCGAGGGATCGGCCGCAGACGAAGGCCTGCTCGGCTGCGTCGCTGCGGGCGATCGCCTCGATGCCCTCGGGGAGGATCCACCGGTCGGTGTGCCACTCGAACCACGGGCCAGCGTCGATCAGGCCGGGCCGTTCGGTCCGCAGCGTCACCCAGCCGAGTTCGCCGCGTTCGGCTCGCACGACGGTCCCGCCGAGCGCGGCGGCGAGTGCCTGGCCGCCGAAGCAGATGCCGAGCACCGGGACACCGGCGGCGTGCGCGCGCCTGAGCACGCCGAGTTCGTCGTTGATCCAGGTGCCGATCCGGTCCTGGTCGTAGACCGACCACGGGGCGCCCATCGGGATGATCAGGTCATAGTCGAGCGGGTCGGGGAAGTCGACCCGCACGCCGGGCTCGTGATGACGTTCCCCGGGTACCACGTTGAACTCGTGGATCTCGTATCCGCGGTCCGCCAGTCGCTCTCCGACGGGGCCGACCGGGGAGACGTGGTCCTGCTGGATGAAGAGGGCACGCACGCTGCCGTCCTCCTACGCCATTGAGCCGGAAGCAGCAAAATACCTCAATGCCCGTTCCGGCGGAATCCTGTGCCGGCTGCCGGGGTGCGGCGGGGCGCGGGCCCTGTGGTGTGGATGGCACATAGTGGTCACTGGAGCGTCGGTTATGGGCCATTCACACCACGCCGATCAGCGCCGATCAGCGCCGATCAGGTTTCGCGAGGGCCCGTGCCGCTGGATCCGCGGCCTTCGGGGGCGGGCGGCGCTGTCGGACGCACTGCCTGAGGCACCCCCAGTTGCACAGCGCGATCGAGGCCCCTAGGCCGCGCTGCCTCGGCCGCGCTGCCTCGGCCGCGCTGCCTCGGCCGGAGCCGGGTGATCCGGGATAGCGTGCTGGCTATGACAGCCGACCTGCCAATCTGCCGGACGTGCGGAGTCCAGTACGGCGCGCCTCGCGCCGACTGCCCGATCTGCGACGACGAGCGTCAGTACGTGGGCTGGGACGGCCAGCGGTGGACCACCCTGGCGGAACTGCGCGAGGCCGGGCACCGGGGCCGGGTCGATTCCGAGGGCGACGGCGTGATCGGGATCGGCGCCGAGCCGGCCACGGCGATCGGTCAGCGGGCGCTACTAATCCGCACGCCGGGCGGCAACGTGCTGTGGGACATGATCACCTACCTCGATGATGATCTGATCGCCCAGGTCAGGGACCTCGGCGGGGTCAGCGCGATCGCGATCAGCCACCCGCACTTCTACGGCAGCATGATCGAGTGGGCGCACGCGTTCGATGCGCCGGTCTACATTCACGCCGCCGACCGGCAGTGGGTTGGCCGACCGGACGACGCCGTGGTGTTCTGGACGGGCGACACCCACCCGATCGGCAACGGCCTCACGCTCCTCAATCTGGGGGTGCATTTCGACGGCGGCCAGGTGCTGCACTGGGCCGGCGGCGAGGGCGGCCGCGGGGCACTGTTCTCCGGGGACATCCTTACGGTCGTCTCGGACCGCCGCTGGCTCAGCTTCATGTACAGCTACCCGAACTACATTCCGGAGCGGCCGCGTATCGTCCGCCGGGCGCTGGCGATGCTGGAGCCTTATCCGTTCGACCGGGTCTACGGCGCCTGGTGGCGGCGGAACGTCGCCGCTGACGGGGCCGCCGCCGTCCGGCGCTCGGTTGACCGCTACCTCAGCTTCGCCCTGGACGATTTGGCCGAGCCGGTGACCGGGGACTAGCGCGCGATAGGGACCAGCCGAAGTTCACCCGATCCGGGCGAGGTGCGCGGGTCGCGGCGGGGTCATCCTTTCCGTGCCGGAGAAGGCCTCCGAGCGCGTTCGTCACACCCGAGCGAAGTGAGACTCCGTTGCCCGAGACGGTCAGCAGTCGGTGAGCAACCCGGTGGAGGCCCTCGCCCAGGCGATCGCGGAACGGGTCACCAGTCTTGTCGTGCAGGCGCTGGACGTGAACCAGTTGCTGGCCAAGGTCGATCCGAACGCCCTGCTGGACCGGGTCGACGTGGACGCGCTGCTTGGCCGGGTCGATGTGAACGCCCTGCTGGACCGGGTCGACCCGGACGCGCTGCTTGGCCGGGTGGACGTGAACGCCCTGCTGGACCGGGTGGACGTGAACGCCCTGCTGGACCGGGCGGACCCGGACGCGCTGCTGGACCGGGTAGACGTGGCGAGGCTGCTGCGCCGGGTCGACTTCGACGACGTCATCGAGCAGGTCGACGTGGCGGCCGTGGCCGACCGGGTGGACGTCAACCAGATCGCCGAGCGGATCGACATCGACGGCCTAGTCGAGCGGACCGATCTCGGCGCCGTGATCGCCCGGTCCTCCGGCGGTGTCGCGGGCAGTGCCCTGACGGTCGCGCGGCGCCAGGCCGTCTCCGCCGACGAGGTCATCGGCAGGGCAATGGCGCGGGTGCTGCGGCGCGGCGATGACGGCGGCCCGGGCCGTCCGGCGTCCGTGGCGGCCCCCTCCGAGCGATGAGCGCCGCACCGCCTGACCCGGCGGACGCGAACCTGCACGGCTGCTACGCCGGCGCCGCGTCCCGGCTGGCCGCCTATCTGATCGACGCGGCGGTCAGCAGCGGCGCGTTCGTGGTCGGACTGGCTGTCGCCGCCTACGCGGTAGACGTGATCACCGGCCGCAGCGTCTCCTGGAGCAAGCAGAACGCGGTCACCGCCGTCATCTTCGTCTGCTGGCAGTTCGTCTACTACGCGTACTCCTGGGGGGTGGCCGGCCGGACGCTCGGCATGGCCCTGCTCGGCCTGCGGGTGGTGCGCCGTACCGGCGAGGCGATCGGGCCGCGCACGGCGATCATCCGGACGCTGGCGTTCCCGCTGAGCTTCTTGTTCTTCGGGTTGGGGTTTCTGGGCATCCTGGTGCGGCGCGATCGCCGGGCGCTGCACGATCTGATCGCCCGGACGGCGGTCATCTACGACTGGGACGCACGGGTGGCGCGGTTCCGGCGCCGGGCGCAGCGCGCCGCGTCATCGCCGGGCCAGGCCCCGGCCGAATCGCTGGGCCAGGCCCCGGCCGAATCGCCGGGAGAGGTCGCCGGATCGCGGGCCGCCGGGCCGCGATCGGCCGCGCTTCAGTAGTTGTCCAGCAGCGCGCCGAGCAGCACCAGGCCGATCAGGAATGCCCCGCCGACGATCAGGATCCTGGCGTGCGCGCCCAGGCCGGCCAGCAGGATGGCAAGGCCGATCAGGAAGGTCGGCGGCGCCGCCTTGGACCCCTTGGCACTCAGGAACGCGGTCAGCTTGTCGCCGAGCACGGGAATGGTGAGCAGCACGAACAGCGCGACGCCGGCGATGCCGAGCACG
>JAJYTW010000285.1 GCA_021792855.1 Actinomycetes bacterium
GGGACAAATGCTGCGATCGCCGACGCCGCGGCGTCAGCCAGTTCTTCGGCGACCTCGGTGTACACGTCGGCCGTGAATGCCGAGGTCGCGTGGCCGAGGATTTCGGAGATGACCTTGATCGGCTGGCCAGCGGCCAGCAGCATCGTGGCGGTGCCGTGCCGGAGGTCGTGGAACCGGATCGGCGGCAGGCCTGCCCGGGCGGAGAGAGTGCCGAACCGGACGCTGATCCAGGCCGGGCGCAGGGCGGTGCCGTCTTCCCGCGTGAAGACGCGGCCGGTATCCGTCCAGGCCGGTCCCCACGCCACGCGCTCGGCGAGCTGCGTCTTGCGCCACGCCCGGAGCACAGCCGCGGTGCCCTCATCGATCACGACCTGGCGGTCGGATTCCTCGCTCTTTGTCGAGTCCAGGGCGTCATCGACCTGAGCCTGCCGCACGTGCATCCGGCGGCGGTCCAGGTCGAGATCGGCCCACGACAGGCCGGCCAGCTCGGAGCGGCGCAGCCCGTAGTAGGCAGCCACGTGGAACAGCGCGTACAGCCGCTCGGCAGGGCGGCCGGGCGCCACCAGGGAGTCCAGGAAGGTGCCGCACTGAGCGGCGGTCCAGACCATCACGGGGGCGGGGACCTCCCCGGTCTCGCGCCAGCGGGCCGCGCGGGGCTCGGTCCACAGCAGCGGCCTGGTCTTCCGGGCGCCGCGCTTGCCGCCTGGCCGCACGGCGGCGGCCGGGTTGTACGGAAGTGTGTACGGAACTGCGTCCGCCAGCGCGCTCAGGGCGACGGCGTGAATCCGCTTGATCCTGGCATCGGACAGCGGCCTGGTCGAGATGCGCTTGCCGTCCCGTTCGCTGCGGGCGGCCAGCAGCCGGCGCAGCAGATCGCCGCGGTCGTCGGCCGCTTCCGGCCGGTTGATCAGCCGCATCGCCGCGTACAGATCTCGGAAGTGGCGGTCACGCAGGTCCACCAGGCGGACGTGCCCTAGCCCGGGCCGGAAGTACAGCTCGATCGCCTCGCGGTAGCTGGCCAGGGTGCTCGGCTTCAGCTCGGCCTCGGACTCCCACCAGCGGAGGCGGTCCGTCAGGTAGCTGCCGAAGGTCCTCGACCGGTCCTCGATGTGCGCACCCTGGCGGACGCGGCCGATCGCGGCGTCCAGGGCTTCCCTGCACGCGCGCTCGGTGGCGAACGGGCCGATCCGCGGCCGGCGCCGCGGGCCGTCCGCGCTGCGGGGTGCCTCGTACCGGGCGTACCAGCCGCCGTGGCCCTTGCGGCCGAGGTCGGGGCACGACCGGCCGAGCAGGAGCCCGGTCTGCGGGTCGCGGCAGGAGCACGCGCGGTAGGGCTTGGGGGGCTTCATCCGGACTCCCGGGAAGGTCAGCGTCGGCCCATCATCGGACCATCAGGCCGCATCATGCCAGGCAGGACTGACAGGTATCGCATGCCCGATGCGGTCACTCCGGCAACCCGGCGCTCTGCTCAGGAGCCGGCAAGTTGGTCAGTTCCGAGGGTGCCGGCGGAACGAGCAGCCCCCGCGCGTGGATCCTGTGCCGCACCGAGGCGATCTCGGCCACGGACCGCGATGCGGCGGCCTCGTAGGTCTTGGCCGAAGCAGTCTCGCCCCGGGATATCGCCTCAGTCATCCGCTCTAGCAGAAGTCGCCAGCTCTTGATCGCAGCGTCATGTGCGCGGTAGTAATCGGCGATCGTCGGCTCGCCGTCGAAGCTGATCCGCAGTCCTTTGTCGTTCATCCTGATCACCGGCCGGGACTCACCGTCGATCCACTTGGCGGCATCCCATACGGGCACGCGAAGGTCAGGCAGGATCTCGATGTCCTCGCAGTACCCGACCGGAACGACGAGCTGCAGCGGCGGCACATCCAAGGCCGCGGCAAGTATCAGTACTTCTCCAAGGCTGATCGAGTCGCGTCGCCCGTTTTCCAGATTCGATAGCACCGGCCTGGGCAGAAGCAGCCCGAGTTCACCGCAGCGATCGGAGAGTGCCTGAGCACTCATCCGGCGCTCCTGCCGGAACCTTCGTACCTGGGTCGACACAGTCTGCGTCAGTCGGCGTTGCCAGGCATCTTGCTTCATGGACTCACAATAGCGGCGGTTCGTTGCGCTTGCGCGTGGCATCTGGTAGGACTCTGGTCATGCGAGTTCATCTCCCAGATCAGGCAGATAGTTGCGAGACCGACGATCAAGAGCTGTTGACTGCGGTCGAGTTCGCCGACCGTGCCAGGGTGACGGTTCGCGCCGTCAGGAAGTGGGCTGACCAGGGCGTAGGGCCCGTTCCGATCCGGCCGCCGGGGTCTCGGCTCGTCCGATACAGGCGCGTCGAAGTGGACCGGTGGCTGAGTGGACTGTCCGTTCGCGAGCTGGAGACCCCATGAAGTCCCTGAGCCGGGCCGAGCTACTGGCGCTCCCGGCCAGCACCGACCTGAAGACCCTTGGCAGAGCGTTCGGGATCTCCGAGCCGGTCGCGCGGGAGCGTCACCGCCGCGGCGAGTTCGATGAGCTTGGCATCCGGGTCGTGCGGCTCGGCGCGCAATGGCGGGTCATCACAGCGGACATCCTGCGCGTGCTCGGGATTACGCCGACAACGACAACGGCCGGCCCTGTGTCACCAGGACCGGCCGCGAGCGACCCTGCACTTGTCCAGAGGCTGAGTCGTGCTGATCGTACCCCGGCCGAGTAGCGGGCCGTCCGGGGAGCCGGTGGACCTGGCGCATGCCATCGCCGAGCTGCTGGCGCGGTCCGAATGGCTGGACAAGGTTGCGGCGCGTGTGCGGGCGGCGGAGCTGGCCGGGTACCGCCGCGGTTACGCGGAGGGTGAGGCGGCCGGTTACCGGCGCGGGCGCGAGGACGAAGCCTGTATGTGGTTCGCCAGCCTGGCACCGGCCCGGGCCGCGGCCCGGCATGCCGCGCGGAATCCCGGCTACGCGGAGCTGGAAGCGCTGCGCTGGGGACCGGGCGGCCGGGAGCACTTCGGTGATCCGCGCCCGGGTGACTACAGGGGGAAGGACAGCACATGACAAGCGCGCGGACTGGCGGCGATCAGTGTCCTTGCGGCCGCCCGCTGGTGCAGCGACCCGGAGAGCTGGAGCCGACCTGCGCCGAGTGCCGCAGCAAACCGGACTACTGCTCCTGCGAGCCGGGCGGCCCGACGACGGCGCTGCCTGCGCTGCGGAAGGTGGTGCTGACTCCGGCTTCCGCTATTGAGCCGCTGCCGGTGCTGTGGGGCTGGGAGGACCGCCTGCCGGCCGGGCACCTGAGCCTAATCCCGGGCCGGGAGGGCATCGGCAAGAGCCTGCTGCTGGTCTGGATGATCGCCCAGATCACTCGCGGCACGCTGCCCGGGGTTTATGAGGGAGCGCCGCGGCCGGTGTTCTACGCCGCTACGGAGGACTCCTGGCAGCACACGATCGTGCCGCGGCTGATCGCAGCCGGAGCCGACCTGGACCTGGTGTACCGGATCGAGGTGGAGCAGATCGAGACGGCCTCGCGGCTGGAGCTGACGATGCCGCGCGACTGCGATCTGGTGGCGGCCGAGATCAAGCGCATGGAGGTCGCGCTGCTGGCGCTTGACCCGCTCATGTCGGTGATCGATCGGAACGTGGACACCTACAACGACCGGGCCATGCGGACCGTGCTGGAACCACTCGGCCGGCTGGCGGACGACACCGGGTGCATGGTCGTCGGCCTGGCGCACTTCAACAAGTCCGCGACCGATGACCCGCTGACCCTGGTCACCGGATCGCGGGCGTTCACCGCGTTCGTCCGCGCCGTGGTCGCGGTTGCCCGCGACCCGGAATCCGAGGACGGCGGCTGCGTCGTCTCCCAGGTCAAGAACAACCTCGGGCGCCTCGACCTGCCGAACCTGACCTATGTCGTCCAGTCCGCGGTCATCGAGACGCGTGAGGGCGACGCCCGGGTCGGGCGGCTGCACTTCACTGGTGAATCCGAGCGCAGTGTCCGCGACATCCTGGCCGAGTCCGGCGGCACCCTCGCCGACCGGACCGAGAAAGCCGAATGTGTCTCGTGGCTCCGCGAGTACCTGGGCGCCGGTCCGCAGCGGACCAAGGACGTGCTCGCGGAGGCGAGCAATGCGCATGGTTTCAGCCAGCGGACCGTGGAGCGGGCGCGGAAGCAGCTCAAGATCCGCGCGGAGCAACTGCCGACCGGCCAGAACGGCCGGAGCGAGTGGTGGCTCGCGCTTCCCGAGGATGCAGGCCGCCATGCCCAGGCGTAGTGGCGGCCTGACCCCTCAGTGGCGGCCTGCCAGGTGCCGTGACCTGGGCAGACCGCCAGACCGCCAGACCGCCAGGGGTCTACGCGCGCGGGCGCGCGCGGGCGCGGGAAGTCCCGAAAAGCTGGCGGTCTGGCTGTCTGAGCAGGTAGATGCCCTCTTGATCTTGGCGGTCTGCATGGCGGTCTGCCTCCTGGTGGCTGTCTGCCCAGGTCAGCGCGCTGTGACTGTTTCCGCCGCGGCGGGCGATCCCGGGTTCGGGGTTGCCGGCCCGGCGGACGCTTCCCGGCCCGCGGCGCCTGAATATCTGAACTGGCCGTTCCGTTCCGTCCTGGCGGGAACGGAACGGGAGGGGACCGGCGATCGCCACGGGCGATAGGCCCTGGACGGCGCTGAGAGCCGCGCTGAGCGATCGGGGCCTGTTACTCACGTCGGTGTGCGGGCCGGCGGCTGTTCGCCCGCGAGCGGCTGTCCCGGCGCCGTGCCCCGGTCGGGCGGCCGGGGTCAGGTGGTGAGGACGGGTCCGGGGTTGCCGGGCTGGCTGTCGTGGTAGATCCACTGGTGCGGCTCGACCGCGGCGGTGGCCTGCCACCAGTCCCGGCCGGTCCGGCCGAGCATGCCGGCTCCGGCCTTGGCGGCGTCCAGCCCGGCGGTGGCGCCGATCCAGGTCATCCCGGCCTGGCTGCGCCCGGCGACGTACCCGGCCTCGGTCGCGGCCAGGATCGCGCACACG
>JAJYTW010000037.1:0-16331 GCA_021792855.1 Actinomycetes bacterium
CTGAGCCTGGATCCACCGTCGAACTGTGTAGCCATTTAGGTTTTATTGGTCAGTTCGGGCATGAAGAGGCCCTCTGACCTGGGATAATCGGAGTTGCGACACACCGGGAGATCCCAGCCGAGAGGGCCACTTACAAGATGCAATTGTTGCATGCCGCCGCCAGGACCCGCGCTGTCTTTGATGAGCCGAACCTGATCGCGCAGGCCGGCCTGGTCCCGGTGATGCGGCTCGGGCAGCGCTGCGGCCTGCGGGACCTGGTCGCCGCTCATGTCAGGGTGGCGGCGAAGACCGGGGTGAACGCGGAGCTGAAGGTTCCCGCGATCGTGGCCGGGATGATCGCGGGCGCGGACTGCATCGACGGGATGGACGTGCTGCGGCACGGCGCGATGGCGGAGGTCTTCGGCGGGATCCGGGCGCCGTCGACGCTGGGGTCGTTCCTGCGCGGGTTCACCTACGGCAACGCGGCCCAGGTCGAGGCGGTGTCCCGGCTGCTGCTGGCCCGGCTGGCCGGCGCGGCCCCGGTCCTGCCCGATGCCGGCGTGCTGGCGGTCATCGACATCGATTCGGTGCAGCGGCCGGTGCACGGCCCGGCGAAGCAGGGAGCGCGGTTCGGCCATGCGAAGATCGCCGGGTATGACCTGCGGGTCCGCGGCCTGAACGCGCTGATCGCGACCGTGTCCACGGCGCACAGCGTGTCCCCGGTGATCGCCTGCACCCGGCTGCGCGGCGGGAACGCCGGGTCCGCGCGGGGATCGGCGCGGTTCGCCGCCGAGGCGATCACGGCGGCCCGCGCCGCGGGCTGCACCGGACAGCTCCACATGCGCGGCGACTCCGCCTACTACGCGAGAAAGACGATCGCGGCATGCCGGGCCGCTGACGTGCGGTTCTCCTTCACCGTCTCCATGGACGCCGCGGTCCGCCGGGCGATCGCCGCCATCGGCGACGGCCAGTGGACCGGCATCCGGTACCCGACGGCAGTATGGGACGAGGACGAGAAGCGGTGGATCTCCGACGCCCAGATCGCCGAGACCACCTATACCGCGTTCGCGTCCGACCGCGCGCACGCTGTCACCGCCCGGCTGATCGTCCGCCGGGTCCGCCGCCTGAACCCGCTGGCCGCCTCAGGGCAGGGCGAGCTATTCGAACTGTGGCGCCACCACGCGTTCCTCACCGACAACGCCATGGCCACCGGCCAGGCCGACCTGCTCCACCGCGGCCACGCCATCATCGAGCAGGTCAACGCCGACCTGATCGGCGGCCCGCTCGCCCACATGCCATCCGGCTCATTCGCCGCGAACGCCGCATGGCTGGCCTGCGCCGCGATCGCCCATAACCTGATTCACGCCGCCGGCGCGCTGGCCTCGCCGTTCCACGCGGCCGCCCGCGCCGCCACGATCCGCCGGGACCTCATCGCCGTCCCGGCCCGGATCGCCCGGTCCGGCCGCGGCAGCCTCACCCTGCACCTGCCCTCGAACTGGCACCGCGAGCACCCGTGGATGAACCTCCTCGACGCGGCCTGCGGGCCGCCCGCCGCAGCGGCCTGACCAGCCCCGACCAGGTCACGCCCGCCGCGCACGGCCCCAGCCGCCACCCCCTTACCGCGAACTCAGCCCCAGCATCCCGGACAAGCCGCAGGCACCGCGAGCGGCGACCCTGACATGCCCGAAAACAAAGCCATCGCGGCCCGGCCAGCAAACGCAGCGACGCAACGCCGGAAACCGAACCAAGCCAAGCCCGACGGTGGATTCAGGCTGAGGAGGTGCCGGAGGAACGCGTCCGGCTCGCGCAGGACACACGCCATTCCGTGGCTGGCCTCGTGCAGCCGCTCGGCTCGGCGGCCCGGGTTCTGCTCAGCCCGAGCGACGTGGCCACTGCTGCCCATCGATCGCATCGTCTGCTCGGGGATCCCCGGCGCTGCGCCAGACTGCTACGAGTCTTCCTCGTGGTACTTGTCGAAGAAGGCAGCCTCCCCATCGGTCAGCCGGCGGGGGCGCTGCGCCTGGTAGTCAAAGGGCGCCAGTACGGACCGGGCACTGGCATAGATCCTCTCGCCGTCCTTGACCACATAGCCGATCGTGACAGTCGAGGCCCGCACGCGGCTGACCCAGATCTGGATTTCCACCGGGTCGCGACGGTGAACGAGGGTCTGCCTGTAGTCGATCTCATGCCGTACTACGACCGATCCGCTGCGCAGGAAACTGTCCTGCTCGGCCGGCGCCATGCAGCCGAGGAGGTCCACTCGCGCCTCTTCCAGGTAGCGCATGAACGCCACGTTGTTGATAACCCCGTAGACATCCGCGTCTGCCCAGCGGAGCGGACAGAGAAAGATGTGCCGTGCCATGCGTCTCCCTGATGGTCATCCAGTACGTACCATAACGGGTCCGTGCGGTCGCACCGGCCTACCGGGGTCAGTCGGCGACCGAGGCTGCTGCGCGCCCGCGCGGACTCCGGCACGCAGGCCGGATGCGTGGCATTGGTTTACGGCTCCCAGAATGCCGAAGTGGCCCGTCGCTACGCTCTAGACGAGCAGGGCGCTCCAGCCGACCTGATGCCCGAGGAAGAGGATCATGTCTCCGACGACGGTGCCGCCGTGCTTCCTGTCGAGAGTCTTGAATACTTCATGCAGGCCGGCTTCCCTGAACCATCCATTAGAGTCAGGCGTGACCGACTTCTCGACCGTGTACGCGGACCGGATGATCCTCCGGGCGGCAACGCCGGAGGACGCCGACGACCTGTTCCCGATCACCTCGGATCCGCGGACCTGGACGCACGCCCCGCACGGGCGGCACCCGGACCTGGGAACCACCCGGGACTGGCTCAGCCGGGCGGCCGCCCGCTGGGAACGCGATGGGCTCAGCTACTGGATGGCCAGAGACCGCCAGAGCGGCCGGGTGCTCGGCGTCGGCGGGGTTCAGCGCCAGCGGACCAGGAACTGGAACCTGTACTACCGGTTCGCGCCCGAGACCTGGGGACACGGATACGCCACCGAACTCGGCCGCGCCGCACTGGACGCCGCGCATGCGTGCGACGACTCGGTGGCCGTCATCGCCTGGATCCTGAGCGGCCACGACGCCTCCCAGCACGTAGCGCAACGCCTCAGCCTGGCGGACCGGGGACCGCACGTCGATCCGAGCGACGGTGTCACGCGCCATGCGTTCGCCGACCGCGAAGTCGCCCTGGGCTGACGGCCGACCTTGCCGGCCGCATTTAACGGGCCTTGGCCCTGTCACTAGCGGGGCGCAACCGGCTGGAACTGACGATTCTCCCTGGTTCGGGCGACGATGCCAGCGCCAACGGTCAGCACGCCTAGCCCGAGGTAGATCGCAGCATGTCCCCAACTCACCCAGAGTGATGCCGGCAGGCGGTTGGTGATCCCGAAGGAGCCCTCGAAGATGCCGAGAGTACCGATCGCGACAGCCCATCCAACCAGGAAGTAATTGCTCAGGCCGATGCCCGCGAAGAGCAGCACCGGGCCGAGCAGAGCGAACGGGCCAGCGATGAAGAGGGCCGCGACGAACGGCGGTAGCCACATGATCGCGGCGATGACCGCCGCGACACCGAACCCGCGCTGGTACCTCGTTCCGTGCTGTGCGGCACGCGTACGGAAGGTCAGCCAGAGAAAGCTGAAGGCGATTGTCAGCGCAGCGGTCAGACCTATCCCGGACGGCGAGGAAACCAGCCAGCCGAGAACGCCCTGAAAGCCGGGCAGCACGATCTGCGCCAGCATCAGGGCAACGATGACCGCGCCCAGGACCAGCAAGGTGATCGACGTCTCATGCGGGTCCCGGTAGCCGCCCGCACTGGCGGATTGCGCGCCGGGCGGTCCCGTCACCTCGAGTTCGCCCACGGATCCTCCGCATTACTCAGCAGGCGGGGTCCTGCCAGCGCAATTTAAGCCCGCAGCCAGGCAATGTAGAAGATAGCAAGGCCCGCCGCCACGCACAGTCCGGAGATCATCCAGAACCTGATCACGATGGTGGTGTCCGCCCAGCCGCTGAGTTCGAAGTGATAGTGCAACGGCGCCATCTTGAACACGCGCTTCCCCGTGCCGGTCCGGATCCGGGTGGCCTTGAACACGCCGACCTGGATCACGTCGGACATCGTGATGATCACGAACAGGCCGCCGAGTATCCCGAGCAGCAACTGGGTCTTGGTGCAGATCGCCAGGCCGGCCAGCACTCCGCCGAGCGCCAGCGATCCGGTGTCGCCCATGATGATCCTGGCCGGCGGTGCGTTCCACCACAGGTACCCGATGCAGGCGCCCAGCACCGAGGTCGCGACGACGGCGAGGTCCAGCGGATCGCGCACCATGTAGCAGCCCGGGGCGAGCAGGCCGTTGGTGCAATCGTTGCTCTGCTGCCAGAATCCGATCAGCACGTAGCCGGCCAGCACCACGACGGTCGCCCCGGTGGCCAGGCCGTCGAGTCCGTCGGTGAGATTCACCGCGTTGGACGCGCCGACGATCATTATGACGGCCCAGATCACGAACGGCAGGGTGCCGAGCACCGGGCCAAAGTCCGCCACGAACGACAGCCGGGCGTTGGCCGGGGTCATCCCGAACCCATCCGGATGCTGCAGAACCTGGAGTCCGAACACGGCCGCGACAATCACCTGCCCGGCGACCTTCGCCCGGCTCCGCAGCCCGAGGCTCGTCTGCCGCGAGATCTTCAGGAAGTCGTCCAGGAAGCCGACCATGCCGAGGCCGGTCATCAGCAGCAGCACGAGCACGCCCGACGCGGTCACCCCGGTGTGGGTCAGGGCATGCCCGGCGGCGTAGCCGATCAGGGCCGCGGCTACGAAGACCGCTCCGCCCATGGTCGGCGTGCCGCGCTTGGTTTCGTGTGACTTCAGACCTTCCAGCCTGATCGGCTGGCCATAGCCGAGCCGC
The DNA here is from genome assembly GCA_021792855.1 of Actinomycetes bacterium. Classification (GTDB taxonomy): domain Bacteria; phylum Actinomycetota; class Actinomycetes; order Streptosporangiales; family Streptosporangiaceae; genus Chersky-822. The sequence goes on from JAJYTW010000037.1 coordinate 4,889, forward strand.
CGCATCAGCCTGATGAAGAGCGGCGTTCCGAACAGGGCGGTGACCAGCGCGATAGCGCCGGACATGATGATCGTCTTCACCGGGGGGCTTGCCCGCGGTCGCATGCCGGTCGGAGGACTCTGACCCGCCTATATCGACCGGGCTGCGCGCTCAGCGGACTGTTCACGACCCATGTCTATCCGGTTCTCGAGATCGGCATGGCCAGATTCAGTCGGCCGCTAGGAGGTGCGCGGCTGGGAGCCGGCGCAGGGCCCTGGCCGGCCAGAGAGCGGCCGCCGCCGTGATGGCCACGCCGCCGGCCATCGACATGGCCGCGACCAGGTACAGCGGCCCCGGCGCCTGCCCGGCGAACGTGGCTGCCGCGCCCAGGCCGAGCGCTGCCCCGGCTAGCGAGCCGGTCAGGCCGATGATCAGGCTCTCGCCGATGACCAGGCGGCTGAGGGCGGACTCCGGCCAGCCGAACGCGCGAATTACGGCCAGTTCGGCGGCGCGCTCGGTGATGTTGAGGAACACGACATCCGCGACGGCGAGTACCCCGAGCAGCACCGTTGCCGCCACCGCGATGTAGTCGACGCCCCGGACCTGGACCGCGACGGCGTCGCCGAGCAGCGAGCCGACGACCACGCCGCGGAACGCCAGGGACAGGGCGGTGAGCATGGTCAGCGAGGTGATCCCGACGGCGAGGCTGACGGCGCCTACCAGTGCCCGCCCGGGTGTCCGCAGCACGTTGACCGCGGCAAGGCCGGCGATGCCGCCCGGGTGGCGGCCCTGACGGACCGCCAGGACGGCCGGCTTTACCGACGCGGCGGGCTGGGCCCTGGCCGCGAGCCAGGCCGGGATCAGACCGGCCATGACCGCGACCGCGGTCGCGACCGGCACGGCTAGCGCGGCCCGGGCCGGCTCGGCATTTAGGCCGAGTGCGGCGGCCAGCGGCAGCGCCGCCGCCGCGCTTAGGATCCCAGCGGCGAGTCCGATGGCGGCGAGTTCGCCGAGCACCGCGGTGAACAGCCGCGGCCTGGACCAGCCCAGGCACGCGAGCACGCCGAGTTCGCGGCGGCGGCCGCGGATCGCGGCGGTCGCCGAGTTCGCCACGAACAGCGCGCACACGATCAGGATGAGCACGAACAGCGCGAGGCTGTTCTTGTCGACGGCGGACAGGATGGCCACCGCGACGCCCTTCTTCACCCAGTCCTGAGTCAGCGTCAGGGCGGGCCGCCCGAACCTGCCGGCCGGCAGGTCGACGGTGACCGGGGCGGGCGAGGACCCGGCCACGATGTCAACCGCCAGGTGGGTGCGCACCGCGATCTGTTGTGCGACCTCCCTGATCCGCTCCAGTGACACCGGGTTCGGCCCGGTGACCCCGGCGACCCTGACCCTGATCACGCTGATCGGGTCGCTGACCGGCAGGTTCAGCCCGTACTGGACGATGTTCTGCAGGGCCGGCAGCGCCGAAAGGGTGGTGACCAGATTCACCGGCTGGCTGACGAATCCGCCGAGGTTCTGGTTCGGGAGCAGGTCGCCACCGCGGAGCGCCCGCCTGCTGGCTGGCGTCGCCGGCGCGGCCGTGATCGCCTGATAGCCGCCGAGCGGCACCTCCGACAGCCTGCTGAAGGACCGGATCCGGGCCGGATCGAAGGTGCCGACGAGTTCGGGAGCGGCGAAGGCGCCGCCGCCGCCCAGCGCGTACTGGCTGCCCGGATGGGTGTGCGGCACGATCCGCCGGTAGGCGGTCCCGGCGTTGTCCATGCTCACTGCCGTGATGCCGGACGTCTGCCAGACCGACAGCGGGTTGTGCACCGCGACCGGCACGATCGCCCCGGCCGCGGTGCGGCGGAAGCTGACCGGGCCGACGCTCCAGTAGCCCAGGATCGGCAGCCGCGCCCCGGCCCCGGCCGTGCTGGCCAGGCTGCCCAGCAGATGCTGGTATGCCTGCTGGGCCGTGGTGCGCGTGGTGACCAGCGTGGTGCCGGGCGCCGCCGACTCGCGCTGCCGCCACGCCACCGTCATGTCCGGCGCCGCCTGCGGTGTGGCGAGCCGCTGCAGGGTCGTGATCGCGTACTCGTCCATGCCGCTGGCCGAGGACGCGAGCACGGGAAACACCGTCTCGCCGTTTCGCGGCGAGGTAGTGAACCGCTCCGGCAGGTAGCGACCCGAGACGACGGCGTGATTCAGCCCGTCGAGCTTCGCCTCCGCCGCCGGGTCGATCGCCGCGATCAGCACCGGGATCACCCAGCCGGCCGAGTACTGCGGCGCGCCGATCGGCCCGCTTGGCCCGATCGGGATCCCGTTCACCTTGGACCAGCAGCCAGCCAGCGTCTGATCGGCGACGCCGAACGGACTGGCCCCCGGCGGCGCTGGCCCGTAGGGGCACACGGTGACAGCGCGGTGGCCGGGCAGCAGTTCCTGCAGGCCGCCGGATCGGCTGGCGAACCTGAGCCGGTCGGGCGTCACATAGGTGTACGAGGCGGGCTGGGTGTCACGGCTGGTCCCGCCGTCGCTGATCCACGAGGACTGGAACCGGAATAGGTGCCGGCCGGGACCGCGATAGTCCGGCGCCGGCACTGTGAAGGGCACCGGCGCCTGCAGCAGCGCGTAGCCGACCATGGCGATCGGCGCCGCGACGGAGACGCCGGGCAGGCCAGCGATCTCGTGGTACTGCCGCATCGTGATGCCGCCGTAGATGCCGGCCAGGAAGTTCGGCTGAACCGTGCCGGTCCGCTGCTCCAGCCGGGTTCTGGCCCCCCTCGGCCGGACGAGAATCTCGTACGCGGGCACGAAGTGCGACGACACCGTGCCCACCGTGCGCAGTTGCGCCGTTCGCGTCGCAGCGGTCAGCACGGTGAACGCGGTCGCGGCGATCAGCAGCCCGGCCAGCAGCGCGGCAGCGCGCGCGGTCCGGAACCGCAGCTGGGACCAGATCAGCCTGCTCATCGCCGGGCCGGCTCAGCCAAGCTGCCCGACGCGGCGGAGGACCGCGTCGGCCGGAGTTCCGCCGGACAGGTCGATGTCGTCGACGATCGCGCCGTCACGAAGCCGGATCAGGCGCTCGCACCCGGCGGCGACCTGCGGGTCGTGGGTGGCCATGATGATCGTCATCGCCCGGTCGCTGCGCAGCGTGGCGATCAGGTCCAGGATCTCGTTCGCCGTGGCGGAGTCCAGGTTCCCGGTCGGCTCGTCGGCCAGCAGCAGCGCGGGCGAGTTGATCAGCGCCCGGGCGATCGCGACGCGCTGCTGCTCGCCGCCGGACAGCCTGGCGGGCAGCGACTGCTCGCGGCCCGCCAGTCCGACGGCCGCCAGTAGCTCGCGGGCCCGTTCCTGCTTGCTGAACGAGGTGCGGTACGGCAGCACGGGAGCGATGACGTTGTCCAGGGCGGTCAGCGCGGGGAGCAGATGGTAGGCCTGGAACACGAAGCCGACGGTCCGCCGGTACGCCGCGAGCGCTCCCGTGCGCAGGTCGGTCACCCGATGGCCGTTGCTGACGATTGTCCCGGAGTCGGGCCGGTCGATGGCGCCGATCAGGTGCAGCAGGGTGGACTTGCCCGAGCCGGAAGCGCCGCTCAGGGCCACGAACGCGCCGGACGGCACATCAAGGTCGATGTTGTCCGCGGCCGCGACGGTCCGGGTCCCGCCGACGCCGTAGCGCTTGCTGACTCCGCGCAGTTCGACAGCGGCGCCAGCCGGGGCAGCATCAGCCATCTGCACGCTCCTTTGTGATGTCGACCGGGCCAATGGCGCGTAGCCGGATCCGTGGTTACCCTGGCTGTGATACCTAGTGACAATGCAATCCCGCGACTGCGCCATTAGCTAGTCACAATGCAAGATGAAACAGATTCGTTACGAGCGGTCCGCGAAGGCAGGTGAGTCATGCCGCTGCACCACGCCGTGCTCGCGCTGCTCGCTGATCGGCCAGCCCATGGCTACGAGCTCAGGAGCAGCTTCGAGCAGGCCGTAGGCGACCAGTGGGGCGGCCTGAACATCGGGCACCTGTACCAGATCCTGGACCGGCTCAGCCGGGACGGGCTGATCGAGTCGGAGCGGCAGCCGCAGCCAGTCCGGCCGGATCGGGTGGTGCACCGGCTGACCGCGGCCGGCCGGGCCGAGCTAGAGCACTGGCTGGCCGAGCCAAGCCCGCGCGCGAGGGGCTACCGGGACGACTTCTTCCTGAAGCTGATGGCGGCCGTCCAGACCGGCGACCAGGCCGTGCTGGACGGTGTGCTCCGGCGGCAGCGCGCGCATCTGCTCCAGGAACTGCACAGCCTGGCCGGCGCCCGGGCGCAGTCGCCGTCCCGGGTCGACGGGCTGCTGATAACCGCGGCGGAACTGCATGCCCGGGCCGATCTCGGCATCGTCGACGCCGCCGAGCAGGTGCTGGCAGGCGGCATCCCGGTCAGCCAGGCAGCCGGCGAAGTCACCGGAGCTCAGTCCGCTGATTCGGCCGGGCGGTCCAGACCTGCGTAGGGGAGCATCGGACCCGGCTCGCCAAACCGGCTCGCGGAACCGCGGCGTTGCCGTGCCCATGTGACCAGGCCGGTGTTCCAGGCGGTGAACACCGAGGTGAAGATGAGCACGTAGGCGGCCCGTGGTGCAGTCCGGCAACCCGCCCGATGAGCGCGCTTCCAGCGAAGATCAGCAGCCAGGTACTGCTGGCCACGACGGCAGCGAACTGCCACGCCGGGCACTGGCTCAGCCATCTCCGCACCCTCCCAGTATGAGCGGCATTCCGTCGGCGCGTACAGTCCGGTGCACGGCGCAGGCTCCCTGGGGGCGGCCGGGCGGGCTTACCCTTGGCTCGTGGCGCGAGTTGATCCCGGGGACGACAGCATCGCGCGGTTCATCGTCCGGCATTACCGGCACGACCCGGAGCGGCGGGAACGGCGGCACGTGGTGGTAGCCGCGTTCGACAACGAGCGAGAGTTCGTGGTCCGCATGGCGAGCGCGCAGGCGGAGATCAGCCGCCGCCGCGAGGCCGGCGAGCCGGTCGATCCCAGCGAGCACGCCTCAGGCGTCGTGCACGAGCCTGGGTACCTGCGCCGTGCCGCCCAGGGCCACCTGCTCCGCCGGGCGATCAGCCACGGCGCCGTCGGGCCGTGGATCGACGACCTGGAACTCCCTTCCAGCATGTCCGTCGCGCGGGCCGAGGGACCCGCCGCGCCCTAGCGTGCCGGGCGGCGCGAGTCACCCAGGCATGCCGCTGCGCGTTCGCGAGATGAATATGGCAGGGTACGAGCGTGACTGAAGCAGACGAATCGCCGCGGGTGGCCGTGCGGGTCGAGCGTACCGGGCCGGGACGCTATTCAGCGGTCAACGCCAGGGGCGGCCGGATCGAGTTCGGGACCGGCACCGCAGACGACTTCGCCCCGGTGGAGTTGCTGCTGGCCGCGATCGGCGGCTGCACGAGCATCGACGTCGACGTGGTGACCGCCCGCCGGGCCGAGCCCGAGGAATTCGCGGTAACGGTGTCGGCGGAGTCGGTGCGGGACGAGAGCGGTCACCATCTCACCGGGATCGAGGTGACCTACCGGATCGTGTTTCCGGCGGGCCCGGACGGCGACGAGGCCCGGGCCCTGCTGCCCGACCAGGTGCGCCGGTCGCACGACCGGCTGTGCACGGTCGGGCGCACCGTCGAGCTTGGCACGCCGATCGCGACCAGGATCGACCCCGCCTGACGCCGGCCGACCCGGTCAGCCCCGGACGCTGACCCACAGCCGGGCATGCGGAAAGCGGGCGCCGATGGCGGCGCAGCCGGCGGCTCGCGAGCAGGAGATGAACGCGCCGACGGTGGAACCGGTGGCCTGGGCGGTCAGTCCGGGCACCGGCTGGGCGGGGCCCCAGGTGCCGCCGGTCTCGGAGGCCAGGAACGCGCGCTGACGACAGACCTGGGCGTTGCAGCCGGCCAGGCTGTAGATCCCGGTGACGGCGCAGTTGCCCGGCGACCCGCAGGAGACCGAGGCGAGGTCGGCGACCCCGCCGCGGTTCAGCGCGGCCAGGCCGCGGACCGCATGGGCACGCTGCCAGGCGCCGTTCACCTGGGCGGAGATGAAGGGTCGGGCCTGGTCGATGTTGTCGTACTCGCCGTAGGTGTCGGAGGCGTGGTAGGCGGTCATGACGCACTGGCCGGGGCCGGGACAGGACAGGCCGGTGACCATGGTGTCGGCCAGGTCCCCGCTGATCGGGTGGTAGCCCGTCGTCCCCGGCAGGACGGCCGGGGTGCCCCAGGTGCCGTGTCGCTCGGTGACCGCGAAGACCTGCGGGGCGGTCTGGCTTTCCTGGCCGTACTCGCCGATCGCGGTGCAGTTCCCTGGCGAGGCGCACGCAACGGCTCCGAGCGAGGCCCCTTTGAACGCCGCCGGCTCGGTGATCGGGTGGACCGGCCCCCATGTGCCGGCCGTCCCGGTGACCGCGAATAGCCCGTTCGGCCGGGATCCGACCGCCGTGCACGTCGCGGTGTGGTCGCAGGAGATGGACCCGACCGGCCCGGGCACCGGGCGGGGCCTGGTCCACGCTCCGCGCCGCTCGCCGATCAGGAAGTAGCGTCCGGCCCGGTGCTGGATCACGCCAGCCAGTGTGCACCAACCTGATCGGGCGCAGGAGTCGGCCGTGACGTAGCTGTATACGTGGGCGGGGACGCCCGGAATGGGCTTCGCGCTGCGCCAGGTGCCGCGCACCTCGACGGCAGCGACGGCGACGGATACCTGGGGGCTACGGGGCTCGGGCCGGGTCCCGGCAGCGAGGCAGGTGTCCGGAAGCACGCAGTCGTAGCGCGCGAAGGACACGGTGGCAAAGCCGGGGATCTTACCCGGCCTGCCCCAGCGGCCGCGCCGCAGATTCACGGCGTAGGTCAGTGGTCCGGGCTGACGAGGCGACGTCATCGTCCCTCGGTAGAACACCGTGCAATCCCGCGGGAACGGGCAGACCAGGCTATCCTGCATGGTGAACCCGCTGCCCAAGTTCAGAAGCTGCACGTCGAACACGCCAGGGCCGAAGCGGGCGGCGGACCACCGGGGAGCCGACCCGCCGACGGCCGCCAGTGCCACGGTCGTGCCGCCGGCAGCGAGCAGACACGCGGTGATGACCGAGAACAGGGATCTGCGTGCGCGGGTCACCGGTGGCCCTTCGTCCGAGTGGCCTTGCCGCGGTGACGCCAGCGCCGGCCGGATGGGGCGAATGCTAGCGCGATTTTGGATCTGTCGGCCGGGGAAGAGCACGAGATTCCCGGTAGCCATTTCCGACTCGCCGGACCCGCGGATCCCGGTCCTTCTCGCGGCCGTCAGGCGATGAGCAGGCGAAGGCCAAGCTCCGCCGTCTCGAGGCCCAGGAGTTCACGGTTGCGCTCGGCCCACCGGCCCGAGGCCAGGTCGCCGCGCAGGTCGCGCACTGCCCGCTGCTCGGCCTGGGGGCCGACCCGGGTCCAGCCGGAGATTCCGCGGCGAACCTCCTCTTCCAGGTACGCCCCCGGCCGCCGCCAGAAGGCCTCGAGAATGCCGTCGGCGCAGTCCCAGGGGATAGGCACCGGCTCGACGCGGGCGCCGATCGCGTCGGCCAGGTCGGGCAGCGCGGGCCGGCCGGCCAGCAGTCCCGCGATCTCGGGGAGGTAGTCGCGAGTCAGCCAGAACCGGCCGTGCCAGCCCTCGCCGCTGTCCTCGTGGGTGAACACCACGACCCGGCGGGCCACCCGGCGCATCTCGCGCAGTCCGGCGATCGGGTCCGGCCAGTGATGGATCGTGGAGACGGCCATCGCCGCGTCGAAGGACTGGTCGGCGAACGGCAGGTGCTCCGCTACTCCGGCGACGCAGGGCGCGGCACCGGGCGGGCGCTGTGCGCGCATGAGCGCGGATGGCTCGACCGCGATGACGTCCCTGCCGGGCGGCTCGTAAGAGCCGGTGCCGGCACCCACGTTCAGCACCGTCCGCGCGTCGCCGAGCGCCGCCCAGATCCTGGCGCCGATCCGGGGATCGGTGCACCGGGTCGCGGTGTAGCTGGTCCCGATGGTGTCGTAAAGCTGCGTGGCGGACATGTCGCTGCCTTCCTGGTTACACCCAAGCGTCTCGGTCACGCCGATATATCGAGCTGATACATCGGTACGATATATACCCTGCCGGAAGCCCACAAGGAGCGGACGCGAGCGGCCGGCTCGCGAGATGATGCCGGCCTGCCCGCTCAGCCGCCGGCGTCCGCCGAGGACGTCATAGACCAGCCAGTCCGGGTTCAGTTCGAGGCGTTCCGCACTGCGGCCACGCCGACATCTTGCGAGAGCAGATCCTGTCCGGCTAATGAGCCGCCGGGCCGGTGGCGGCCCTCGACAGGAGGTTTACCGGAGCACTTGTGGTGCCCTAGCCTGCCTGGGTGGACAGGATCGAGACCGCCCGCCTCGTCCTGCGGCAGCCGGTGCTAGCGGATGTCCCCGCGCTCGCGGAGATCAACGCTGACCCCGAGGTCATGAGGTACATCGGCGATGGCAGCGTACGCACTGCCGACCAGACGGCTCGGGGTATCCGGCAGGTGATCGGGGACTGGGCTGAGCGTGGCTACGGAATGTTCTCGGTAGACCGCAGGGACACGGGTGAGTACCTCGGCTGGGTGACGCTGGCCGAGCCGATCTTCCTACCCGAGGTGCTGCCGGCGGTCGAGATCGGCTGGCGCCTGGGCCGCCGGAACTGGGGCCAGGGTTTCGCGACCGAGGCGGCGCGCGAGGTAGTGCGGTTCGGATTCGAGTCCTGCGGCCTGGATAGGGTCCTGAGCATCCGGCACCCGGACAACCACGCCTCACGGCGTGTCATGGAGAAGCTGGGCCTGCACTTCGACTTCCAGACCACTGTGCCCGCGCACGGGCTACCGGCCATGGTGTACTCGATTTCCCGCTCTGAGTTCGCATGGTGACCTGAGGGCGCCGAGCAGCTTGCGGCCTCTCCGACAGGATCGGGCTAGAAGGCCGGACGTGAGGGTGCGGCCGACAGGTCAGCTCCGCCATTCGGAAATAATTGCGTGTCGGCTCGATAACCGCGCGTCGTGGCCGCGGTGCAAGACCGGCCTTCAGTGAGCCGGACAGAGTCGTATCACGATGCGAGGGGGCCGATGACCGAGGATCTGGTCTTCACGTCGCGGCTGACCGGGCGGCGATTGCTCGGAGCCGAGGGCCTGTCCATCGGGAAGGTCCGCGACGTCGTTATCCTGCAGGCCGCGGGCGACGAGCCGCCGCGGGCGCTCGGCCTGGTGGTGACCGTGCAGCGGCGGAACATCTTCGTCAGCCTCGGCCGGGTCGCTGAGATGGCGGTGGACGGCGTGCGACTGGAGGGCAGCAGCGTCGACCTCGGCCGGTTCAGCCAGCGAACGGGGGAGATCCTGGCCTCCTCGCTGTACCACCGGCCCGCCGGGACCGGGACCGTTCTGGACGTCGGCATCGCCAGGTCAAGCACCGGCCGGGCCGGGTGGGAGGTGGCGGTGCTGGCGGTCGGCCATCGGCGCGGCCTGCTGCGGCCGACCGGCGAGGTCGTGCCGTGGGACAGCTACCCAGAGCTGTTCCGGACCGCGGAGGCCGGACAGCGCATCGCGGGACTGCGGGACCTCAACCCGACCGACCTGGCGCACGCGGTAGAGGCGATGTCCGCGGCCGGGCGCCGCCAGCTTGCCGACGCGCTGCATGACGAGGAACTCGCCGACCTGCTGCAGGAGATGCCCGAACAGGACCAGATCGGCTTCCTGGCCGGGCTGGGCGTCGAGCGGATCGCCGACGTGATCGAGGAAATGGAGCCCGACGACGCGGTCGACCTGCTGGCCGAGATGCCGGACGCCGAGCGGGAGCAGTTGCTGGCGACGATGCCGCCGGAGCGCACGGCGGACCTGCGCCGGCTGCTCAGCTACGACGCCACCACGGCCGGCGGGCTGATGACGTCACGGCCGCTGATCGTCACCCCGGACACGCCGGTCGCCGAAGCGCTCGCCCGTATCCGGCAGCCAGCCAAGGGCGTCACCGAGGCGGCCCAGATCTACGTCTGCGAGCCACCGCAGGTCACGCCGACCGGTCGCTACCTCGGCACGATCGGCTTTCAGCGGCTACTGCGCGAGCAGCCGTCCGAACCGGTCGGCGGCTGCATCGAGGAGAGCGGATTCGTGCGGCCGGAACTGCCTGAGCGAGAGGTCGCGGCGAGGATCGCCGCCTACAACCTGGTGGCCGTTGCGGTCTGTGACGAGGCGGGCCGGCTTGTCGGCGCGGTCACCATCGACGACGTGCTCGACCGGGTGCTGCCGGCGAACTGGCGTAAGCGAGGGACGTGACATGCAGGCAACCAGGCGGTTCGCTGACCGGGCCGAGCTAGCGACACCGCGCGGCTCGCGGCCGCGGATGGGAGCGCGATACGAGCCAGACGCGTTCGGCCGGATGGCGGAGGCGATCGCCAGGTTCTTCGGCACCGGGAAGTACCTGGTCGGCCAGACCATCTTCGTGATCGCCTGGATCATCATGAACGTGGTGGGATTCGCCCGGCACTGGGATCCCTACCCGTTCATCCTGCTCAACCTGCTCTTCTCCACCCAGGCCGCGTACGCGGCGCCGCTGATCCTGCTGGCCCAGAACCGGCAGGACGACCGGGACCGGGCGAGCATCGAGCGGGACCGGGAGGTGGCCGCCCGGATCCAGAACGACACCGAGTACCTGGCCCGCGAACTGGCGGCGGTGCGGCTCGCCCTTGCCGACGTGGTGACCACGGCGGATCTGGGCGACCGCCTCGACCGGCTGGAGAAGCTGATCCGGGAGCGATAGCGCGGGCCGGGCGCGAGATCTCCGCGCCCGGCCCGCGAGGGTAGCCCGGCTGGGGCAGGCACGGTGCCGCCCGTTCCGGGTCGGTGTGCTAGATCGCCGGGAACGTCTGCGTAATCGGACGGATGGTGACTAGCTTTCCGTTCCGGAGCACGTAGACCGGCGGCCGCACCTTGCCGGTGAAGATAAGCGTCAGTTGGGTGTAACGCCGCCAGCCGGGGTGGCCTTTCACGGCGCCGCTTCCCCACAGCACTGCCCGTGTCGGGTAGTCGTAGATGTGGCCATTGGCGCAGCTTGGCTTGCAGTTGTTCTGGTAGAAGGTGCCATAGGCGGTAGCCATGTGCGACGTCCAGCTAGTCCAGTGCAGCCGCCGGAGGCCGAACCCCGCATCACCGCAGGCCATCACGAGCGCCCTGGGCGCGACCTCGGGCTTGAGGGAGCAGTTCAGCACCACGTATTTGGCGGGCCTGGCCGGCTGACTGGCGCTGGCCAGCGCCACGCCCCCGCCGCTCACTCCGATCAGGCTGGCACCGGCGAAGATCACTGCTGCGACACGCATTCTCGTCATCATTTTCTGGTGTGCCTCGCGTTGGGTCCGGGCCAATGCGACGTCCGGGCCGGACGCGACAGGGTGGCCACTCCTGCTCATCAGGACGCCGGATGCGGCTAGCCGGTTGCTCGGAAGCTCCG
>JAJYTW010000037.1:16431-28603 GCA_021792855.1 Actinomycetes bacterium
GTGTCCAGATCCGTCGCGGGGCCGTACCTGACCGGGATTCCGGTGCCGCGGATCGACGTCGGCACGTTGGCGTCCGGCAGCACGGCCCGGATGACCGGCTCGGCCTCCGCCATGACCTCCGCGGGCGTCCGGTAGTTGACGCTCAGGGACGCGACGGTGACCGGGCCGAGACCGGCGCGCTCGAGCCGTTCCGGCCAGGACTGGGTGAACCCGTGCCTGGCCTGAGCCCGGTCGCCGACCACGGTGAAGCTCCGGGACGGGCAGCGGGCCAGCAGCATCTGCCACTCGGCGTCGGTCAGTTCCTGCGCCTCATCCACCACGACGTGGGCGAACGGCCCGGCCAGCTGGTCCGGTTCGACACCAGGCAGCGCGGCCTCGTCGACCAGGGCGTCGGTGAAATCCTCGCCGCGCAGCATGCTCACCAGGCCGACGCCGTACTCGTCGTCGGCCGCCTCGATCAGGTCATCCACGACCCGGGACATCCGCTCCCGCTCGGCCGAGGCCGCGGCCGAGCGACGCCGCTCGCGCGCGGCCGCCTCCGGGTCGCCGAGTCGCTGCCGGGCCGCGTCCAGGAGCGGAAGGTCGGCAACCGTCCACGCCTGGGCGTCATCGCGCTGTAGCCGCGCGACTTCGTCCCGGCTCAGCCAGGGAGCGCACTTGCGCAGGTAGGCCGGCACCGACCAGAGGTCACCGATCAGGTCGGTCGCCCAGAGCAGCGGCCACGCCCGGTTCAGCGCCGCGCGCAGTTCGGCGTTCCGCGCGAGCGAGGTGCGCAACAGGTCAGCCGGGACGTCCTCGTCGCTGGCTTCCACGAGGATAGCCAGCAACTCGGCCCAGATCGCCTCGCGTGCCTCGTTGTGCGGTGTGCCCGGCGAGATCGCGTCGAAGGCACGGGCCCAGTCCTGCGTGCTCAGCCAGAGGTCGGACCAGTCGGTCTCCACCGTCATCCCGCTGATCGGCGGATTCTGGTAGAACCTGATCGCCTCATCGACCGCACGGACCATGTCCGCGGACGCCTTCAACCGGGCGGCCTCCGGATCGGCCTCCGCCGGTGCGGCGGCGCCCTCGGGGACCAGGTCGCGCAGCGTGCACAGCCGTACGCCGTCCTCGCCCAGGCTGGGCAGCACGTCGGAGACGTAGGCGAGGTAGGGCCGGTGCGGCCCGACGAAGAGCACCCCGCCGTGGCGGTGCCCAAGGCGGGGATCGGAGTACAGCAGGTAGGCCGAGCGGTGCAGCGCGACGACGGTCTTGCCGGTGCCCGGGCCGCCGTCGACGACCAGCGTGCCCGCCGAGCCGGCCCGGATGATGGCGTCCTGATCCGCGGCGATGGTGCCGAGCACGTCCCGCATCCGGGCCGAGCGGCTGCCCGCCAGGCTGGCGATGAACGCGGACTGGTCGTCCAGGGCGGCGTGCCCCTCGAGGCCGTCCGGTGTGAAAACCTCGTCCCAGTAGTCGGTGATCCGGCCGCCGGTCCAGCGGTACCTGCGGCGGCTGACCAGGCCCATCGGATTGGCATGGGTCGCGCCGAAGAACGGCTCGGCGGCGGGGGAGCGCCAGTCGATCAGCAGGCGGCGGCCGTCACTGTCGGTCAGGCCGAGACGGCCCACGTACACCGGATCGGAGCCGTCGGCGCCGACCATCCGTCCGAGGCACAGGTCGACGCCGTACCGGCGGAGCGTGCGCAGTCGCGCGCTAAGCCGGTGGACCTCCAGGTCCCGGTCCAGCGCCTGCTGCCCGATGCCGCCGGGCGCCCGGCGGGCGGCGTCCGGGCGGCCCGCGAGGTCGCCGATCGCCTGCTCCAGGCCGGCGGCGATGGCCGCGAAGTGCCGCTCGTCGGCGGCGATCAGCGCCCGATCCGCCTTGGCGGTGAGTCGGTCCGGAAGGTCGAAGACACTGGCGGCCTGGCTGTTCACGGCGACGGATCCCCCTCCACCTGGCGCGGCGTCTCCGCGCGGGTCGCGCCGGTAGTCGGGGCGGTGCCGACCGCCCGGAATCCCGGCACGGCCTGCGATTATGCGGCATGACCCGGGTCTTGCGGCAAGCCCCGGGGTGCGCTATAGATTGATAGTGGCGAGGAGCGTTGCTCCTTGCCATTGGTATTTCTGAGCCTCCGCGGGCCCGGATCAGGTGGCGGTCAGGTGGCGGCGCGGAGCTTGAAGTCGGCGCCCGCCGGGTCTGCCAGGAGCGCGAGCACGCCGTAGGGCGTGTCGTCGGGCCCCTGCTTGAGCGTGGCGCCGAGCGACTGCGCCCGCTCAACCGCGGCCGCGACATCGTCCACGGCCCAGTAGATGTCCCAGTGCGCCCTGCCGTCGGGAACCCAGCGACGGGAGTCCATCAGCCCGCCCAGGTCCTCGTCCAGGCCGGGGACACCGAAGGTGAAGTACCGGAAGTCGTCGGTGTCGGAGACCGGGCTGAACTCGAAGCCGAGTACTTCCCGGTAGAACGAGACCGCGGTGGCGTGGTCCGCGGTGTGCAGTTCGAACCAGTCCGGCGCGCCTGGCTCTCCGACGACGGCGAAGCCGCCGAAGGCGCCCGGCTGCCACAGGCCGAACACCGCGCCCGTCGGATCGGTGAGCACGGCCTGGACACCGAGGTCGCCGACCGGCATCGCGCCGCCCTGGCTCGTCGCGCCCGCCGCCTCGGCCCGCCCGATCGTGGCGGCGATGTCATTGGTGCAGAAGTACGGCTTCCAGGTGTTGTCCGCCGTCAGGTGGGCCATCGAGCCCATGCCCCCGGCCACCGGAGCGCCGTCGCGGCTGAACATCCAGTAGCCGCCGAACTCGGGGGACGGCTCGAGTGCCTCCCAGCCGAAGAGTTCGCTGTAGAAACGCCGGCTGCCGACGGCGTCGGTGGTCCACAGGTCCGCCCAGCAGGGGGCACCGGCGGGCGTGGAAGTGCGCAGGGCCATCGTTCCGCTCCTTGGTGAGGTCATCGTTCACCAGCCAGGACGAGCGCGACACGGAAATGTCATCGGTGCGATGCCGATCCTCGCATAGTCCGGCTCGGCGGGCCGGTCAGTCGGGCCGGGCCGGCGGCTCAGGCCGGGTCGTTCCGGTGGCCGGGATCCCTGGTCGGCGAGGTCGCCAGCTGGAACAGGGCGGCGGCCCTCTGCGCTAGCTGGGCCGAGTAGGAGATGGCCGCCGTGTAGCCGCCCTGCTGGTAGCCGCCGATGACGCCGATGAGAGTACCGCAGCCAGTCTTCGGGTTGACGTTGCTGAGCAGCGGACCGCCGCTGGTTCCGTCGGTGAAGCCGGGACACGCGAAGGTGACCTGGCGCAACCCCTGCGGATGCACGTCCTGCGCCAGCGCCGAGCAGGCGACCGGCTGGCTCGCGGTGTCCGGGTAGCCGACCGCCTCGATCCGAACGGGCAGCGAGGCGTTGAAACCCAGCACGTCCGCCCCGGCCACCTGCTGGACCGGTGGCCGGCCCGGCGAGCTCGCGATCAGGAATGCGATGTCATCGTTAGGGTCACGGCTGGCGGTCCAGTTGGTGGTCGTGAACGCGCTGGTCACGTTCCACACGCCGAGCGGGAACCGGCCATTGCGGTAGCCGGGGGCGAACACGACGCCGTCGGGCGCGGTGAAGCTGATGCCCGCCAGACAGTGCGCCGCGGTGATCAGCACGTTGCCGTAGAAGCTCGCCACCACGCTCGCGGTGCAGAAGTGCTGCTCGATGCGCCCGCTGGCCGTGGTGAAGAGCGCACCGACGGCGGTACTTACCGTCGGCGGCGTGCTTTCGCCCCGCGGTCGGACGGCTGCGCCGGACGTCGTCTGCGCAGACAGCCCGACAGCCACCAGAACGATCAGCACCATGGTGGCCGCGCGCGGCAGCAGCCGGTTCCACCGCCCCGTCATCACTATCCCTGCAGTCCTGCCGTCGTCGTGGTCGTTCCCGACCAGCCGTCTCGCACTCTCCCGCTAGCGAGATTGTGCGTCCGCTATACGACGTCTGTCCAGTCTCGCGCCAACCCTGGATGATCATGGTCGGCCGCGAATTGGCTCGGCTGGCGGGGCGCCCGCCATTCCCGGACCGGAGCCGCGCGGACGGCACGTTCTCGCCAATGCCGGGTAGAGAGGCCGCATGAACCCCCTGCGGATCCTCGCCAGCCTGGCCGGTGCGGCCATTCTCGGCATCGTGCTGCATCAATTCGGCCATGTGCTGCTGCGCCGGATGCTCCGGCATGGCGACCACCGGGTCGGGCGCCTGCTCGTGTCGAACCTGCGGGCGCCCGCGCTCCTCGTGCTGCCGTTGGTGACCATCGAGGTGACGATCGGCGTGCTGCCGATGCTGGCATCGCTGCGGCCGGTGCTGCTGCACGCGGTCGGCATCGTCCTGATCGCCGCGGTTGCCTGGCTCGCTGCCCGGGCCACGTTCGTGCTCTACGACCTGCTGCTCGTCCGGTACGACCTGGACCGGCCGGACAACCTGCATGCCCGGCGGGTGCGGACCCAGGTCCAGGTTCTCCGCCGGATCACCCTGACCGTGTCGGTGCTGGCGCTGGCGATCGCGCTGCTCAGCTTCCCGCAGGTACGCGCGGCGGGCGCCGGCCTGCTCGCGTCGGCCGGCATCATCGGCCTGGCGGCGGGCGTGGCCGCCCGGCCGGTCGCGACCAACGTGGTGGCCGGCCTGCAACTGGCCCTGAGCCAGCCGATCCGGGTGGACGACGTGGTGGTCGTGGAGGGTCACTGGGGCCGGGTCGAGGAGATCGCCCTGACCTACGTGGTGATCCGGGTCTGGGACCTGCGCCGCCTGGTCCTGCCGGTGTCCTACTTCGTCACCATGCCATTCGAGAACTGGACCAGGTCTACCGCCGACATCCTCGGCTGGGTGCACCTCGAGGTGGACTACAGCGCGCCGGTAGCGGCGATCCGGTCCAAGTTCGGGGAGATCCTCTCCCGGTCGCCGGACTGGGACGGCAAGGTCAGCGTGCTCCAGGTGACCGGACTCGGCGCCGAGACGATGCAACTGCGGGCACTGATGAGCGCCCCGGACAGCTCCAGGTCGTGGAACCTGCAATGCGAGGTGCGCGAGAAGCTAGTGGACTTCCTCCAGCGCGAGCACCCGTCCGCGCTGCCCAGGCTGCGCACCGAATTCGCCGCGGCGGGCGGGCAGGCAGGGGCCAAGGTCCCTACCGGAGCGGCCGGTGATCGGGCATCCTGAGCCGGTGTGTGAGTACTGCGGCTGCCAGGCCGTGCCGACGATCGACGAGCTGACCAGGGAACACGAGGTCGTGCTCGTGCTGCTGGGCGAGATCCGGGCGGCCGGCGCGCGGGCCGACCTGCCGCTGATGGCCGGGCTAGCCAGGCAGGTCGCCGCGGTGCTCGGCCCGCACACCCGGGTCGAGGAAGACGGGCTGTTCCCGGCCATGTCGGCTGACTTCGGCGACCACGTCGCCGGCCTGCGCGCCGAGCACCGGCAGGTCGAGGCGGTACTCGACGAGGCTGCCGACGGGACTCCGGCCGACCCCGGCTGGCCGGCCCGGCTGGCGTCGGCGCTGGACACCCTGCGCGAGCACATCTACCGCGAGCAGGACGGGGTGTTCCCGGCTGCCCTGGCCACGCTGTCCACCGCGGAATGGGAAGCCACCGAGGCGGTCCGGGCCCGGGTCGGAACGCTGGTGCCGGCCTCGGCCGGCTGACCCGCCGTCCGGCGGTCCGGCCGGGACGCGCCGTCCGCGGCCGTGCATACCCGGCAGGTTCCGGGGAAGACGGAGGGGCTCGCACGCTCGCCGCCCGCCCGCGCGCCCCGGGATGCGCTCTGGCCGGTCGGCTGGAGGAGTCACCAGATGCCGTCACTGACCGCACTAAAGTCTGAGCCGGGCACCCGAAGCGAGCCTGCCCTGGAAGACGCGTTTGACCGGCTCGTCGCCGAGGGCCGGAACCGGCTGGATCGCCCGCTGCTGCCGTTGCTGGCTACCGGCCTCGTCGGCGGCATCGACGTGGGCGTCGGGGTGCTCGCCTACCTGGTCATCGACCGCGCGACCGGCCAGCCGCTGCTGGCCGCGGCCGGCTTCACGATCGGCTTCGTCGCGCTGTTGCTGGCCCGGAGCGAGCTGTTCACCGAGAATTTCATGGTGCCGGTCGCGGCCCGGGTGGCCGGCCACGGCTCGTGGATCCAGCTGCTCCGGCTCTGGGTGGTGACCCTGGTTGCCAACCTGGTCGGCGGCCTGGCGATGGCCGCGCTGGTCGATGCCGCGATCCCCGGGCTCGGCGTGACCGCCGCGCGCGTGGGCAGGCACTACGCGACACTCGGGATCTCCTGGCGGTCGCTGCTGCTTGCCGTCCTGGCCGGCGTGGTGATCACGCTGATGACGCGGATGCAGCACGCCGCCGACGCGCTCGGCCCGGCGCTGGTCGCGGCGGTCGCGATGTCCTTCGTGCTGGTGTCCGCGCGGCTGCTGCACTCGGTGCTCGACTCGATCTTCATGTTCGCCGGGCTGCTCAGCGGCCGGGCCGACTACACCTGGGCGGACTGGGCTGGGATCCTCGGCTGGGCGGTGCTCGGCAACGTGCTCGGCGGCGTCGGCCTGGTCACGGCGGTCCGGCTGCTCCGGGTGACCCACCGGGTACAGGAGGAACGGGCCCGGCACCGCTGACCCGGCGGCCTAGCCGGCCGGATGGCCCGCCGGGTCCCACCGCGATTCCCTCCGCCGGGGGAGGTGCGCGGCCGGGTCGGCCGCTACCGTCGTGGCTCCAGCCGCGACCCGGCCCCGCCTGGACCGGATGCGGCGGCCCGGCGGCGTTACGGGAGGGCAGGACGGTGCTGAGCGAGCAGTGGACCGCGGTCATCTTCGACGTCGACGGCACGCTGGTCGACAGCGAACGCGACGGTCACCGGGTCGCGTTCAACGCCGCGTTCGCCGCCCATGGCCTGCCCTACCGGTGGGACGTAACCGAGTACGGCCGGCTGCTCGCGATCGCCGGGGGGCGCCAGCGGATCGCCGCCTTCCTGGAGAACCAGGGCTACGACTCGGCGTCCGCCGCCGACCTCGCGGCCCGGCTGCACCGGGACAAGACCGAGCGGATGCGCGACCTGGTCACCGCGGGCCGGATCGAGCCTCGCCCCGGGGTCAGGGAGGTGCTGGACGGACTGTCGGCGGCCGGCGTGACGCTGGCCGTGGCCACAACGGGCACCAGGGAGTGGGTGGACCCGCTGCTGACCGGCCTGTTCGGGACCGGGCTGTTCTCGGTGGTGATGACCGGCACCGAGGTCCCGGCGCTCAAGCCGGACCCGGCGGTCTACGTCGAGGCGCTCCGCGCGCTCGGCGTCCCGGCGCAGCGCGCGATGGCGGTCGAGGACTCAAGCAACGGCCTGCGGGCTGCCCTCGGCGCGGGCCTGGCCTGCGTGGTGGTGACCAACGACTACACCACGGACCAGGACTTCGCCGGAGCGGCGGCGATCTACCCCGACTACCGGTGCTGGCAGGCCGGACCGGCCATCGCGGCGGCCGGGGTGCCGCCCACCCGGGGATGACCCGCGGCGGCTAGCCGTGCGTGACCGGCGCCGGGCCGATCGTCTGGGCGATCAGGAAGTACACCACGAGCGCCACGCCGGCCGCGGCCATCACGGTCCGCATCCACGTGCGTCCCCGGCGCCAGGCATAGCTGCCGAACAGGATGGCCAGGCCGGCGAGGAGGGGCATGCCAGCTACCCTAGCCGACGGCCGGTCAGCCCCGGGCCGGCCACCCGGGCCCGGTCAGCCAAGCGCGCGGATCCGGACCAGATTCCCGGCCGGGTCCCGGAACGCGCAGTCCCGGATGCCGTACGGCTGGTCGAGGGGTTCCTGCACCACCTCTGCGCCGGAGGCCTGCACCGCCTCGAACGCGGCGTCGACGTCCTTGGCGGCCAGCATGATCCAGCCGTAGGTGCCCTTGGCCATCATCTCGGTGATCATCGCGCGCTCGTCGTCGGTGATCCCGGGGTCGAGGGCCGGCGGCGCGAGCAGCAGGCAGGTGTCCGGCTGGCCGGGCGGGCCGACGGTGATCCAGCGCATGGCGCCCTGACCGACGTCGGAGCGGACCTCGAAGCCGAGGACGTCGCGGTAGAACGCCGCCGACGCGTCCGGGTCGCTGTGCGGCAGGACGCTGGTGTGAATGGTGATATCCATGCGGCTCACGCTAGCCGCGTGCGGACGGCGTCCGCTTCTCGATTCCTGACCGGCCTGGTGACGTGCTTGACCACGCACGGCGGCAGGGCGCCGCCCGCGGCGGCGCGCTCGGCCATCGCCCGCCGGTAGACGCTCGGCGGCATCCCGACCAGTTCGGTGAAGCGCGTGCTGAACGTGCCGAGCGAGGAGCAGCCGACCGCGAAGCAGACCTCGGTCACACTCAGGTCGCCGCGGCGCAGCAGCGCCATCGCACGCTCGATCCGCCTGGTCATCAGGTAGGAGTACGGGGACTCGCCGTAGGCCAGCCTGAACTGGCGGCTCAGGTGGCCGGAAGACATGTGCACGCCGCGGGCGAGCGCCTCGACGTCGAGCGGCCGGGTGTACTCCCGGTCGATCCGGTCCCGGACCCGGCGGAGCAGCGCCAGGTCGCGCAGGTGCTGTTCCGCCGGGGTACTCGCCACAGTCCAGATCGTACGCCGGGGCCGTGACAGCGGCCGGGGCCCGCGGCGCGCGGCCGGGGCCGGTCAGCCGGCGTCCAGGCCCGGTCAGCCGGCGTCCAGGCCGCGCATCCCGCGCTCGATCGCGTCGATGATCCGCGGCCGCAACTGCGCTGGGCCGATGATCGCGTCCACCGAGCCGACGTCGACCGCCCGCTGAATGCTGTGCACCCGGTCGAACTCGGCCGCGACCTCGCCGAGCTTCTCGGCCCGCACGGCGGACTGGACCTCGGCGAGCCGCAGGTTCAGCTCGGCCCGCTGCTCGCCGCTGGCCGCGGCGACCTGCGCCTGGAGCGCGGTGACCCGCGGATCGTTCGCGGTCCGGTTGCTGACCTCGCCGGAGAACACCACGGCGGCCGCCGGCGCCCCGCCGAGCACGGAGGCGAACGAGCCCTCCAGCGCCAGCACCGTCATGTTCGGGTTCAGCGCCTTGGAGAACACCACGAACGCGCCGCCGTGGTAACGCGAGATCACGCAGAACACGATCGGCCCGGCGAAGTTGACGATCGCCCGGCCGATCTCGGCGCCGTACTCAAGCTGGAGCTTGCGCATCGACTCCGGGGAGCCGTCGAACCCGGACAGGTTGGCCAGCACGACCAGCGGCCGGTTCCCCGAGGCGGCGTTGATCGCGCGGGCGACCTTCTTGGACGACCGGGGGAACAGCGTTCCGGCGGTGTAGGCATCCGGCCCGTCGGCGGGCGGGAAGCCGCGCCGGGGCACCGAACGGGACTCGATCCCGATCAGGCAGGCGGGCCAGCCGCCGATGTGCACGTCCTGCACGACCGAGGTCTCGGCGTCGGCCATGCCCGCCCAGCGCTCTAGGACCGGGTGGTCCTGGTCGGACAGCGCCCGCATCACCGTCCGGATGTCGAACGGCTTCTTCCGGTCCGGGTTGTGCTCGGCCGAGAAGATCTGCCCGACGGTGCTGAAGTCGCTGCCCCCGAGCAGGTGCGGGAAGACCGTGATGTCCCGGTCGGCCGGGTCGGCCGTGACGGCCCGGCGCGGCGCCGTCTCGCCGGGCACCACGTAGGTGTGGTCGTAGTGCGCCATCAGCACGTCACGTGCGGCGGGCAGGCTGGGCGCCCAGTACTGGGCCTGGCCGTTCGGGCCCATCACCCGGTCGTAGCCGCCGATGCCGTGGTTGTCCTCGGCCGACACGCCGCCGGAGAAGTCCAGCGACTGCTTGCCGGTCAGCACCATCGCCGAGTCCGGCGTCATCACCAGGATGCCCCTGGTGTGCATGAGCATGGTGGCCTCGGCGTTCCAGTACGGCTGGGCACCGACGTTGATCCCCGCGACCACCACGTTGATCTCGCCGCCGGCCTGGGTGAACGTGACGATCCGCTTCAGGGCGGCCGCCACCCAGTCCATGTTCTCGGTGCCCGAGGTCATCGAGATCCGCGCGCCCGCCGACAGCGCGAACCACTCCAGCGGGACCGCCATCCGCTCGGCCAGGTCGAGCGCGGCGATCACCCGCGAGCACTCCGGCTCGCTCAGCGCGCCAAGCGACTTGGTCGGGTCGCCGAGCAGCACCACCCGGGTGATCCCCTCGGGGTGCCGCCGGGTCGGCGTCGTCACCACGCCGGCCACGATCGCCGCCGAGTTCTGCCCCTTCGGCCGGTCGACCGGCACCAGCGCGCCGCGGTCGTCGAGGTCGTGCTCGACGAACCGGCCATCCGGCCCGGTCAGCAGGCCGGTCAGCTCATACGGGTAGGCGTTGCCGCGCCGGGCCGCGCGCAGCACCTTCTGCCGGTAGTCGTCCAGCGGCGGCACCGGCTCGGTCGGCGGCTTGCCGACCTCGACGTGCGCGCCGTGGCCCGGGTCCAGGGTGATCCGCACCGCGACCTCGGCCAGCTTGCCGACCGCGTTCCGCTGCCGGGCGACGAACTGGACCTCTTCGAGCCCGGCGCCGGCCGTGGTCGGCAGGATCCGCGCCACCAGCGCGTTCAGCTCGTCGGTGGTCAGTTCGGTGAGCGGCCAGACGTACATCATGATCCGGTTGGTGTCGAGCCGCTTGTTCTGCGGCCGCTGCGCCTGGATGTTGCGGATCGCGTCCAGGCCGGAGGCCAGCGCGTCCTCGACGGCGGGCAGCGCGACCAGCCGGCCGTCGGCCTCGCGCAGCGGCGTCAGGTCCCGGACCTGCCCCATCGCGATCAGCCGCTCGTCGGCCGGGTTGCTCCTGGCCACGGCGCGGAACAGGTAGATCTCCTCGTCCACCGAGGGCAGCCTGGTCAGGTCGAATGCCGCCAGCCGCTGCAGTTGCAGCCGGCGCGCGATCTGCGGGTGCAGCCCGCGGATCAGCCGGTCCTCGGCGAAGCCGTCCGGCCCGGGCCGGAACGTGACGTGGTGGTGCATTACCGCGCCCGTCGTTCCGGCCACGGTGATCGTGATCCGGCGCAGCCCGGCGGGCAGGGCGGCGTCGGCGACCAGGCGCCCGAGGTGCCGCGCCATCGCGTCGGCGTCCGGCTGGTCGTCCCACCGGACGTAGATGTCGGCCACCATCCGGTGCTCGGCGGCGTCCGCGGCGAGCAGGCCGGCCGCGCCGATCGCGACCGGCAGCGCCGCGATGTCCACGGCTGTGGTCGCCAGCCGGGTCACGCCGTCCTCGCGCTCGTGCTCGGCGGTGACGAAGTCGCAGCCCGCGACCGTGACCGCGGCAACCCCGGACAGCTCGCGGTTCCCGTAGTAGCGGCGGCTGAGCACCTCGAGCAGCGGCGCGTGGTCGCGGCCCGGCCGGCCGATCCGCTGGCCGATCAGCCGGACCAGCGGCTCGGAGCTTGCCACCATCGCGGCGATCCGCTCGGCCCGGTCCGGCGCGTCCGGATTGTGATCCAGGTACCGCAGGTCGTCGCGGACCGCGGCGTACACCCGCGCGCGGGTGCGGCGCAGCAGTGGCTGGGCGAACCAGCGGAACACCAGGCCGCGGGCCAGGTCGGAGACCGCCGGGAAGCGGACTTGGGTGGCCAGCACAAGCTGCTCCAGGGCCAGGCCCGCCCGCTCGGCCAGCGGCTCCTCCGGCGGCGCGCCAGCCAGCCAGGTCCTGAGCAGGTCCGAGACGACCGCGACGTGCCCGCTGAGCTGGCCCTGGGCCAGGAAGATCCGGAAGACCGCCGCCTCAAGCTCGGGGGTGCGGTCCAGGCTGGTGACACCGTAGTGCGCCAGCGCCCTGGCCAGCTTTGCCCGGAAGCTCTCGCTCAGTCCCGCCCGGTCGGCGTCCAGGCTCTGCAGGTAGCTGTAGAGGTACTCGCGCGGGCTGTGCACCGGGTTGTGCGGCTCGGACTCCAGGTCGCCACCCGGCCGGTTGTGACCAAGTTCCGACAGGTCGGAGAAGACCGTCATCAGGTCCACCTCGCCCGCCAGCGGGCGGTCGCCAAGCTCGGCCCGGGCCGCCAGGTAGCCCGCGAGCACCCGGTGGCCGTCCTCCGGGTCCGGGTCGAAGCCGAGCAGCAGGCTCCGCAGGTCCCGCAGTCCGTGCTCGGCCCGTTCGCGCGCGGACAGGTCCGGCGCGGCCGGCAGGTCCACCGCGACCGCCTGGCCAGCGGCGGCCTGCTCGCCGTCCGCGCCGGG
>JAJYTW010000038.1 GCA_021792855.1 Actinomycetes bacterium
TTCCGATCTGCCAGATCCTGCTCGGCGGAATCCCCGCCTTTGCCGCCATTGCCTTCCTGGCCGGCGTCATCCTCGCCGACCGGGCACTGCGGCCGGTCGAGCGGCTACGTGCCGGGGCCGCCGCCCTGCGGACGTCGCCTCATGCCGGACGGCTTCCCGTCCCGGCCGGCCGGGACGAGATTACCGCGCTCGCCCGGACCCTCAACGGCTTCCTCGATGACGTCGATTCCCTGTTGCGCCGCCAGCGGATATTCGTCGCCTCGGCGAGCCACGAATTGCGAACTCCGCTCGCGCTCGCCTCAGCCGACCTCGAGCTTGCCCTCGCGCCGGGAGCGGATCCAGGCGATACCCGCCGCCGGGTCGAGCGTGCCGTGCTGGCCATCCAGGGATTGGGCAAGCTCTGCGACGGCCTATTGGAACTTGCCAGCGCGGAGGACGATGCGCTGCGAGTCGAGACCCGGCCGACGGAACTCGGCCCGTATCTGCTGTCCATCCTCGACCGGTTCACCCATACTGCGACCGAGCGGGAGGTGGATATCGTCTTCGACGTTGATGATCGTCTCGTCGTCCAGATCGATCCGCCGCACCTCGCCCTGGCCATCCACAACGTGGTTGACAATGCGCTGAGGTTTGCTCCGCCCGGATCGGCGCTACTCGTCTCGGCGCGCCGTCACGGCGACGCGGTGGAGATCGCGGTGGCCGACGACGGCCCTGGATTTCCCGACGCGATCCTCGCCGATGCCCTCCAGCCCTTCGCCCGGGGCCAGGCCCGTTCCGACGCCGGGTCGACGGCAGGCCCGGGGCACTACGGGCTCGGCCTGGCGATCGCCCTCGCCGCCGTTGCCGCCCACCAGGGCACGCTTGAGGTTGCCAATGCCGAGCAAGGCGCCGTCGTCCGGCTCCGGGTCGCCGCCGCGCCGGAGTCAGGCCGCGATCCTGAGCGGGCCCAGACCGGCGGGAATGCGACCGGCCCGTCCGCCGGTTACCGGTCCTGACGGACGGCGGCGCCACGGCGGATCATCCGGGGGTGCGGACAGGTGCTCAGCAGGCTCGATGCTGACGATCTCGGCGTGCCGCTGGGCAGCCGGGCAACGCTGGTCCACTTCTCCTCCGCGTTCTGCGCCCCCTGCCGGGCGACGCGGCGGGTGCTCGCCGACGTAGCCGCGCTGGTGGACGGGGTGACGCAGGTCGAAATCGACGCCGAGTCGCATCTGGACCTGGTGCGCCGGGCCGGGATCAGCCGGACCCCGACCACGCTGGTGCTGGGCCCCGATGGGCGAATCGCCATCCGCGCGACCGGGCTGCCCAGGAAGACCGACGTCCTCGCGGTGCTCGGCGCCCTGAGCTAGCCCGGCAATCGCCCGCTGACCTCGGCAAAGTCTGTGGTCAGCGGGGGCATGGCATATTCGCCGTCAGTTTCCCTGCCCACATCTTCCGTTCAGCCTCCCGTCACATTCGCCGCCTAGAAAGAGACTCGCGGTCACGGGCCGCCTGGAGATCACCGAGTCCACGAGGTGAGGCGGGGAATGTCGATAGAGGCCGGCCGGGAGAAGCACCCGGCGGCGGTTCCCGGCACCGATGTCGCGGCCGCGGCCCAGGGGGCGCGCCCGTCGGCGTCGGACCCGGGCGAGGCGTCGCTGCGCGCGACCGACCTGACCCTCGGCTTCGGCCAGCGGGCGATCCTGACCGGCGTGAACGTCGAGATCCGGCGGGGGTCGGTGACCGCGCTGATCGGGCCGACCGGGTCCGGCAAGACGACCCTGCTGCGGACCTTCAACCGGATGAACGACAAGGTCGCGGGATACCGGCACAGCGGCGACGTGCTGCTGGACGGGCAGAGCATCTGGCACCCCGGGGTCGAGCTAATGGCACTGCGCCGCAAGGTCGGGATGCTCTTCCAGCGGCCGAACCCGTTCCCGATGTCGATCATGGACAACGTGGTGGCCGGGGTGAAGGCGCACCGGATGGCCGGCCGGGGTGAACTGAAGTCGATCGCAAGAGACCGGCTCAGCGAGGTCGGCCTCTGGGATGCGGTGTCCGAGCGGCTCAAGGACTCCCCGTTCCGGCTCTCCGGCGGTCAGCAGCAGTTGCTGTGCCTGGCCAGAGCCCTGGCGGTGGGCCCGGAGGTGCTGCTGCTTGACGAGCCGACCTCGTCGCTTGACCCGATCGCCACCGAGTCGATCGAGGCACTGATCCGCACCCTCGTCCCGGCGCTGACGGTGGTGATCGTCACCCACAACCTGGCTCAGGCGAGGCGGGTAGCGGACCGGACGATCTTCCTGAACAACGGACGCCTAGTGGAGCACGGAGAGACCGGCCAGATGTTCGAGGACCCGGCCGAAGAGGAGACCGCGCGCTATGTGAGCGGGCGCTTCGGCTGATCGGACCACCCGCGCGGGAGGTCGGTACACCTCCCGCACGGGGGCAAGAACCGCGCGATCGCGCGCGGGCCTCATCGCACGCAACCGCGTGCGAGCCGAGTAGCGCATGCGTCAGCATGCACAAGCGAAGGAGTATTCCCCGGTGGCCAGAAAATTCCGCGCGGCTTCCGCCGCGGCCGCCATTATCCCGCTGGCCGTGCTGGCCGCTGCCTGCAGTTCCGGTTCCTCTGGTTCGTCCAACCCGTCGGGCACGACGACGGCGAAGGCGCAGGCCATGCAGGGTGCGGCACTGCCTTCGGCACCGGCCAAGGCCAACGCGGCCGTCACCGAGACCGGCAGCACCCTGCTGTTCCCGCTGATCAGCACCTGGGCGTCGGACTACCAGAAGCAGTATCCGCAGGTGACCATCACCACCGGCGGCACCGGTTCGGGCACCGGCATCGCGGACGCCTCGACCGGCACGGTTGACATCGGCGCGTCGGATGCCTACCTGTCCCCGTCGGTAAAGCAGCAGTCGCCGACGCTGGTGAACATCGCGCTGGCGATCTCGGCCCAGATGATCAACTACAACGTGCCTGGCGTGAAGAGCCTCAAGCTCGATGGCCAGATCCTGGCCGGGATGTACACCGGCAAGATCACCAACTGGAACGACGCGGCGATCAAGGCGCTGAATCCCGGTGTCTCGCTGCCCAACCTCAAGGTCGTCCCGCTGCACCGGGCCGACAGTTCCGGTGACACGTTCCTGTTCACGTCCTACCTGAACGCGCAGGACCCGTCCGCGTGGTCGTCCTCGAACGTCGGCACCACGGTCAGCTTCCCGTCGGTGCCCGGCGCGCTCGGCGAGCAGGGCAACGGCGGCATGGTGCAGGGCTGCGCGGCGACCAAGGGCTGCATCGCCTACATCGGCATCAGCTACCTGTCCAAGACCCAGCCGGCCGGCCTCGGCGAGGCCTTCGTCAAGAACGGCGCCGGTAACTTCGTCCAGCCGAACGCCACGACCATCGCGGCAGGGGCGGCCGGATTCATCGCCAAGACGCCGAAGAACGAGACCATCTCGATGATCAACGGCCCGGCGTCGAACGGCTACCCGATCATCAACTACGAGTACGCCATCGTGAACACCAAGCAGACCAACGCCACCGTGGCCGAGGACGTGCGGGCGTTCCTGCACTGGGCCGTGCACTCCGGCCAGACCAGCAGCTACCTGGACGCGGTGAACTTCCAGCCGCTGCCGGCCAGCGTGGTCGCGCTGTCCGACGCCCAGATCGCCAAGATCGGCGCCTGATTCATGGCGCAGTCAGCACCCGTGCTGAGGCCCGGCGGGGAAGCGGGTTACGGCCCGCTGCCCCGCCGGGCGGGCGCCCGCTTGCGGGCCAGCCTGAAGGACGGCACCGTGATCCGGTGGTTCGGCGCCGGCGGCGCCCTCATCCCGGTGCTGGCACTCGGCTTCATCCTCGTCATCCTGACCGTCCGGGCCTGGCCCGCGATCAGGTACAACGGCTGGGGCTTCTTCACCGGAACCACCTGGGCCGAGGGCAACCTGTACGGCAACTCGGTCAGGACCGGCGGCGTACTGCACCCGCCCGGTGCCGCCTACGGTGCGTTGCCCGCGATCATCGGCACCCTCGGCACCTCGGCCATCGCGCTGGTGATCGCGGTGCCGGTCGCGATCGGCACCGCCCTGGTGATCGTTGAGCGCCTGCCGAAGCGACTGGCCTCCCTGGTGGGCGGTTTCCTCGAACTGCTGGCCGGCCTGCCGAGCGTAGTGGTCGGCCTGTGGGGCGCGGTCACGTTCGGCCCGTTCATCGCGCACGACATCGCGCCGCTGATCGCGCGCAACATGCCAGATGTCCCGGTGCTGAGCTACTTCCGCGGCAGCACCGGCAACGGCCAGGGCATGCTGGTCTCCGGCCTGATCCTGGCCATCATGATCATCCCGATCGTCGCGGCCACCACCCGGGATCTGCTCGGTCAGGTCCCGATCCTGCCCCGCGAGGGCGCGGTCGCGCTCGGGATGTCCGAATGGGAGACCACCCGGCGGGTCACCCTGCCCTGGGTCGGTGGCGGCATCGTCGGCGCCGTCGTGCTCGGTCTGGGCCGCGCCCTCGGCGAGACCATGGCCGTGGCGATGACCTGCGGCGCCGTGCTGAGCACGGTGCCGTCGAACATTTACCAGACGATGACCACGATCGCGGCCACGGTAGTGCAGACCATGGACACGGCTTTCCTGGACGGCACCGGGTTCGCGCTCCGGTCGCTCGCCGAGTTGTGCCTGGTGCTGATGCTGATCACGCTCACCACCAACGTCGTCGCGCGCCTGCTGGTACGGCGGGTGTCCGGCACCGCGCTGCCCGTCGGGCGCGGTCTGTGAGCAGCGGGAGGGACCTCCATGAGCATGGCATCGGCTAGCGAGCCAACGGCCGCGCGGCACGGCGGGGCAACCGCCTGGCCGAAGGTGCCGGTCCGGCGCAAGGCCGTGAACGCGATCTTCTGGGCGGTCTGCTTCTTCTGCCTGGCCCTCGTCGTCGTGCCCACCGTCTGGATGGCCGGCGGGGTCGTAGCCCGCGCGGTCCCCAACTTCTCCTGGTCCGTGCTCACCACGCCGACGAACCAGCTTTCCGGCGGCCTGCAGAACGCGATCCTCGGCACCCTGGCGATCACCGCGGGCGTGGTCCTGATCGCCGGCACGGTCAGCATCCTCACCGGGATGTACCTGGCGGAGTTCGCCCGCGGCCGGCGCCGGTCGCTGCTCCGTGGCGGCTACGAGATCCTTTCCGGCATCCCGTCCATCGTGCTCGGCTACGTCGGCCTGATCGCGCTGGTCGTCGGGTTGCACTGGAAGTTCTCGCTGCTGGCGGCCGTGCTGGTGGTATCGGTGATGACCATCCCCTATATCGCCAAATCGACCGAGACGGCGCTGGCCCAGGTGCCGACGTCCTACCGGGAGGGTGCCGAGGCGCTCGGCCTGCCCGCGAACTGGACGATGCGCAGGATCGTCCTGAAGTCCGCGGTGCCCGGCATCATCACCGGCATTCTGGTGGCGGTCGCCATCGCGGCCGGGGAGACCGCCCCGCTGCTCTATACGGCCGGCTGGTCGGACGCCAATCCGTCGGCGCACCTGATCGGCACGCCGGTCGGTTACCTCACCTATCCGGTCTGGGCTTTCGCGCCGATCAACCAGCCAGTGAAAAGCGCGAACATCCTTTCCTACGACGCGGCGCTGCTGCTGCTGGTGTTCGTTCTCGTGCTGATCGTGGCGGGCCGGCTGATCTCCCGGTTCTCCAGGCGGCACGCGGAGTGAGCGACTCGCCCGCGCCCGGTGCGGTGTAGGTGGCCGGCGCGGTTCATGGATTTGTCAGCGGCTCGCAGGTCCTCGTTGCGATGCGCATCACCTGTCGTTCAGGCCCCGGTTACCTGAGCGATCTAGAACTGAGATCCAGCACCCGGCCACCCGGCGGCCGCGTGAGATTACCGAATCGGAAGGCATCTGGTGGCGGTGTCCGGCGATGAGCGGTCAAGCGCCGCGGTGATTCTGGCCGACCGGCTCGCCGCGACGCTGATCCACCACGAGCCGGGCTGGCGGCTGCCCCGGCCGAGCGCACTGGCCAGGCGCTATAACGTCCGCCCCGCCGATGTCGAGCAGGCCGTGCGCGACCTGGCCGCACGGCATCTGATCCGCCAGTTGCCTGATGGCCAGATCTACCGGGCCAGCCCGGCCGAGTGCCTGATCCCGGTGCACGGCGTGCCGGAACTCGGCGCCTGCGTGGACCCGATGGGCGGCGAGATCACCTGCCGCAACCGCAAGGTGTCCTGGCGCCGGGTGCCCGAGGACATCGGGTGGGCACTGGGGGTCGGGCCGGCCGAATCGGTCTGCGCCATCCGCTGCCACTGGTCGGTCAACTCCGAGCCGGCGGCGATCTCCACCACCTACCTGACCAGGGCCGCGGCGACGCTGGTCAGCGAGTCCCCGGATGAGGCCGACGCCCAGGTGGCCGGCCTGATGGGGCTGGACTACCCGGTCGGTGACGGTCTCGGGCGCTCGCCGGTCACCCCGCTCGGCAGGCCGGCCGCGCTGCACCTGGAGATGCAGCCCCCGCCCTCATCGGTCGCCCGCGGCCTGCGCCTGACGGCTGGCCAGCCCGCCATCACGGTGACGGTCAGGTTCGACGCGTCGGTTCCCGGATCTCCGGTCGCGCTGATGGTGACGGCGATGCGGCCCGACCTGTTCCGGATCGTGGTGCGGTCGGCGGCCGATGGCGGGGCTGGTCCCGGCGATGCGGCTGACCGGCTCGCCCGAGCCGGGCGATGCGGCTGACCGGCCGGCCCTCCGGCGGCTATATTGCCGCAGCATGATGCCCGAACCGCCCGGCCCGGCCGGGCACGCTCCGAGGATCCCGGACCGGGCGCTCTGGACCGCCCCGTCCCGGCGTGAGTTAGCGGCCGCCGTCGGCACCGGCCTGCTGGCGGCCCAGGCCCTGTTTGCCCCCGTCACCGCGTTACTGGTGCCGCTGCTCGCCCTGACCGGGCGGCTGTGCCGATGGCGACCGCACTGGCTGGCCGTTCCCGCAGCGGCCGGCCTGGGCTGGGCGCTGGACCTCGGCGTGCCCCGCGCGCTGGGCGGATACCTGGTGCTCGCCCGCCCGGTACTCGCCGCGATTACCGGCCCGGGTGATCTGGTCGGCCGGGCCGCCCGCTTCACCCTGGCCCTGCGCGCCTGGCCGGGGCCGGTCACCGGCCAGGTTCCGGTGGCGCTGTTAGCCGCCGCGGCGGAGGTGCTCGGCTACCGGCTGGCCGCGCGGCTCACCGGTGCCGGGACCGGCCCGCCACCGCGCCGCGGGGCGGTGGTGGCGATCAGGACCCGGTATCTCGCGGCGGAACTGCGCCGGGGCCAGGTCGCCACCAGGGACGGCGGCTGCGTCGGGGTCGCCGGGCGGACCGGGCGCCGGGTCGCCATCGGCTGGCCCGAGGCGGCGGGCGGAGTGCTGTGCACAGGCCAGGACCCGGCGGCGGCCGCGGCGGTCGGCGCCGACCTGGCGCTCGCCGCGATCGCGCACCGCAAGGCGGTCGTGGTCGTGTACCTGGCCGGTCCCGGAGATCCGGTGACGGCCGTGGCGGCCGCGGCCGGAGGTGTTAACGCTCCGCTGCGGGTCTTCTCCGCCGACGGGCCCGGCTGCTACGACCCGTTCGCGGGGGCGGATCCGGAGCGGGCGGCCTGGCTGGCGCGGGCGCTGGTCGACTGGCCACGCCTGGCCGCCGGTCAGCGGCACCTGTGTGCCCAGTATCTGTCCGCCGCCGTCCGGCACCTGGCCCAGACCAGGCGTCCGCGGGCCGGGCTGCTCGAGGATCTCGGCCCGCTGCTCGGCCCGGGCGGGCCAGCCGCGCTCTGCGGTGCGGGCCGCGGCGCGGCGGACCCGGCGGGCGGTGTCCCGGCGGATGGCGCGATGGCGGCCCTGGCCGCCGCGGCGGCCGCCGACCCGGCCGCTCTCGACTCTCTGGCCATGGCCATGGCCCCGCTGCGCGGGACCGCCGTCGGGTGCTGGCTGCGACCGGCCAGGCCCGCGCCGCCCGGTCGGCTCTCGGTGCGTTCCGGCGGGCCGGACCAGCCGATCACGCTCGGCCCGGTGCTGGCCGGGCGGGAGGTGCTGGTGTTCCGGCTAGACCGCGCGGGGGACCAGGCGGCCTCGGCCGCGGTCGCCCGTCTGGTGACCGCCGACCTGACCGCCGAGCTAGGCGACCTGGACCAGGCGGCGGACCTGGCCGACTGCCTGGTCTGGATCAGCGGCTGCGAGGTCGTGCCCGCGGCCGCGCTGGCGGAACTGGCGGGCGCCTGCCGCCGGTCCGGCGCGGCGCTGGTGCTCGGCACGGCCGACGGGCGGTTCGCGGCCGGCCTCGCTGACCTGGCCGGCGTGCTGGTGGTGCGCGGCGCCGCGCCGGCCGGCCTGGGTCCGGGCATCGTGAGTCCCGGTGCTCCGGGTCCCGGTCTGCCGGACCACACGGCCGGGACGACCGGCCTGGCGGAGGCCGGCGGCCCGGGCTCCGGCGCGGATCTGCCGGGTCCCAGGCCGCCCGGCGGACCGGTGCCCGGCGCGGGGGCAGCCGGGCGGGCGGACGGCGTCGGCTGGTCGCCGGAACTGCTCGCCGCGCGCCCGCGCTCCGCCCTGGCCGTGCAGGTGCGCGCGCCCCGGCCCTGGCTGCGGACCGACGTCTGGGCCGTGCGGTGACCGCGGCCGCCGGGCCCGGCCGGACGAGCGGGCCGCCGCGGATCCTGCTCGGATGGCGGTATGCGCCAGGTCAGCCCGACCCCGGGCCGCCGCCGGACCGGCACGACGCACCGACCGACCCGGCGCCCGGCGGGGTCGATCCGGGATGGGTCGCGGCCCAGCGCCGGATCGGCCATCGGCTATCCAGGCCGGCCAGGATCGGGATCGGCCTGGCCGCAGCGACCGCGGCCGTGGCCGGTGCGGCCGGCTTGGCCGGGTTGATCAGCCCGGCCCTGGCCGGCTGCGGTCTGCTTGCCTGCGGTGGCTGGGCGGCCCGCTGCGCGGCCTGGATCTGGCTCGGACGGCGGCACACGTCGCGGCTGATCGCCGCCGAGGAGCAGCGGATGGCCGGCCTGCGGGCCGAGCACGACCGGCGGGCCGAGGCACGCCGCCGGCGCGATGCGGCGGACCTGCGGTCGTGGCGGCAGCGAGCGGCGGCGTACGAGCGGCGGCCCGCCTGGCAGCCGGTATCGCTGCCCGCGGACCTGGACCGGATCGACGTGGCCGGCGGCACGGCGGCCGGCTGGGCGGCGATGGTCACGACCATCGCCGCCCCCAGGCTGGCCGCGGGCGGCGAGGTGACCGTGCTTGACCTGACCGAGCAGGCGGTGACGGCCGATCTGGTGACCGTCGCCGGCCGGATCGGCCTGCGCCCGCTGGTGCTGGTGCTGCCCGGCGACCTGCCCAGGCTCGATCTCGGCACCGGCCTGGCGCCGTCGGCCCGGGCCGAGGTACTCGCGCTGGCCGCCGGCGCCAGCCAGGCGGTGGACCAGGCAGGAGCGCCGGGTACCCCAGCCGCCGACACCCCGGCCGCCGACCCCGCGGCCGAGCAGGCGCTGCTCGAGCGGATCCTCGGCGTGCTCGGGCCCGAGCCAGCCACCGGCACGGTGACGGCCGCGCTCCGGGTGCTGGCCGGCATCGGTGACCCGCGCGCCGATCTGCGGGAGGGCCTGCTCACCGGCGCCGAACTCGACCGGCTCGCGGTGCTGTTCGGCCGCGGCGCGACCGAGCGGATCGTGATCGAGCGCGCCTGGTCGCTGGAGTCCAGGCTGCGCAGGCTGGATGGGCTCGGCAGCGACCTGGCGCCGCTCCGGCCGAGTCCGCTGCGGATCGCCAGCCTGGACCGGTCCGCCGGGCCGATCGGCAACCGGATGCTCGCCACCTACCTGGTGGCGGCGATCACCCAGTTGCTCAGGCAGGTGCCCCGCGGCCCGCGATGGGCGCACGCGCTGGCACTGCTCGGCGCCGAGCGGCTCGCCGACGACCTGGTCACCCGACTGGCGCAGGCCTGCGAGTCCAGCGGATCCGGCCTGGTCCTCGGCTACCGGTCGGTGCCCGCGGCGGTTCGCGAGCGGCTCGGCCGGGGAAACGCGGCCGTCGCGTTCATGCGGCTCGGCAACGGGACCGAGGCGCGGGCCGCCAGCGAACTGATCGGCACCGAGCACCGCCTCGTGGTCTGTCAGTTCACCGACACGGTCGGGATCTCTGTCACCGACAGCGGCGGTGACAGTTACACCGGCAGCCTCGGGAGCAGCGTCTCGTCAGCCGGGTCCTCCTCGCTTAGCCGGACCGCCGGGCGCAGTCGCGGGCACGGCCGGAGCCGGCCGGACCGGTTCGGCCCGTTCGGGGATCTCGGCGGCTCGCTGAGCCGGGACCGCAGCTACTCGGTGGCCGGGTCGGTCTCGCACTCGCTCACCGAGGGCATGACCAGCGGAACGTCCTGGGGGCGCAGCACCTCCCGGGCCATGGGCGAGAACGCGGCCCTGGGGCGCACGGTCCAGCGCTCCAGGGAGTTCCTGGTCGAGGCCGGCGAACTCCAGCGGCTGCCGCCGAGCGCGGCGATCATCAGCTACCCGGCGCCCGCTGGCCGCACGATCATCCTGGCCGACCTGAACCCGGCGATCGGGGGGCTGCCCGGCGCGGTCCCGATCGACCCGGTCCCGATCGACCCGGTCCCGACCTGACCGGCCCGCATGGCAGACTCGGACCGTGCACCGGCCCTTCCAGCAGGTTGACGTCTTCGGATCCGAGCCGCTTGGCGGCAATCCGGTCGCTGTCGTGCTCGACGCTCGCGGCCTGGACACCGCCGCCATGCAGCGGTTCGCCCGCTGGACCAACCTGTCGGAAACCACGTTCGTGCTGCCCCCGAGCACGCCGGGCGCCGACTACCGGGTGCGCATCTTCACCCCCACGACCGAACTGCCGTTCGCCGGGCACCCGACGCTCGGCACCTGCCACGCGTGGCTGGCCGGCGGCGGCGAGCCCGCCAGGCCGGGGACAATCGTGCAGGAGTGCGGCGCCGGCCTGGTGACGGTCCGGCAGGCCGACGGCGTTCTCGCGTTCGCGGCGCCGCCGCTGGTGCGGTCCGGGCCGGTGCCCGAGGCCACGGTGACCGACATCGCCGACCAGCTTGGCATCGGCCGGGATCAGATCGCCGACGCCCAGTGGGCCGATAACGGACCCGGCTGGATCGCGGTGCTGCTCAGGGATGCGGATCAGGTGCTGAACCTGCGACCGCCCGCGGTCCGGAGCTACCTGGGGGTGGCCGGGCCCTACCCGCCGGGGTCGGAGTGCGCGTTCGAGGTGCGGGCCTTCTTCATGCAGGATGACCTGGCCGTGGAGGACCCGGTGACCGGCAGCCTGAACGCCTCGCTGGCCCAGTGGCTGTTCGGGTCCGGTCGGGTTACCGGCCCCTACCTGGTCAGCCAGGGCACCGTGCTCGGCCGGCGCGGCCGGGTCCGGCTCAGCCGGGACGCGGACCGGACCGTCTGGGTCGCCGGCGCGACGGCCACCCAGATTCGCGGCGAGGTCGATCTTTAGGTGTCCGGCCCAGTCTGCGGCAACCGGTGGCACGGTCCGGTGCCCGCCTGATATGCACAAATTATGAGCACCGGCGCAGGCATCGGGGGTGGTGCGGCCGCTCCGTGGTACCGGGTCGTGGCCGTGCCGGACGCCGGCCTTGGCGGCACGGCGCAGCGGGACTACGCGGCGGTGCTTCCGGCCCTGCTTGAGGCGGCGAATGGCCGTCGTCCGTTCGTGGTGGGCTGGTTCTGCCGGGGCGGTGGCGCGCCGCTCGAGCTGATCACTAACGCCGGCCCGCTCCCGCCGGTCCCGTCGTGGCCGCCGGCCGAGTCCGGCCGGGCGAGCGTCCAGGCCGGCCCGCTGCCGATCGGGCCGCCCGCACCCGGCCCGCTCGCACCCGGCCCGCTCGCACCCGGCCCGCTTGCCGCTGACTCGGCCGCGGGTGACCTGCCAGTGGCGCACTCGCTGCTGCCAGCCGACACGCCCGCGTCCGGCCGGGCACCCGGTGGGCAGACCGGCCCCGGCCAGTCCGGACCCCGTGAGCTGCTGTTCCCCTGGGGCGCCCGGGGCGTGCCCTACGCCGACAGCGTGCTGTCCGACCTGGACCGCCTGGTCTGGGCGCCCTGCCCCGGCCGGCGGGTGGCGCCGGCCGGAGATGACGCGGCCTGGCGGGGCCAGCCCTGGGCGCCGCCCGCTTCAGCCCTGCCCGGCGGCCAGCCCGGCGGGTGGCTCGGGGCCGGGCAGGGGCCGGCCGGCAGCGCGCCGACCCTGTTCGAGTCGGCCCTGGCCGCGCTGGCCGCGAGGCCGTTCGGCTGGCTGGTGGTGGCCGAGCCGAGTGACCTGATCGACGCTGAGATGGCCGAGCTTAGAACCCAGCTTGACGCTGTGCGCAGGTTCGACGCCGAGCGGGCGAGGTACGACGCCGAGCTGATCGCCGGTCGCCTGGCCGAGCTTGACGCCTTCCGCGAGGCCGGCCTGTGGAACGTCCGGGTGCTGGTCGGCGCGCCAGACCCGGCGCAGCTTCGGCTGCTCGCGCCGATGCTGGTCGGATCGGCGGACCTGGCCGCGCACCCGTACCGGCTGCGCGGCCCCGGCCGCGCGATGGACCTGGCCGACGCGCTGGCCGCCGCCAGCGCGGATCCGGCGGACGGCTCGCTGGTGCCGTTCCCGGCAACCGCCGGGGTGCTTGCCGCGCTGGCGGGCCTGCCCAGGCGCGAGGTGCCCGGGGTGCGGGTGCTCGACGTCGGCTACTTCGACGTGACCGCCGAGTCCAGCGGCGACGACCAGATCAGCATCGGGGCGATCCTGGACGGCCAGGATCGCGCGGTCGGCTCCCTGGGCGTCCCGCTAGCCACGCTGAACCGGCACGCTCTGGTCACCGGGGCTACCGGGGCCGGAAAGTCGCAGACGGTCCGGCACCTGCTCGAGCAGCTGACCGGGGCCGGCATTCCCTGGCTGGTCGTCGAGCCGGTGAAATCGGAGTACGCCAGCCTGGCGGGCCGGATCGCCGCGGCCGGCGGCTCGCTGACGGTCGTCAACCCATCCGACCCCGCGGCGATCCCGATCGCCATCAACCCGCTGGAACCCGAGCCCGGCTACCCGGTGCAGGCGCACATCGACATGGTCCGGGCGCTGTTCCTGGCCGCCTTCGACGCCAGGGAGCCGTTTCCGCAGATCGTCTCGCAGGCGCTGCAGCGCGCGTACGAGGCGCGGGGCTGGGATCCGGTGACCGGCGCGGGGCGGCCGGGCGCCGCCACGGCCCCCTCCATTCCCTCTCTGGCGGACCTCCAGGCCGCCGCGATCGAGGTCATCGACGATGTGGGCTATGGCCGCGAGCTGTCCGCCGATGTCCGCGGCTTCGTGGACGTGCGGCTCCGCTCGCTGCGGACCGGATCGGCCGGCCGGTTCTTCGAGGGCGGTCATCCGGCGGACATCGCCGGCCTGCTGGCCGGCCCGGTCGTGCTGGCGATCGAGGACGTGGCGAACGACGAGGACAAGGCGTTCCTGATCGGCACGCTGATCATCAGGATCACCGAGCATCTGCGGCTGCGGGCGCGGGCCGGCCGGGTCGCGGGCCTGAGCCACGTGACGGTGATCGAGGAGGCGCACCGGCTGCTCCGCGGCGGCCGGGAGGGTCCGGCCGGCCACGCCGTCGAGCTATTCGCCGCGATGCTGGCCGAGATCCGCGCCTACGGCGAGGGCCTGGTGATCGCCGAGCAGATTCCCGCCAAGCTGGTCCCCGACGTGGTGAAGAACACCGCGCTGAAGATCGTGCACCGGCTCCCGGCCCTGGACGACCGGCAGCTTGTGGGCGCGACGATGAACCTGGATGCCGAGCAATCCAGGCAGGTGGTGTCGTTCCCGCCGGGCGTGGCAGCGGTCTTCGCCGACGGGATGGACCGCCCGCTGCGGATCCGGGTACCGCTCGGCGCCCCGGCGGCTCGGCCGGACTCAGCTGGCGGCGGCCGGCCGGCCGCCGGGGCTGCGGGCTGCCCGCCGGTGGCCGGCCGCCGGTCCCCGGCCTGCGGGCCGGTCTGCCAGGCCGGGCCGGCCTGCACGCTGATCGAACTGCGCACGGCTGATCTCGAGGCAGGGGCGCCCGAGTCGGCCTGGCTGCGGGTCTGGGCGGAGGCGCTCACCCTGGCGTTCCTGACTAACTCGCCGCTCCCGGTCGTGCCGGCGGCATTGCGCCAGTGGTGGGTGGCCGGCCCGGACGCACGGCTGCGCGAGTGCGCCCTCGCCACCGTGATCGACCGCTGCGTGGCGGGCCGGTCCGCGGCGCTGCGCGAGTACCTGGACCTGCCCGGGCTGGCCGGCCAGCTAGCCGACACCGCGCTCCGGCTGCTGGGCGGCGGCAAGGGCGCGGGGACCCAGATCGGGACCGCGTGGGTGATTCCCCAGCTGCAATGGCTGCACGAGATCGAGCGGGCGCTGCCGCTGACCGGGCCGACGCCTGATCCCTTCGAGCTCGCGCTGCCGCTGGACTTCGAGCTACCCGGGCTGCTCGACCGGTCGGACATCCTCCTCGGCCAGCGCATCAGCCTGCTGCGCAGGCACCCGTACTCGATGGAGCTTGACCGCAACCGGCTGGTGGCCTGGATCGCCCTGCTCGGCGAGGACGACCAGCGCGGGCTCGCGGCCGACCTCGGCCTGCTGGCGGTCGGCGCCAGCTACCGGGGTCAGCTGATGCAGGCGGCCGGCGAGATGGGCATCGTCGGCTGGCTGGAACCGGTGCTGTCCTGGCCGCGCCGGTTCATCGTCGGACTGGCTGATGACCTGACTTCGGCGGCTGTCGCCAATCCGGAGCCGGTGGCCGGATAGCATCGGCGGCCATGAGCAAGCTTCCGCTGAGGGCCCGGCTGGCGACCACCCTTGGCGACGCGGCGACCCGGGTCTCGCGCCTCACCGGGCGCGGGGACGGCTCGGTAATCGGCGGGGTCATCGGCCTGCGGCTGGCTCCTGACCTGCTTGCCCAGCTAGCCGCCGGCCGTCAGGTCGTGCTGGTGACCGGGACGAACGGCAAGACCACGACCACCAGGCTGGTGACGGCGGCGGTCGGGTCGCTCGGCCTGGAGGTGGCCTCGAACGCGTTCGGCGCCAACATGGCTAGCGGCCTGGTCTCCGCGCTCAGCGGCGCGCCGGACGCGCCATACGCGGTGCTCGAGGTCGATGAGCGCTATCTGCCGGCCATGATCGAGGCAACCCGGCCACGGGTCGTCGTGCTGCTGAATCTGAGCCGCGACCAGATGGACCGGGCGGCCGAGATCTGGATGGTCGCCCGGATGTGGCGGGAAGCGCTGGCCGAGCACCAGGACGTGCACGTGGTCGCCAACGCCGACGACCCGCTGGTGGCCTGGGCGGCGATGGCGGCCGGGAACGCGACCTGGGTGGGGGCCGGCCAGCGCTGGCACGAGGACTCCTGGTGCTGCCCGGAGTGCGGGTCGCACCTGCGCCGGGACGAGCTTGGCTGGCGATGCGGCGAGTGCGGCCTGGCCCGGCCGACGGCCCAGTGGGTGCTCGACGGCGGCTCGGTGATCGGCGCGCTTGGCGGGGTGCGCGAGCTTGGCCTGACCCTGCCCGGCCGGGCCAACCGCTCGAACGCGGTGATGGCCCTGGCCGTCGCCGGCCTGTTCGGGGCGGACGTCGATCAGGCGCTGCCACGATTGCGCGAGGTGACGTCGGTGGCCGGCCGGTACACGACCGTGCAGCGGCGCGGCCGGTCGCTCCGGTTGCTGCTGGCCAAGAACCCGGCTGGCTGGCTGGAGGCGTTCGACGTGCTCGACCCGGCGCGCCCGCCGGTGCTGCTCGCGGTCAACGCGCAGATCCCGGACGGCAAGGACACCTCCTGGCTCTGGGACGTCGATTACCGGGTGCTGCGCGGCCGGCGGGTGCTGGTGGCCGGGGAACGACGGATCGACCTGGCTGTGCGGCTGCGTGCCGACGACGTGCCCTTCGAGCTTGTCGATAACGTGGACGCGGCGGTGGACCTGGTTCCGGCCGGCCCGGTCGACGTGATCGCCAACTACACCGCGTTCCAGCAGATCAGGGTGGCGCTGGGCCGTCAGGCCTGAGCCAGGAGAGGGAAGAGGAGCCGATGACGCAGACCGGACCCGGCGGTTCCCCGGCGGGATCGGGCAGCGCCGCGCCTGATCGGCCGAGTGCGCTGCGGCTGGTCTGGATCTACCCGGATCTGCTCAGCACCTACGGCGACCGCGGGAACCTGATCATGCTCGAGCGCCGGGCCAGGCTGCGGGGGATCGCGGTCGAGTCGGTGCAGGTGAACTCCGATCAGGCCGTGCCCGCCCAGGGCGACATCTACCTGCTTGGCGGCGGGGAGGATCTGCCTCAGGTGCTTGCCGCGCGGCGGCTTCGCGCGGACGGCGGCCTGGCCGCCGCGGCGGCCAGGGGAGCGGTGGTGTTCGCGGTGTGCGCCGGATACCAGGTGCTTGGCTCGGTCTTCGGCGGCGCGGAGGGCGAACCGGTGGACGGCCTGGAGATCCTCGACATCAGCAGCGGCCGCGGCGACCGCCGCGGGGTCGGCGAGGTCGTCGCCGACGTCGACCCCGGCCTCGGCGTCGACCGGCTCACCGGTTTCGAGAACCATCAGGGCGTGACCAGGCTCGGGCCGTCGGCCCGGCCGCTCGCCCGGGTCGTGCACGGCGTCGGCAACGGGGACGGCACGGAAGGCGCCTACGCCGGCCGGGTGCTCGGGACCTACCTGCACGGTCCGGCGCTGGTCCGGAACCCCTCCCTGGCCGACCTGCTGCTGACCTGGGCGACCGGGCCGCTGGCCGCGCTGGCCGAGGACGAGGAGTCGTGGACCAGGCGGTTGCGGGCCGAGCGGCTCGCCGCGATGTCCGCCTGATCCGGCTGACTGGGCCCGGCTGACTGGGCCCGGCGCCTCGAGTCAGGCCACAGCGCGGACGAATTTCAGAGCGCGGCGGACTTTCGGCGCATAGTGCGGAGAATCAGCCACGATCAGGATGGCGGCCGCCGGTTGGCCCGGAGCGCCGTCGGCCTGGCCGTACACTGCCGACATGGCGGCCGATCTCAGCGCTATCACGCTGACCGTGGTCTGCGCGGCGATCGCCGGCTTCTGCGGGATCCTGCTGGTGCGGCTGTGGCGATCCGGGCGGCGCCGGGCCGGCCGGTGAGCCTGGTCTGGTTGGGCGATGAGGCGAGCCCGGTCCGCTGGTGCGGGCCGTGTCGCCGCAGCGGATAGGCTGCTCGGATGGACCCTGAACGCCCCGAGACCAGTCGCGAGCCGCATCCGGCTATCGCCCCGCTGAGCTTCCTGCTCGGCCGGTGGGAGGGCGCCGGGGTGGTCGGCTACCCCACCATGGAGAGCGCGAACTTCGGGCAGGAGATCTCCTTCAGCCATAACGGCAAGCCATTCCTGATCTACTCCAGCCGAAGCTGGCTGATCGAGGCGGACGGAACAATCGGCCGCCCGCTCGCGATGGAGACCGGGTTCTGGCGGCCCGGACCCGACAATTCCGTCGAGGTGCTGCTGGCTCACCCGACCGGATTCACCGAGGTCTACGTTGGCCAGGTCTCCGGCACGAAGATCGAGCTTGTGACGGACGCGGTGGTGCGCACCGCGACCGCCAAGGAGGTAACGGCGGGCAAACGGCTGTACGGAATGATCGGGGCCGATCTTGCCTACGCCTACGACATGGCCGCGGTCGGCCAGCCATTGCAGCCGCATCTGTCCGCGCAGTTGAAGCGCGCCGGTTCCGCCTGACGTTTGCTGGCGTTCCGGCCGGCCTCGGGGCGGGCTGAGAGAATTGGTAGCGGGCTGAACAGAAAAGCCCCCCGGGCTGAACAGAAAAGCCCCCGGGCTGCTCCCGTGATCTTGGTCGTGTGGACGGTGACGCCCGCATGGACCTCGATCACGGGGACCGGCTGGACGAGGCCGATCACCCGGGGGTTCGGTGTCTGCCGTGAATTAGCCGGCCGCCGCCTTGGCGGCACGCGAGCCCGATCTCAGGTTCGAGATCGCGGCCCGCAGACCGGTTAAGCGCACACCCGGCCATTCGCCTCACGTGCCACGCCCTCGCGGACAGTTGGCCTGCGGGGGAGCGGCGCGCTCGGGCGCTGCCCGGTGCGCTCACGGGACGGCGGCTAGCTGACAGCCACCTCGCGAGTCCGACATCTATGCATGCTGTTGGACCACCTCCTTTCCCGCGTTAGCAAGCACGTTACGACACCGCCGCGCGGGGCGGCAAGTGGGTTATCGCGCGCTGTCTACACTTGGCCTATGTCGCAGACCTGGGACGACGCGCTGCGCGCCAGCGGGCATCGGGTGACCCCGCAGCGGCAGCTTGTGCTCGAGGCCGTGACCAGGCTGGAGCACGCGACGCCCGAGGAGATCTACGCGGAGGTCAGGCGCAAGGCCGTCGGCCTGAACGTCTCCACCGTCTACCGGACCCTGGAACTGCTCGAGCAGGTCGGCCTGGTGACGCACACCCACCTGGGGCACGGGGCGCATCGCTACCATCTGGCGACCGAGGCCCAGCACATCCACCTGGTCTGCCGGCACTGCGGGTCGATCATCGAACTGGCCCCGACCGCCGTGAGTTCGCTGGTGACGGCGCTCGACCGGGACTACGGGTTCGAGACCGATGTCGGGCACCTGACCGTATTCGGCACTTGCGCGCGATGCCGCGGAGTGGCCGCCGGTCCCGCTCACGCCGGTCCCGCGGTCCCCGAATCGGCTGCCGCCGACCGCTGGTCCCGCTGACGCCGGGCGGATCGGAGACCTGCGGCCGGTCGCGGACCGGCCGGGAAGGCATAGCCTGGAAGCTGTGGAAAGCCCTTTGCTTGAACTCGCCGGAGCGGTCGAGGCCGACTTCCCTGACGCCGGGATCGCGGCACACTACGGCGACCCGTTCGCCGAGCAGCGCGCGCTGGCCGAAACGGCCGGCCTCGTCGACCGGTCCAACCGGGACGTCCTGACCATCACCGGACCGGACCGGCTGACCTGGCTGAACAGCCTCAGCACCAACAAGCTGGACGCGCTGGAGCCCGGGCGGGCCGCGCAGACGCTGATCCTCAGCCCGCACGGTCACGTCGAGCATCACCTGAGCCTGGTCGACGACGGCACCACCACCTGGCTGCACGTGGAGGCTGGTGAGGCCCAGGCACTGCTCGGTTTCCTCGAGTCGATGCGGTTCATGCTCAAGGTTGAGCCGGCCGACGTGAGCGCGGACTACGCCGTGCTGACCCTGATCGGCCCGGCGGCCGATCCCGGCGCGGTCGCGGACCGGTCCGCCACGCTGGCGTTCGAGTTCGGCGCCGACCTGATCGTGCCGCGGCCGGTGCTCGCGAGCGCCGCCGCGGCGCTCCGCGCCGGGGGCGTCCGGCCAGCCGGGATCTGGGCGCACGAGGCGCTGCGCATCGCGGGCCACCGGGCCAGGTTCGGCACCGACACCGACCATCGCGCGATCCCGCACGAGATGGGCTGGATCGAGTCCGCGGTGCACCTGAACAAGGGCTGCTACCGGGGCCAGGAGACCGTCGCCAGGGTGCACAACCTCGGCCATCCGCCGCGCCGCCTGGTCATGCTGCACCTCGACGGCAGCGAGGACCGACTGCCCGAGCATGGCGAGCAGGTCATGCTCGACCAGGCCGGCATCGGGTTCCTCGGCTCGTCGGCGCGGCACTACGAACTCGGGCCGATCGCGCTGGCCCTGGTCAAGCGCACGGTCCCGGTGCAGGACACCCTCCTGGTCGCCGGGATCAGCGCCGCCCAGGAGGTGATCGTCCCGCCCGACGCCGGGGCGAACGTGCGGGTGACTCTCCGGCGCCGCCCGGTGGCCGGCTGACCAGTGGCAGCCCCGGCGGGGTGCCCGCCCGGCTGGAGTAACCTACCCCGGCGGGCACCCCGTCGGCTCGCCCCCGCTCCCCAGGAGGTGGTTCACGTGCTGCGTCGTGTTCTGCTGGCCGCATCGGGCAGTCAGCAGGTTCGCCGCTACCTCACCGCGATGCCGCTGACCCGCGGCGTGGTGGAGCGGTTCGTCGCCGGGGAGACCGCGGCCGACGCCATCGCCGTGGCTCAGCGCCTGGTCGCGGACGGACTGCTGGTCACGATCGACTATCTCGGCGAGGACACCGTCGACCCCGAGCAGGCGGCGGCCGTCGCCGCCGAGTACGTCGCGCTGATCGAGGCGCTGCGCATGGCCGGCCTGACCGCCGGCGGCCGGGCAGAGGTGTCGGTCAAGCCGACGGCCGTCGGCCTCGGACTGCCCGAGCACGGCCACAAGACGGCGCGCGAGAACATCGCCAGGATCTGCACCGCGGCGCGCAACGCCGGCACCACCGTGACCATCGACATGGAGGACCACACCAGGGTCGATGAGACGCTGCGCCTGGTGGGCGAGATCAGGAAGGACTTTCCGGACGTCGGCTGCGTGCTCCAGTCCTACCTGCGCCGCACGCCAGAGGACTGCGAGACCCTCGCGGCGTCCGGTTCGCGCGTCCGGTTGTGCAAGGGCGCCTACCGGGCGCCCGACGGGGTGGCCTTCCCGGCGAAGTCCGAGGTTGACCGCAGTTACGCGCGCTGTCTGCGCATCCTGATGGACGGCCCGGGCTATCCGATGCTGGCGACGCATGATTCCCGGCTGATCGAGATCACCGGTTCCAAGGCGGCAGCGGCCGGTCGTGCCGCGGACAGTTTCGAGTACCAGATGCTGTACGGGATCCGGCCCGGGGAGCAGCGCCGTCTCGCCGCGGACGGCGCCCAGGTGCGCGTGTACCTGCCGTACGGCGACGACTGGTACGGCTACCTCGTGCGCCGCCTCGCCGAGCGCCCGGCCAACCTGCTGTTCTTCCTGCGCGCGCTGATCGCGCGCCGGTAGCCCGCCGCGCTCCGTGCCCGGCCGGTCGCATTAGGCTCAGACGGTGATCGCGATTCTCGGGGCCGGCAAGATGGGC
Source organism: Actinomycetes bacterium (assembly GCA_021792855.1). Classification (GTDB taxonomy): domain Bacteria; phylum Actinomycetota; class Actinomycetes; order Streptosporangiales; family Streptosporangiaceae; genus Chersky-822. The sequence goes on from JAJYTW010000038.1 coordinate 20,879, forward strand.
GAGGCCCTGCTATCTGGGATGCTCCGGGCCGGCGAGGCCCCGTCCGGTGTCATCGCCGCCGTGCGCCGGCCGAGCCGGGAGGCGGAACTGCGGGACCGCTACGGCATCGGGGTGACCGACGCGGCCGACGCGGCCGGCCGGGCCGCCACGCTGGTCATCACCGTCAAGCCGCAGGACATGCCGGCGCTGCTGGCCGAGATCTCGCCCCGGGTCGCGCCGGGCACGCTGATCATCTCGGTCGCGGCAGGCATCACCACGGCCTTTATCGAGTCCAGGCTGGCCGCTGAGGCGGCCGTGGTGCGGGTGATGTCCAACACCCCCGTGCTGGTCGACGAGGCGATGAGCGTGATCTCGGCGGGCAGGCACGCGGGCGAGGAGCATCTGCGCCGGACCGAGGATCTGCTCCGGCCGGTGGGCCGGGTGCTGCGGATTCCCGAGTCGCAGCAGGACGCGGCGACGGCGCTGTCCGGCAGTGGCCCGGCCTACGTGTACTTCCTGGTCGAGGCGATGGTCGACGCCGGGATCCTGCTCGGCATGCCGCGCAACACCGCCCTGGAGATGGTCAAGCAGGCGGTCTTCGGCGCCGCGACGATGCTGCGCGAGTCCGGCGAGCATCCCGTGCTGCTCCGCGAGGCGGTGACCTCGCCAGGCGGGACCACGATCAGCGCGATCCGCGAGCTTGAGCGGCACGGCGTCCGGGCTGCCTTCCTCGCCGCGATCGAGGCGGCTAGGGACCGGAGCAGGGAACTCGGCGGCGCCAGCTAACCGCCCGCATCATGCGGTGTCCAGCCATCTGGCGACATCTGCCGCTAAACGCAGCACCGGCCGTGGTGTATGCCGTTACAATTCGCGCCGCACTCGGGGTTGCCCTTTCGCGTGTACCAATTACGCTGGATACGGGCGTGACTGGTGCGCCGGATATCGCCTGGCGCAGCAGAACGACGCCGGAGAGGGCTATCGATGGCAGCAGAGGCAACTCCGCTCAGTGCCGTCCGTTTCCTGACGGTGGCTGAGGTGGCGGCGATCATGCGTGTGTCGAAGATGACCGTCTACCGACTCGTGCACTCCGGGGACCTGGAGGCGATCCGGGTGGGCCGTTCGTTCCGCGTTCCGGAACGGGCGGTCAACCAGTATCTGAAAGACGCCTTCGTCGAAGCGGAATGACCAGGTCCGCCGGTCGCCCGGTCCCCGGCTAGCCGCCCGCTGCCGGGATATCGAGGCCTGCGGCGAGCCACTCGGCGTACCGGGGTACGCTGTGGGCTTGGCGTGCGCCGTGCCGCGGTCGCGGCCGCGATGTTAGGCACGCCGCAGCGCGTGGGTATCGACCAAGGGTGGTTCCGTGGGTTCTGTAATCAAGAAGCGGCGCAAGCGGATGGCGAAGAAGAAGCACCGCAAGCTGCTGCGCAAGACTCGCGTTCAGCGCAGGAACAAGAAGTAGCGACCGGCCAGCGGGCCCAGGCGGCCCGCCTGGCCGAGCGCTGTCCGGCGCGGTACGCGGAGATCGGACGATGAACGATCTGAGCGTGACATGAACGGCCCGGCAGTGCCTTTCGCCCGGGATTGGACCAGGCGGCTCGCCGGTGTGGCGGATTTCGCGCTGCGCCGGATTACCGGCGATTTCACGGTCGATCCTGAATCGGGCTTCGACCCCGAGTTCAACCAGGCCGTGCTGATGCCACTGGCCCGGGCGCTGTACCGGGAGTGGTTCCGGGTCCGACTGCGGGGCATCGAGAACATCCCGCCGGATGGGGCCGCCCTCGTCGTCGCCAACCATTCCGGGGTGCTCCCGCTCGACGCGCTGATGCTCCAGGTAGGGCTGCTCGACCAGCACCCGGCCCACCGGAACCTGCGGCTGCTCGGCGCCGACCTGGTCTACTCGGTCCCGGTGCTGCGGACGCTCGCCAGGAAGAGCGGCCACGTCCCGGCCAGCCCGCCGGAGGCGGAGCGACTGCTCGGGGCCGGCGAGATCGTCGGCGTGTTTCCCGAGGGGTTCAAGGGCATCGGCAAGCCGTTCAGCAAGCGGTACCAGTTGCAGCGGTTCGGCCGCGGCGGCTTCGCCCGCACGGCGCTGCGCACCGCGACGACCATCGTCCCGTGCGCGATCGTCGGCGCGGAGGAGATCTACCCGATGATCGCGGACTGGCAGCAGCTTGCCAGCCGCCTCGGCCTGCCGTACTTCCCGATCACCCCGCTGTTCCCCTGGTTCGGGCCGCTCGGCGCGATCCCGCTGCCGTCGAAGTGGGTGATCGAGTTCTGCGACCCGGTGCGCACCGACGGCTTCGCTCCCGACCAGTGGGAGGACCACGACGTGATCGCGGAACTGGCCGGGAAGGTCAAGGACACCATCGCGAGCAAGATCGACGAGTTGCTGGCCGAGCGTGGCCCGGCGTTCGGCCGCTGAGCGACCTGCGCGGGCAGCCCGGGCCAGCGCGCTCAGCCGGCCGCGCGGTGCCTGCGCACGGCCAGTCCGGCGGCGACCCCGCCGGCCACCACGCCTGCCCCGGCGGCGACCGGCAGCGCGATGATCGTCGCTCGGCGGCCCTTCCGGAAGTCGTAGATCGGCCAGCCGCGCTCGCGGGCCACGGCCCGGAGGGCACCGTCCGGGTTGACCGCGTTGGGGTGGCCGACCAGATTCAGCATCGGCAGATCATTGGCCGAGTCGCTGTACGCGCTGCAGGCCGCCAGATCCAGGTTCTCGCGCTCGGCGAGGGCCAGCACCGCGGCGGCCTTGGCCTCGCCGTGCAGCAGTCCGCCGATGAGCCGCCCGGTGTAGACGCCGTCGCTGCTCTCGGCGACCGTGCCGAGCGCCCCGGTCAGCCCGAGCCGGCTCGCCACGACGTCGGCGAGTTCGACCGGGGTGGCGGTCACCAGCCAGACCCGCTGGCCGGCGTGCAGATGGGCCTGGGTCAGCTCGCGAGCGCCTTCCCAGATCCGGTCGGCCATCAGCTCGTCGTAGATTTCCTCGCCCAGCGCCGAGATCTCGGCTACCTCATGCCCGGCCACGAACGCCAGGGCCGCTTCCCTGGCCGCGTCGATGTGGTCGGAGTTCTCCGCGCCCCGGATCCGGAACACCAGCTGACCGAGCACCATCATCGCCAGATCGCGGGGCCCGAACATCTTCCGCGCGGCCAGCCCGCGGGCGAAGTAGTAGATCGACGCGCCCCGCATGATCGTGTTGTCGACGTCGAAGAACGCGCCCGCCCGCGGATCCGGCTCGACCGGCTGCTGGCGCACCGCGGCGGCCGCCGCCGCGGCCGCCCCGGCGATCGCCGCGGAGTCCGAACGTCCTGGTAGGAGCCTCACAATGGTTGAGCGTAATCGGTACGCTGGGTGCTCCTGAGCGTGCCTCGCGTGGGGAGGGCCGCTACTGAGCGTGGAGTCAGCTTCGCATCGCGTGTGAAGTTGGGGCACCATAGGCAGGGATGTCAGCTACTTTCATCGCGGTCGCGCTGGGTGCCGTTATCGCTGCGGCGGGCACCGGCGTCCTGACCGCCCGCTGTGTGCGTGCGCCGCGCCTGTTCGTGGGGCTGTGGGCCGGCACGCTGTTCGCACTGACCGTCGGCCTCGGCGCGCAGGTGCTTGGCTACCTGTCCGGGTACAGCCTGGTTGCCTTCCGCGCGATGGAACTCGGCGCTCAGGTGTTCGCTCTGCTCGGGCTCAGCCTGGTGCTGGTGGAGGTTCTCGGCAAGAGCGTTCCGGCCAGGTTCGCGATGCGGCTGGCGGTGGCGGCGATCGGCATCGTGGCGATCGTGGTCCTGGGCTCTGACCCGCTCAACCCGAACGTCACGTTCAGTACCACCTGGCCGAATCCGGCGCTCTTCTACGAGCCGGTGCCTAGGCTGCTGATCGAGTTCGTGCTCGCGCCGTTGGCTGGCATCACCGCGGTCGCCGCCCTGTTGGTCGCCGGGTACCGGATCGGTCGCGGCCGGGACGACCGATCGGCGGCCTGGCCGGCCGTGGGCGGTGCGGTCGCGGCGCTCGCGCTGGCTCTGCCCGGCCTCGCGCTGCTGGCCAGCAGCAACGCCGGCCTGGCCACGCCGCTGTCGGCGCGCGGCCTGTTCACGCTGAGCGGGGTGGCGGCCGCAGCGCTGGGCGCGGCCGCTGGCGTCGCGGCCGAGCGACTGCGGGAGAGCATTCCGGCTGGCATCGCCGGGCCAGAGCATGACGCGACCGGCAGGCAGCACGCTGCCGAGCGGGCCGGGGCCGTCCCGGACATTTCGCAATGGGTCGGGCAGGCCGGGTACGGCACGCCCGCCGCCTGGCCCGGAGAGGCGGGCTACCCCGGCGAACCGGGATACGGCTCGGCGGAACAGGCGCCCGCTCTGGCTTACGACATGGACGCGGACCTTCGCTATCCGGGGCTCGCGGCGCTAGTGGCGGAGGACGGGGCAGTGGCCGCAACTGGCCGGGCCGTGGCGGCTGGCCGGCGCCTGGGTCCGGACGGGTACGCCACCGAGCCTGGTTTCGTGGCCGGACCCGGGTACGGGGCAGAGCCCGGTTACGCCACGGCCGCCGGTGCTGACCCCGCGCCTGACGTCGGACCGGACGGCCGCGGCGGCGAGGACTGGGACGACGAGGCGGACGCCGGCCGGCACCGGCCGGGTGCGCCCGACCCGCATGCCAGACTGTTCGGTCAGATCGTGATCTACTCCCTGGTCGAGGAGCAGGCCGAGGAGTTTGACCGGCTGACCGAGCGGCTTGTCAGCGCGGTTCAGGCCAACGAGCCTGACACGCTTGTCTACATCGCTCATCAGGTCCCGACCGCGCCGCTGCAGCGGATCCTGTACGAGGTATACCTGGACCGGCCGGCCTTCGAGGACCATCTGCGCCAGCCTTACGTGCTGCACTACGACAAGCAGCGCCAGCTTCTGGTGTCCGCCATGAACGTGATCGAGCTTGGCCTCCAGCGGGCGAAGGTGTCGCCGTTCCCGACCATCTCCGAGATACTGACCGAATCCGGCATCGACCTCACCGGGGTGACCCGGTCGCGGCGCGGAACCCGGCGGCGGCATGCCCGGCAGCCCGGCCCGGAGTCGCAGGACCGGTCGGCCGGCCACGACCGTGGCTCGCTGGCGGGGCGGGCTGGCGGGGTGCTCGCGCCGGACCCTGGCGCGCCCGGGGCGAGTCCCGATGTGCCCGGCGCGGATGCCGGCGTCGCGGCGCACTCCGTGCTGCTGCTCTCCCGCCCGGGCTGCCACCTGTGCGAGGACGCCAGGGCCGTGGTCGAGAAGGTCGCCGCCGAGTTTGGGGTGCCGTGGACCGAGCGTGACATCACGGTCAGCGAGCAGGATCTGCGGGACTACGGCGACATGATCCCGGTGGTGTTCGTCGACGGCGTTCAGCACGATTTCTGGCGGGTCGACGCCGATCGCCTGCGGCACGCCCTCAGCGGCTGACCTGCCGTCTTCTGGCGCTACCGGGCCGGGTGAGCAGCGCAGCCAGCCCGGCGGCGGCGGCCCCAATCGGCAATCTCCGACTTTGTGCAAACGTTCACAAGGGCGTAGCGTGTATGTCGAAGCATGTCAGGGTCGCCGTGCGCGAGCCGGGCCCGCCACGCCGAGTCCCCCCAGGAGTTGCCGGCGTATGTCCCGCAGAACCAGGTCAGGCAGTGCCGCGCCAGGCATACCGGAGGCGACGATTGCCCGTCTGCCGCTGTACCTGCGCGCGCTGTACGCGCTCGCGGACCGCTGCATCGCCTCGGTGTCCAGCGAGGAACTGGCGGCCGCCGCGGGAGTGAACTCGGCCAAGCTCCGCAAGGACCTGTCGCACCTTGGCTCCTACGGCACCCGCGGCGTCGGCTACGACGTGGACTACCTGATCTATCAGGTCTCGCGCGAACTAGGACTGACCCAGGACTGGCCGGTCGTGATCGTCGGCGCCGGAAACCTCGGTCGCGCGCTGGCGAACTACGGCGGGTTCCTGTCCCGCGGCTTCCGCGTGGTGGCACTGCTGGATTCCGACTGCGCCGTGATCGGGACCACGGTGGCCGGTCACCTGGTGCGTGGCGTCACCGAGATCGAGCGCGTGGTCGACGAGCACAAGATCATGATCGGGGCGATCACCGTCCCCGCCGCCGCGGCCCAGGACATCTGCGACCGACTGGTCGGCGCCGGCGTCACCAGCATCCTGAACTTCGCGCCCATCGTGCTGAGCGTGCCGGACGGCGTCGATGTCCGTAAGGTCGACCTATCCATCGAACTTCAGATCCTTGCCTTCCACGCGCAACGCAAATCGGCTGCTGGTCGCGCGGGCAGCGAACTGACCTCGCTGGACGCCCGAAGAGGCGAGGAGCGGGCCATCGTGGCCGCCGGGCGCCCCCGGAGCGGCCGTACGGGTCCTCGCGGCACGGTGGCTGGCGGAACGGTCGCTGGCGACACGGTGGCTGGCGGAACGGTCGCTGGCAGCACGGTGGCTGGCGACACGGTGGCCGCGGAGGCGGTGGGAACGTGAGCATTCTGGTCGTGGGGATCAGCCACGCGAGCGCGCCGGTGGCGACCCTGGAGAAGGCGGTCATCACCGGTGAACCGCTGGAGAAGCTGCTCCAGGATGTCCGGCTGTCTGACAACATCGCCGGCGCGCTGGTGCTCAGCACCTGCAACCGGATCGAGGTCTACGCCGAGGTGGATCGGTTCCACGGCGGCGTCGCGTCGATCTGCGACCTGCTCGCCAGGCACTCCGGGCTGTCGCTCGGCGAACTGACGGCGTCCGCCTACGTGCACTACGAGGACCGCGCGGTGCAGCACCTGCTGGCGGTGGCGTGCGGCCTGGATTCGATGGTGGTCGGGGAGAGCCAGATCCTCGGTCAGGTCCGCCAGGCCGTCCGGATCGCGCGGCAGCACCAGACCCTGGGCCGGGAACTGTCCGACCTGAGCCGGGTCGCGCTGCGGGCGGCCCGCCGCGCGCACGCCGAGACCGGCATCGACGCGGCCGGCCGCAACCTGGTCGCGGTCGGCATCGGCCAGGCGGTCCGGTTGCTGGGCCGCCCGCCGTCCGGGGACGACCTCGATGGCCTGGCCGTCGCGGTGATCGGCGCCGGTTCGATGAGCGCGCTCACCGTCGCCACGGCCACCCGGCAGGGAGCCGGCCGGATCGTGATCGCGAACCGGACCCGGGCGCACGCGGAACGGCTGGCGGCGAAGTACCAGGCCGCAGCGACCGACCTGAGCGACCTCCCGGCGGTGCTCGCGGCCGCGGATCTGGTCGTCACCTGCACCGGGGCGGTCGGGCACGTGCTGACCGAGCAGGTCGTCGACCGGGCCGTGCGGCGCCGGGCCGCGGGCGCCGGGCCGCTTGTCCTGCTTGACCTGGCGCTGCCTCGCGACGTCGAGCCGACGGCTGCCGCACTGCCAGGCATCCGCCTGGTGGACCTGGAAACCATCAGCGCGTCCGGGGCCGGGGCCGGCCACCCGGACGCCGGCCCGGGCGGTGCCGCTCCGTCTGGATCGGGGGGCTACGTCACCGATCGCGAGATCGCCGCGGTCAAGGCCATCGTCGCCGCCGAACTCGCCGCCTACCTGAAGGCCGACCGGGCCGCCTCGGTCGCGCCCACGGTCGTGGCCCTGCGTGCCAAGGCGGCCACAGTGGTGGAATCGGAGCTA
>JAJYTW010000286.1 GCA_021792855.1 Actinomycetes bacterium
CTGGTCTCCGGCAAGAGCGGCAGCGAGGCCGGCCGCTCGATCGACACGGTCGCCAACACCGGCCAGTACCTGTGATGACCTCGGCCCGCGCGGGGCGCGGACCGGCCCGCTGGTCGGCATTAGGCTGGAACGTATGAGCGTTCGCCGGGTCATGGGCATCGAGACCGAGTACGGGATTTCCGTGCCCGGCCAGCCGGGCGCGAACGCGATGGTGACGTCGTCGCAGGTCGTGAACGCCTATCACGCCGCGACGTCGGCGCGGTCGCGGCGTACCCGGTGGGACTTCGAGGAGGAGAACCCGCTCAGGGACGCGCGCGGGTTCGACCTGTCCAGGGAGAGCGCGGACGCTAGCCAGCTCACCGACGAGGACCTCGGCCTGGCCAACGTGATCCTGACCAACGGGGCCCGGCTGTACGTCGATCACGCCCACCCGGAGTACTCGGCGCCGGAGTGCACCGATCCGCTGTCGGCCACGATCTGGGACAAGGCCGGCGAGCGGGTGATGGAGGAGGCCGCCGAGCAGGTCACCGCCATTCCCGGGGCGAACCCGATTCAGCTGTACAAGAACAACACCGACAACAAGGGCGCCTCCTACGGGTGCCATGAGAACTACCTGATGAACCGGTCGACGCCATTCGCCGAGATCGTCAGGCACCTGACCCCGTTCTTCGTCACCCGGCAGGTGGTCTGCGGAGCCGGCCGGGTCGGGCGCGGCGCGGACGGCCGCGAGGACGGCTACCAGATCAGCCAGCGGGCCGACTTCTTCGAGGTGGAGGTCGGCCTGGAGACCACCCTGAAGCGGCCGATCATCAACACCCGCGACGAGCCGCACGCCGACCCGGAGAAGTACCGCAGGCTGCACGTCATCATCGGCGACGCGAACATGAGCGAGCTGTCGACCTATCTGAAGCTCGGCACGACGGCGCTGGTGCTGGCCATGATCGAGGACCGGTTCATCACCACCGACCTGTCCATCGACGGCCCGGTGGCGCAACTGCGCGCGGTGTCGCACGACCCGTCGGTGCGGCATCTGATCCCGATGCGGGACGGCCGCAAGCTGACCGCGGCCCAGGTGCAGATGGAGTACCTGGAACTGGCCAGGAAGTACACCCAGGACCGGTTCGGCGCGGACGTCGACCCGATGACCGCGGACGTGCTCGACCGCTGGGAGACGGTGCTGACGGCGCTGGCGGACGATCCGATGACGCTGGCCGGCCGGCTGGACTGGGTGACCAAGCTGCAGCTGATCGAGGGCTACCGGACCAGAGACGGGCTGGACTGGAACCATCCGCGGCTCCAGCTTGTCGACCTGCAGTACGCCGACGTCCGGTCCGGCCGCGGCCTGTACAACCGGCTGGTGGCCACCGGGCGGATGGATCGGCTGCTTGCCGAGGCCGACGTCGCCCGGGCGGTCACCGAGCCACCGGAGGACACCAGGGCCTATTTCCGCGGCCAGTGCCTGCGCCGGTACCCGGACGCGGTCGCCGCCGCCTCCTGGGATTCGGTCATCTTCGACCTGCCGGGCCGCGAGTCGCTGCAGCGGGTGCCCACCCTGGAGCCGCTGCGCGGAACCCGGGCGCACGTGGGGGACCTGCTCGACCGGTGCGAGACCGCGGCCGATCTGGTCACCGCGCTGACCGGCCGCTAGCCCGGTGACCAGCGGTTGGATTAGGGCCGGCGGTCGGCGGCGAGGATAGCTTTAGGGTCAGGCACAGGGCGCGGAAGCTGAGGAGGTTCGATGGCGACCAGGGACACCGGCGGGCAGCGGCAGACCGGCAGGAAGACCGACGAGACCGAGGATGTCGAGGAGGTCAGCGGCGACGCGGCCAGGGAGCGGCAGGAGAAGCTGACCGACGACGTGGACGCGATCCTGGACGAGATCGACGAGGTGCTCGAGGAGAACGCCGAGGAGTTCGTACGCTCGTACGTGCAAAAGGGCGGCGAGTAACAAGCCCGTGCCCCGCGCCGCCGCATGGCGCGGTGGCAGTAGTGTCTTAAGGCGTACGCGTGCGGAGCAGGAAGGGATCTACGTGGACTCGTTGTCCAATGCCAGGCTGATGACCGCGGCCTACCTGAGCGCGGGCACCTCCTCATTCACCGAATTGCTGACCGGGTCCGCACCGGAATTGCTGCCCGGAACCGGTACGCACGCCGTCTCGGCCAGCCTGGCCGCCGACCTCCCGCACGCGACCACGATCGTGGCCGCGGCCTTCGACGGGGGCGTGGTGATGGCCGGCGACCGGCGGGCCACCGCCGGGAACATGATCGCGCAGCGGGATATCGAGAAGGTGTTCCGCAGCGACGAGTTCTCCTGCATCGGCATCTCCGGCGTGGCCGGCATCGGGATCGAGTTCGTCCGGCTGTTCCAGGTCGAGCTTGAGCATTACGAGAAGCTCGAGGGCCGTGAGCTGTCCCTGGAGGGCAAGGCGAACCGGCTTGGCGGCATCATCCGGGCCAACCTGGGCGGCGCGATGCAGGGCCTGGTGGTCGTGCCGCTGTTCGCCGGCTACGACCTCGACGCCGGGGTCGGCCGGATCTTCAGCTACGACGTCACCGGCGGCCGGTACGAGGAGCACCGGTTCCACTCGATCGGCTCCGGGTCGGTGTTCGCCCGCGGGTCGCTGAAGAAGCTGTACGCACCGCGGATGAGCACCGCCGACGCGGTCCTCGCCTGCATGCAGGCGCTATACGACGCGGCCGACGACGACTCGGCGACCGGCGGCCCGGACGTGACCAGGCGGATCTATCCGGTGGTCGCCACGGTCACCGCCGACGGGTACCAGCGGCTGACCGACGACGAGGCCGGGGCCTACGCCCAGGCCGTGATCTCCGGCCGGATGTCCGCGCCGGACGGCCCGACCTCACCGCTGCGCGCGGCCATCGGCCCGGGCGACTAGCCGGCCCGCGCGGAGCACCCCCGGCCGCGCGACCGGACCTTGCAGCCGACTACTCACGTTAGGAAAAAGACCAGCGGTGTCGATGCCGTTCTACGTCTCGCCCGAACAGGCGATGAAGGACAAGGCGGACTACGCGCGCAAGGGTATCGCCCGTGGCCGCAGCGGAGTCGTGATCCAGTACGACGAGGGAATCCTGTTCGTGGCGCCAAACCCGTCCCGGGCGCTGCACAAGATCAGCGAGATCTACGACCGGATCGCGTTCGCCGCGGTCGGCCGGTACAACGAGTACGAGATCCTCCGCAAGGCGGGCGTGCGGTACGCCGACCTGACCGGCTATCAGTACGACCGGCAGGACGTGACCGCGCGCGGCCTGGCCAACTGGTACGCGCAGACGCTGGGCACGATCTTCACCGACAGCCCGAAGCCGTTCGAGGTGGAGATCGTGGTCGCCGAGGTGGCGCAGACCGCCGCCGAGGACCAGATCTACCGGATCACCTTCGACGGCTCGGTCAACGACGAGCACGGTTACGTGGCGATGGGCGGCCAGGCCGACCAGATCGCCACGGTGCTGAAGGAGCACTACGCCGATGGCGCTCCGCTGAGCCAGGCGCTGTCTACCGCGATCACCGGCCTGGCCGTGCAGACCAACGGCGACCGGGTGGAGATCGCGGCCAGCCAGCTTGAGGTGGCGGTGCTGGAGCGGACCAGGCCGCACCGGACGTTCCGGCGGCTGACCGGGGCCCGGCTGGAGGCCCTGCTGACCCAGGCGGTCCCGGCGGCCGTTCAGGACGGGCCCGCCGAGGTCGGCGCCGCGGCCGGCGGCGACTCGGGTTCGGGTCCTGAAGACGGCGGCGCCGCGGACGAGGGCACGCCGGACGGCGGTTCGGCTGGCTAGCCGCCGGAGCGGCGGGCGCGGGCCAGAGGTCACATGATCGCCTGGGCCGGCTTCGGCGTCGGCGTGGTGGTGCTGGCGCTGACCGCGGCCAGCGTGATCGCGACGTTCATGATTCCGCGCGCCACGCACGCCCGGCTGAACAAGGTCGTCTCGAACGCGGTCTACGGGTTCTTCGCGCTGCTCACCGCCCGGGTGCAGGACCTGGCCCGGCGGGAGCGGATCTTGTCGGTGTCGGCCCCGGCCCTGCTACTCAGCCTGCTGATCACCTGGCTGGCGTGCCTGTTCGCCGGTTTCACGCTGCTGCTCTGGCCACTGGTCGGCGGGTTCGGGCTGGCGCTGCGCGAGGCCGGGTCGTCGCTGTTCACGCTGGGATTCGCGTACCCGCCAGCCCCCGGTGCTACCGCGATCGTCTTCATCGCCGCGGCGTCGGGGCTCGCCGTGCTGGCGCTGCTGATCTCCTACCTGCCGCTGCTGTACACGGCGTACAACCGGCGCGAGACCCAGGTCACGATGCTGGAGGCGCTGGCCGGGGCGCCGCCGTGGGGACCGGAACTGCTCGCCAGGCAGGTGCTGATCGACAACGTGACCACGCTGCCCGGGCTGTACGCGCGGTGGACCGAGTGGGCCGCGGACATCGCCGAGAGCCACGTGAATTACCGGGCGCTGATGTACTTCCGGTCCACGGTGCCGTCCGCCTCCTGGCTGCTGTCGCTGCTCGCGGTGCTGGACGGCGCCGCGCTGCACCTGGCGCTGAACCCGGCGTCGGCGCCGTCGGAGGCCCGGCCGCTGCTGCGGGTCGGCTACCTGGCGATGCGGCAACTGGCCGGCAGCCTCGGGATGGCCGCGCCGCAGGATCCGGCGCCCGGCGATCCGATCGAGCTGACCAGGGCGGAGTTCGACGACGCGGTCCGCTGGCTGGCGGCGGCCGGCTGGCAGGCCGAGCGGTCGGCCGATGAGGCCTGGCCGCACTTCCACGGCTGGCGGGTGAACTACGAGACGGCCGCCTACCGGCTTGCGCTGCACCTGGACGTGGCGCCCGCGCTGTGGTCCGGTCCGCGCCGCCCCGGGCGGCTGGCCTCGGCCCCGCCGCGGCGTCCGATGGACCGCCGGCCAGGGCGGCCGGAAGATCGGCCCGGCCAG
>JAJYTW010000287.1 GCA_021792855.1 Actinomycetes bacterium
CCTGCAGGTATTCCGGCACGGTGCCGGGAGCGATCATCGGGAACCCCCAGTCGTCCAGTTCGATCAGCTCGGGCAGCACCTCGGCGCAGACGCCGCGGCCGTCGCAGTCGATCATGTTGACCTTCAGGCGCGGGCCGGTCATGACCGGTTCCAGGCCGGCACCGGGAACCCGGCGCCGGGGCCGGTGCCGCGGCACCAGCCCCGGGCGTGCTCGTCGATTTCCGGGCCGAACTGCTCGAGCGCGCTGAGGATCATCCCGATTGTGCCGTCCGGGTGCTTGCAGGCGCCCCGGCCCGACCTGACCTGGCCGGTCCAGCGGTGCAGCAGCGCCAGGCTCGGACCACGGCCGTCGGCCAGCCGCCGTAGCTGGTCGGCGATCGAGGCGAGGCCGAACACGCACGGACCGCACTGGCCAGCCGACTCGCCCGCCAGGTAGCTGGCGATCCGGGCGGCCTCGGCCAGCCCGCAGGCGTCGGCGGGCAGCGCGGCGATCATCCCGGCGCCCACCCCGGCGCCGAGCGGGGCCAGGCCGGCCGCCGATAGCGGCCGGTCCGCCGCCGCGGCGGCGTCCACCCAACTGCCGAAATAGCCGCCGACCAGCAGCGCGGAGAGCGGTCGCGACGGGCCACCGCCCAGGTCGAGCACGTCGCCGATGCGGGCGCCGATCGGCACCTCGTGCACGCCCGGGGTGCGCACCGCGCCCACCAGGGTGACCAGCATCGATCCCGGTTCGGCGGGCGTCCCGACGCCGCGGAACCAGTCGGCGCCGTACCTGGCGATCAGCGCCAGGTGAGCGAGCGTCTCCACGTTCTGCACCAGCGTCGGGCGGCCGTCCAGGCCGCGGTCGGAGAGCCGGCCCATGGCCGGCTTGGGCAGCGGCACGCCGCGCTCGATCCAGTGCACCACCGCGCTAGCCTCGCCGGCCACGAACCGCTCGGCCGCGGGCAGCACCCGCAGCCTGACTCGGTCCAGCCGGGCACGCCGCCGCTCGGCGGCCGCCTCGGCCACGAGGTCGCTGACCGATCGGTGCGCCACGATCACCGCCTCGCGGGCGCCGGCCAGGTGCGCGGCCGCGACCGCGCCATCCAGCACCAGATGCGGTGAGCGGGCCATCAGGACCTGGTCCTTCGCGCTGGCCGGCTCGCCCTCGGTGCCGTTGCCGATCACGATGACGTTGCGCCGGGCCGCCACGGCCGCCAGCTTCCGCGCGGTCGGGAACCCCGCGCCCCCCCGGCCGGCCAGTCCGCTCAGCCGCACCTGCTCGATCACGGCCTGGCGCTGCGCCCGGTCGCCAGGTCCGGGTAGCGGGCCGTACCTGGCCAGATGGTCACCGAGGCTGACCGGACCAGCGGGCTGACCGGGCGGCAGCAGCCTGGGCAGCACATCCGCGGGCAGGGCCGCCGGGCGGCCCTGCCCGCGGTCACGGTCGCCCGGGCTGGCCCGGTGGAAGCCGGCGTAGCGGGCCGGGTAGCTCATCGTGGTGCTGTCCTCTCTCATCTCCCCGGACTCCTCATCGCCGGGCTGAATGCGGGGCATGGGCCACCGGCTCGGGGCCGGCCGCGCGCTCCCGCCTGCTGGCCGGGCCGGCGGCGTCCGTCTGGGCCCGTGCCAGCAGGCGGACGATCACCGCGGTGGCGACGATGCCCAGGGACGCCCACTCGGTCAGCACCACCCACCACAGGTGCTGGTCGTAGGCGGCCGCCCGGATCGCGTGCACGAACGCGGCCGGCCAGGCCAGGTAGGCCAGGTAATGCACGGCCCGCCAGGTACGCAGGCCGAGCCTGGCCCGGAGCAGGCTGGTGATCAGCACCGCGCCGCCGATATCCACGGCGAGCGTGCCGAGGCCGAGCGCGGCCGTCTCGTAGTGCGCGGTGAACGGCAGCATCGTGGCCAGCCAGCCGATCGACACGTACGGGTCCAGCACCGCCGTGGCGACGTGCAGGACCAGCAGGGCCACCGCGAACAGCGACAGCGTCCGGTGCAGTTCGGCCACCGCGAACCTCGGCCAGCGCCGGGACCGCGCCCCGGTCCTGGTCGCGATCCCGAGCGCCATCACCACGCTGAACAGCAGCAGCAAGATCAGTCCGCTGGCCCGGGAGACCAGCCAGAGCACCGGCGTGCCGCCCGCGGCGGCCGCGAGCGCGGTCACCGGACCGCTCCCGCCGCGGCGGCCGCCAGCGCCAGCGCGCTGGTGGCCGGCGGATCGACCAGCCCGCCATCGGCGGCGGGCCAGCCCGGGGTACGCCTGATGCTGCCGTCGTGACCGACCAGCCGGGCCGGCAGGCCCTGGGCGGCGAGCCAGTCGGCCGCCTGCTCGCCGGCCACGATCGCGGCGGTGGCCGCCGCGTTCGCCTCGGCGCAACTGGCGGCGGCCACGCTGACGGTCCGCCACGGCCCGGCGGCCGGGCGGCCGGTGCGCGGATCGATGATGTGGTGCATGGTCTGACCGGCCCGCAGCCACTGGCGGCAGGTGACCGAGGACGTGGCCAGCCCGCCGTGGGCGAGCCTGATCTGCTGTGCGGTGGCCGGGTCAGCCGTCCCGGCCGGTGCGGCCCCGTGGGGCGCCCCGGCGAGGTTCCTTGCCTGCCTGGTCTGCCGGTGCTCGTCGGCGACCAGGATCGGCCAGCCGCCGGCCGGCGGCTGGCCGAGCACCGCGAGGTCCCCGCCCAGGCTGACCAGCACGCCGCCGGTGCTCGCGGCCCGGTAGGCTGCCCGGGCGGCCCGGTCGGCGCCCAGGCCCTTGGCCGTCGCGCCGAGGTCCAGCACGATGCCGGCCGGCACGGTCAGCGTCCGGCCGTTCAGGCGCACCCGGCTCCAGCCGGGCACCCGGACCGGCAGCGGCTCACGGTCGCTCGGGGTGATCGCGGCGAAGTCCCGGTCATAGCCGAGCGAGATCAGCGCGCGGCCCACGGTCGGGTCGGTCAGTCCGTCGGTCCACCAGGCGGCGGCGAGCGCCAGCGCCACGGCCTCGGCGAGACCGGCGCTGATCTGATGGGTGCCGCCGGAGCGAAGCACCGCCGAGATCTCCGAGTCCGGCCGGAACCGGCTGGCCTGCGTGTCCAGGTCGGCAAGCTCGCGGTCCACGGCGGCCAGCAGCGCGGGCAGGCGCTGCGGCGGCCAGGCGACCAGTCGGGCCGTGGTGCCCAGCGCGTCCCGGTCGGCGGCGGCGATCTGCTCGGTGCCGACCGGGACGCGGCTCCACGCGGCGCCCGGCGTCGGCGGCATCGTGGTGATAGTCATCAGTCGTCGCCCCCGCCGGTCGCGCCAGAGCCACCCGAGGTGGCCACCGGCTGCGAGGTGGCCGGGGCGGCCGGGGTGACCGTCGCCGACTTGCCGGCCTGGTTGGTGGTGGTGCCGGTCTGGGTGCTGCCCGTGGGAATGGCATGTGCCAGGTAGCCGGTGGTTGCCGCCACACCCGCGATCAGCGCGGCCGCGGTCCAGTTCGAGACCCGGCGTGAGCCCCGCACGCCGTGCTCCCGGTAATCGGCCCCCCGCGGCTCGTCGCCGCGGTAACCCGCGTCGTGCCAGTCGCCCGCTGCCTGCGCTGTCGTCTCGTCCGGGCGCTGGTCGAACCTCGGCAGCCGGACGCGCTCGGTCGGGCCGGTCCGATCGTTCTCCATCACGCGTTCCCCTTCGGCACTTGGTGACGCCGGATGGTCCCGGCGGTTGCGCTGCCGGGCTATCCCGGCGCTTCCCAGAGTGCGTTGGCGGGGATAAGACCAGCGTGAGAGAACGATGTGAGTCTTCACATCTTGCTCGGCGCGGCCGAGATTCCGGCCATCGCCCGGTCCGTGCCGCATAGCCTGCGGACATGCGCGTGCTGGTGGTGGAGGACGAGGCCAAGATGGCCGGCCTGATCAAGCGTGGCCTGGAAGAGGAGGGGCACGCGGTCGACGTCGGCGTGGACGGCCCGGAGGGCCTGTGGCTGGCCACCGAGAATAGCTACGCGGCGATCGTGCTCGACGTGATGCTGCCCGGGTTCGACGGATTCGAGCTATGCCGCAGGCTCCGGGCCGGCGGCGACTGGACGCCGGTGCTGATGCTGACCGCCAGGGACGCGGTGGACGACCGGGTCAGGGGACTGGACGCCGGCGCAGACGACTACCTGGTCAAGCCGTTCAGCCTGCTTGAGCTCGGCGCCCGGCTGCGGGCGCTGGCCCGCCGGGACGACCGGGCCAGGCCGACCGTGCTCACCGAGGGCGACCTGCGGCTGGACCCGGCCACCAAGCGCGCCTGGCGGGGCGAGGTGGAGCTGACTCTGTCGCCGAAGGAGTTCACCCTGCTCGAGCTGTTCCTCCGGCACCCGGGCGCGGTGCTGACCAGGTCCCAGATCCTGGAGGCGGCCTGGGACTTCGCCTACTCGGGCACGTCCAACGTGGTCGACCAGTACGTCACCTACCTGCGCAGGAAGATCGACGTCCCGTTCGGCAGGCACGACATCGAGACCGTCCGCGGCATGGGTTACCGGCTGCGGCAGTCCGAGCCGGAGTAGCCAGGTGTCGATCCGGTTTCGGGTGGCCGCGGTCTTCACCCTCGCGCTCGCGCTGGCGTTCGCCCTGGGCAGCTGGATCTTCCTGAGCCAGCTCCGGACCCAGCTGCTGCGGACCACCGACGCGAACCTGCGGGCGACCCTCGCCGGCGCTGGGCAGTACCTGCCGTCCGGCCGCCGGACCCCGCCGCCGGCGATCCGGCCGGGCAACCCCGGTTCGGGGGAGACCGTGGTCCAGGTCATCGACCCGGCCGGCCAGGTGCGGGGGGCCAGCCAGGACGCGCCGACCGTGTCGATGCTGACGGCCGCCGAACTGGCCAGGGCACGGTCGGGCTCGATCGCGCTGAACGCCACTGTGGACGAGGAGCAGTTGCGGGTCTATGCGGCGCCGATGACCGCGCCGCAGGG
>JAJYTW010000288.1 GCA_021792855.1 Actinomycetes bacterium
TGAGGATGCGATGAGCGAGGGCGAGACGATCGAGATCAGGGCGAGCACGGTGCTCCCGGCCCGCAGGCAGGACGTGGTGCTGCGGACCGCCGACGGCCTGAACCTGGTCGGCGAGCTTGCGCTGCCGGCCGCGAAGGACCCGGTGGCGACGCTGGTCTGCCTGCACCCGCTGCCAACCGGCGGCGGCATGATGGACAGCCACGTGCTCCGCAAGGCGGCCTACCGGTTGCCCGCGCTCGCGGATCTGGCGGTGCTGCGGTTCAACACCCGCGGGACCTCCTCGGAGCGGGGGACCAGCGACGGCGAGTTCGGCGGCGGCGGCCCCGAGGGCCAGGACGTCGCGGCGGCGATCGACTTCTGCCGCACGGCCGGCCTGCCCAGGCTGTGGCTGCTCGGCTGGTCGTTCGGCACCGAGCTAGCCCTGATGTGGGGGAACCGTCCGGAGGTCGAGGGCGCGATCCTGCTGTCCCCGGCGCTGCGCCGGGCCACCGACGCCGACCTGGACGCCTGGGCGGCCAGCGGCCGGCCGCTGACCGCCCTGGTGCCCGAGCTTGACGACTACCTGCGGCCGGAGGAGGCCAGACGGCGGTTCGCCCGGGTCCCGCAGGCCGAGCTGATCGCCGTCGACAAGGCGAAGCACCTGTGGGTGGGGGAGACTTACGTCCGTATCGTGCTGAACGAGATCGTGCGGCTGGTCAATCCAGGGGCCTGGCCGCTGCCCGGTGAGTGGAAGGACCAACCGTGAGCCTGTTCGACCTGACCGGAAAGACGGCGTTCGTGACCGGAGCCTCGCGCGGAATCGGCCGGGCCATGGCCGCCGCCCTGGCGGACGCCGGGGCCGACGTCGCCGTGGTGGCCCGCACCGCGGCGGGCCTCGCCGACGTGGCCGACGACGTGACCGCGGCCGGCCGCCGCGCGGTCGTCATTCCCGCCGACGTGACCGACGAGGCGAGCGTGACCGCGGCCGTCGGAGCCGCGATCGACGAGCTTGGCCACGTCGACATCGTGATCAACAACGCCGGCGGCTCGAACTTCATGGTCGGCTTCCGTGACCTGCGGATCTCCGGCTGGGAGAAGCTGATCAGGCTGAACCTGACCTCGGCCGTCTACGTCTGCCACGCGTTCGCCGATCACCTGCTCGGCCGGGGCTCCGGCTCGGTGATCAACGTTGCGTCGGTGGCCGGTGTGGCGTCCGCGCCGCTGCTCACCCCGTACGGCGCGGCCAAGGCCGGGCTGATCTCGCTGACCAAGTCGCTGGCCGTGGAGTGGGCCGGCAGCGGCGTGCGGGTGAACGCGCTGTGCCCGGGGTGGACCGCGACCGAACTGAACCGCAACCTGTGGGAGGACCCGCAGGCCGGGCCGGCCACCGTCGCGACGGTGCCGATGCGGCGCTGGGCCCGGGCGGAGGAGATGGCCGGGCCGGCGGTTTTCCTGGCCAGCGACGCCGCCTCGTACCTGACCGGGCAGACCATCGTGGTCGACGGCGGCCAGACGGTCAGCCCCTGACCGCGCCGCGGCCCAGACGGTCAGCCCTCGACCGCGCCGCGCCATGGTAGGAACGGGGCTATGACCGAATCGCCTATGACCGACTCGCCGCGAATCTCCCTGCGCGACGTGCTCGCCGCCGGCCGCCGGATCGCGCCGTACCTGCGCCCCACGCCGCTGTACCGGTACCCGGCCCTGGACGCGCTGACCGGGGCGCGGGTCTGGGTCAAGCACGAGAACCATCAGCCGGTCGGCGCCTTCAAGGTGCGCGGCGGCGTGAACCTGATCGCGCAGCTTTCCGAGCGGGACCGGGAGCGCGGCGTGATCACCGCGTCCACCGGCAACCACGGTCAGTCGGTCGCCTACGCGGCCCGCCTGTTCGGGGTGCGCGCTACCGTGTGCGTGCCCGAGGGTGCCAACCCGGTCAAGGCGGAGTCGATCCGCGCGCTCGGCGCCGAGGTGGTCTTCCACGGCGCCGACTTCGACGCGGCCCGCGAGCACTGCGAGGCGCTCGCGGCCGAGCACGGCTTCCGGTACATCCACTCCGGCAACGAGCCGCATCTGATCGCCGGCGTGGCCACCTACTCCCTGGAGATCCTGGCGGAGCAGTCGGACATCGCCGCGATCGTGGTCCCGGTCGGCGGCGGCAGCGGCGCCGCCGGGGCCTGCCTGGCCGCCCGGGCAGTAGATCCCGGCATCGAGGTCATCGGCGTCCAGGCCGAGGCCGCCCCGGCCGCCTACCTGTCCTGGCGCAGTGGCGACCTGGTCGCGGCGCCGAACAGCACGCTCGCCGAGGGACTCGCCACCGGGACCGCGTTCGACCTGCCGCAGCGGATCATGCGTGAGTACCTCAGCGACTTCGTCCTGGTGTCCGATGACGCCCTGCTCGATGCCACCCGGGCGATGATCGAGAAGACCAGGAACCTGGTCGAGCCGGCCGGGGCGGCCGCGCTGGCCGCGGTGCTGACCGACCCGGACCGGTTCGCCGGCCGGTCCGTGGCGATCGTGTGCAGCGGCGGCAACATCAGCCCGGCGCAGCTTGCCGGGCTCTGGCCAGCGGCAGCCGGCTGACCGCCGCAGCGTCCGGCCGCCAGCCGTTAATCCTGAAGGTCGTTCAGCGCGCCGGGTCGCCGGCCGTCAGCCTGCGACCCAGAACGCGTCCAGCATGGCCTGGTCCGAATAGTGCCCGTGCACCTCGGTGATCAGGCCGTCGGCCAGCCGCATCAGCTGGCAGCCGGTGACGTCCAGGGTGCGGCCCTGGTAGCTTCCGGTCGCGTGCTGGATGGCGACCACGTATTCCTGGCCGACCGCCACGTCGAGCAGCACGGCCCGGAAGGTCTGCCCGGACAGCGGTCCTAGCCGGGCGAGGAAATCGTCCCTGATCCGTGTCCAGCCGCGATGATCACCCGCGATCAGGCTGGTGCCCGGCAGGTGCCAGAGCGCGTCCGGTGCGAAGCACGTCTCCGCTGCCGCCAGGTCGCGCTCGGCGATCGCGGTGTAGAACCGCCGGACGGTGTCGACGTCGGCGCTGGTGACTGCCATCGGACCTCCCGTTGCCGCCGTGTCGGACGAGGTCGGCGCATCGTCGCGGCCGCGCCGCGCTGCTGACGATACCGGCGCCGCTGCCTGCTGGTCCCGGAACGCGCCCCGGGACCAGCAAGGCGGCCGCCTAGCGCGCCAGGGCCCCCATCGGGTCCCAGGCCGGCAGCACCACGGGCTCGGCCTCCAGCGCCGCGCGCAGTTCCGCGGGGAGCACGTCGCGCCGGGCGGCGATCTCGAACACGTACTCGTCGAACCACGAGTCGTTCATGGTGTAGAAGCCGTCCTTGCCCCGGTCGGCGCCCCAGCTGTTCTCGACCCGCCACCGCCTGGTCCGGCCATCGGCCAGGTCCACGCCGGTGAACAGCATCGCGTGGGTCATCTGCGTCTCGTGGTACAGCAGCCGGTCCGCCTTGGCCAGGGTGAACTCGGTGTCGTAGACCCCGGCCAGGTCGTACAGTCCGGTGTCCCAGATGCCGTACTCGCTGCTCATCATCTTGCCGACGTCGCAGCCGAACCACACCGGCTCGCCGGCCTGCAGCGAGGCCGCGGTGAGGTCCTTGATCAGCCGCATCTCGACGTTCAGGTAGGTGACCGGCGGGGCGCCGAGCACGTTGCCCAGGTACTGCACCGTGTAGGTCCGGCCGGTCGGGTTGCGCGGGTCGTGCACCAGGCACACATAATCGCCGACCGGCAGATCGACGTACCGCTCCGCGAACTCGACCGGGGTAAGCACACCGTCCCGGTGGAACTCGCGGTCCTTGTCGGTCCACTGCCAGTCGAACCGCTCCGGCGGCGTGCCGAGGTGAATGCAGAGCACCCGGTGGACGACCCGCAGCAGGTCGGCCTTCTCGGCCCGGGCCGCATCGACGCCGCGCGCGGCGGCCGCCCGCACCGACCGCGCGCCCTGGCGCAGGATCGTGCGCAGCGAGGTGTTCATCCGGTCGGTGCTCGACGAACTCTGCGTCTCGGGCATCACCGACTTGGGGACCAGGCCATGCTTGGCCACGATCGCCACGAACATGTTCCACTGGCCGCCGTCGTCGGCCACCGACTCGAGCAGGTGCGCGACCGTCCGGTCATCGATGTCCCGGTCGGCGGTCTCGATGATCGCCTCCAGGAAGTAGTTGGCCCGCTCGATCTTGTCCCAGAACATCGCGTAGTTCTGGGAGAACTCGAAGTCCTTCAGGTTCATCTTGCGCATGGCGCCGACGCGCAGCAGGTTGAGCCCGGCGAACAGCCAGCACCGGCCGCTGTGTTCCTGGTTCGTGACCTTCCAGTCGTCGAGCAGGACCGACAGGCTGTGGTCGGTGGAGTTGATGATCTCGCGGTTGATGGCCACGTCGTCGATCGAGACCCGGGTGACCGCGTTCTGGGCCATCCGGTACGCGGGGTTCGCGGCGAAATCCTTGCGCAGCAACTCGGTGTCGGCGGCGCTCAGCGTCCCGTCCATGCTGGGCTGCTCCTCTCCGTCAGGGGGCATCATCGCTTTCTGCTCAACCTATCCGCCGCTCGTTCCGCCGCAAGGCTCGCAAACACCCAATTTCCCGGCGAGACCCGGTCCGTGTGCGGGCCGCCCGGCCGCGTCCGTGCCGCCCGGCCGCGTCCGTGCCGCCCGCGCCGCGTCCGTGCCGTCCGCGCCGCGTCCGTGCCGTCCGCGCCGCGTCCGTGCCGTCCGCGCCGCACCCGTGCCGTCCGCGCCGCACCCGTGCCGTCCGCGCCGCACCCGTGCCGTCCGCGCCGCACCCGTGCCGTCCGCCCGGCGCGATTCGCTGTGGTGTGGATGGCCCATAACCGACGCTCCAGTGACCAATATGTGCCACTCACACCACAGGGGGCGGGCGTCATCGGCACCGCAGGGTCGCGCGTCAT
>JAJYTW010000289.1 GCA_021792855.1 Actinomycetes bacterium
CCACGCCCGGACCCGGGTGGGATTCAGTGTCACGACCACCCTCGACTCGCCGGGCTGGTCCATGGCACGCAGGTCGGCACCGTACTTGGCCGCCACCCGGTCGGCGAAGACGTAGTCGGGGTCGGGCTCGATCTGGGCATCCCCCCGCAATTCCAGGTAGCGGCCAGGGTTGGCCAGGTCGAGCAGGAGCAGACCGCACGCGGGGCGCTTCATCAGGTTCCTGGTCTTCTGGCGGCTGGTATTGAGCGACAGCCGGATGGTGTCTCCCTCGGCCAGGAACCACAGCTCGGACATCTGCGGATATCCATTCGATCCGATGGTAGCTAGCGTGGCTACCATCCCGTCCAGGAGGTCTCGGTGCGAGTCGGGGATTGACGGCATCGTCCATTCCTCTCCCCATACCCGAGCACCGGCTCAGATGAGTCGGTTACGACCCGAGCATGGTCCTGGTATCCGCCACGGAAGCTACCACCAGCGCGACGATTCAGTTCGCCTGCGGAGTCGGCGCCGAGTCCGCAAGTACGAGGAATCGAGTCGCTGACGCCTGCGGAGCCGACGTAGTGTTGCACGATGCTTGAGGTGACAGCCTGCGCTGACGAGTCGGACGAGCTGACCTCGCTGCAGGTCTACAACACCGTGTGGCCCCACGACGCCGTGACGATCGAGGCGGTGCACGCATTCAGGGACAGCGCCCGGGACTACATCGACTACCTCGTCCGCGAGGATGGCGCCGTCCTCGGCTCCGGGGTCGGGGCTATCTTCGCCAATCGCGCGCACCGTGTCGTCGCGCTCATCACCGTACTCGCCGGGCAGCGCCAACGCTGCGCTGGCAGCGCGCTGTACGAGGCAATCTCCAGGTGGTCCACCGAGCGAGGAGCCCGAGAACTGGAGGTGTCGGTCTCCGGTGACGATCCGCAGAGCCTGTCCTTTGCCCAAAGGCGTGGCTCCACCGAGGTACGGCGCCACGTAGGCCTCGTGCTCAACCTCGCCGGCGTCCCGCCACTGCAGGTCCAGCCGCCGCCCGGGATCGAGATCGTCACCTGGGCGCAACGGCCGGACCTGGCGCGCGGGATGTACGAAGTTGACCTGGAAACCCGCCGTGACATCCCCGGCTTCGAGGACGCCGTGGCCGAGCCGTTCGAGGACTGGAAGGCGCACGAGATGAAGCGTCCCACCGACTCTCCCGAGGCGACCTTCATCGCGCTAGCTGACCAGGAAGTCGTCGGCTTCGCGAAGCTCTCGCTCACCGCACCGACGGCCGCGGGCCACGCCATGACCGCCGTTAGGAGAGCCTGGCGCGGACGCGGCATCGCGCGTGCCCTGAAGGCGGCGGAGATCAACTGGGCGATCGCTAACGGCTACACCGAACTCCACACCAGCAACGAGGAGCGGAACGCACCGATCAGGCGCCTGAACGCCCGCCTCGGCTATCGACCCGGAATCGGGCGGATCCACCTCGTGGGGCCCGTCGTCGGGCGATAAGTCGACTGAGGCTGGGCAGCCCTCATCTGTGCTCTATTGCCCACACGGCCTGACTGCCCCGAGGGACCCGTGCGCCGAACGGCGTGACCACTAGCCATTAGCCATAGCCACCCACCGCCATGAGACGTACCTTTGTGAAATGCGAGTAGCCCGCTGGCCAGGCATTGTCATGCTGGTCCTGGCGGCGGTCATCAGCGGGTGCGGCACCGGGTCAGGCCGGAATGGCCAGGTGACCGGGCACTTGCTCGCGGTCGGCGGCCCCGCCCCGGGGCGAGACCGGTCCCTGCCCGGGCGCGTAGTCGCCACGAACGCGGCCGGGCAGCGCTTCACCGTGACGGTCGGTCCCGCCGGCCGGTACACGATCAGCCTGCCGCCCGGCGCCTACACCCTCACCGGGTACAGCCCGCACGTACGCAGCGGACACGGCGCGATGCGCTGCACCGCCATTCACCCGGTCACTGTGCGAGCCAGCCACCGGGCACTTCGTAACGTCATCTGCCCCATTCGCTAGCCTGCCGGCCAGCAACGGAGCGCACGGAGCCGCCCTGGTCAGCTCGGCGTGCCGGGTGGCGGCCAGACCTGACGGTTAGCATCGGGGCGTGGCTACCTGGAGCGAGGTACGGGCTGTCCTCTCGCGCCTGCGCGACGACGACTCGCATCCCCTGACCCAGTTCCCGCACCCGGGTTCGGACAGTCAGCGCCCGCCGTTCCAGATCAGCCTGGCCGCCTGGGCCGTGGATGTCGCGGAGGACCTGAATCGCCGGTTCGGTTCCGATGTCGCCCTGACCGTCGGCGCGCTCACCTACCCGGACCGCGTCCTGGATCGCCCGGGTCCGGGCGGCCGGAGTGCCGCTGGCATCGTGCCCGACCTCGACCCCGCCCGGGCCCGCGTCGCACTGGATGGGCCGTTGTCGGTCCGGTCCGGCCATTCCCTGATTCACGGACTGCTGGTGACCAACCAGGCCACCGAGGACCTGGCGATCATCAGCGGCCGGACTCTGATCGCCAGCGTGGTCGACCCGGACAGCGGCGTTATCGTCGGCGGATACTCCGGGTTCATCGCAGCCGTGCTGGTGCGGCACGTCGTGCCGCCCGGTGAGACGACCCGGATACCGCTGCTCGTCGCCACCGACAGCCTGGTTCCCGAACTCGGGTACGCCGTCCCACCCGGCGTGTGGGGAATCCGCGCCACAATGCACTTCGAAGCCGGGCCAGCAGCGCGATCCCCTATTCTGCCGCTGACAATCACCAGCAGCTAACCGTTAATCTCGTTGACTTCGGTTGCGCTATCTCGGCGCGCAGATAGCGCCGGTACCCGGATGCCCGCCCGGAGTGTGCATGATGAGGGCACCGCCGGCCATGCTCCAGGGCAGCGCGACCGTGTGGGTGAAGAAGAGGAATCGCTCCATCACGAAGAACGACGGAATGCTGGTCCATCCGTCCCGTGCGGCGCACTGCGCGGTGCGCAGAGAAATGCCGATGGCTACGCTCTTCCCTGCGCCGAGCGTCACATTGTGCAGGACGGGCGATTCGGACGGCAACTGATTGCTGACCGGTGCGTTACCGGTATAGAACGCCGTGGTGTAACGCACCGGCCCGGCTAGTCTGACCGCGAGAGCGTCGACCCGCAGGCCCTCGATGAGGACCGGGCGGGACCCGTTGTTCCTGATGGAGACAACAAAGGTGAACACACCGCGCTGGGGCGGGACGTAATAGTCGTACCGGTAGTCACCGAACTGATTAACCGGCCGGATGCCCACGCCGACCGGGCTAAACTGATCTGGACCCCAGCCAAGCGGCTGGTATACGGCGGCCTTAGCGAGGACCACCGACAAGGCGACGGCAATCACGCCAGCCAGTGCAAGCCACCAGGGCCATCGGCGTGCTCTGGATTCGCGGACCCGGACTTCACCGGCGCCCACAAGCGCCGTAGTTCGGTCCGGCTGTTCTGAATTCATCACTGAGATGCCGGATATTCCGCTGGATCTACTCGGCAGTGATAGCAGGCCCAGAAGTCACCATGCGCCAGGTACCGCTCATGCGAGCCGCAGTCCCGTTTCCCCTTTGGGGCCAGCCAGATCAGGCTCCACGGAAGTACGCGTCTCATGGGCGTCCGGAGCCTGTACCTCGCCCTCATGAATCCGTTCCCTTGTTCAGACCAGGTCAACTGGCTGCCGCAGTTAGAAGCGGACGATCAAGCTTTATGCCTGCCCTTGCGGCCATGTCGAACAGTGGTGCCTGACTCGCCTCTCCTAGCCGCCTGATCTTTCCGCCAGCGCCGCTTCGCACGCCATCGGCGGGCGAAGCTGATCGTCACGATGACGACAACTATGCCACCAACAATAATGATCAGCACCAACGCGGATAGATTTGTGGGAGTGAAGAACGCGTCGTATGCCTGCGACATTACAGCTCCACTCGGCCATGCGTGACAACGTAGATGTCAGATGGCCAGTGTGATACATCGTACGACTTCTTAGGCGAGTGCGCTTCAGACCCCGGGCCGCCAGGAGCGGCATCTCGATCAGCCCGCGCGTCTGATTGGTTCCCCCACGATGCGCTACCGAGCACGGGTCCCGGGCGGCTGACTGGCCGCGGGTGCGCGGCTGATCACCTGGTCATTGCCCAGCGTCTTGCCGGGAAGTCGAACAGCCAGTCTGCCTGGCGGATCAGCGGGTAGCCGAGGATCAGGTCCATCGGGTGCTCCAGCGTGGCGTTGACGCGGGCCAGATCCACCGCGACGGCCTTGTGCCTCTCGAACGCGCGATGGCCGATGACCGGCCCGGCCATCAGCAGCAGCGGAGTCTCGGCCCGGTCGCCGTTGGCGTCGGTGCCGGTGCTCGTGCCGACCTGCTCGAAGAGTTCCGGGTGGCTGAGCCAGAACGCATGGTCTACCACGGTCGCGCCGGCGCCGGTATCCCAGCAGGCCCGGGCAGTCACCCCGGGCCAGTGCACGTCGAGGTAGGCGTGTCCCCGAGGACCCCGCACGAACTGGTGTCCTGGCTCGGTGCCTGACCTAGCATCCAGTGCCAGCACTCCGGCTTCCAGCCGGAAATGGCAGCGGTAACGGCCGAGCACATCCATGCCGAGCACCTGGGCCCCGCCGCGCTCGCCGCGGGTCACGTCGAGGCTCGCCAGCCGGTGCGCTACCCCGGCGCGCCGAGAATGTCGGCCGCAGTGCCTGGCAGGAGGTCGCCGGGAGAGGCTAGCCTGCCGATGGCAGAGCGCGGACCCGCTCTGGTCGGCGGGAGGCGCGGTGGACGAGTACGGCGGGCCGGTGCGCGCCCGAAGGTCCAACTCGCTGGCCATCGCGAGCCTGGTGCTGGGCATCCTGGGGGTGACGGGCCTGGGACCGCTGGGCATCGTCGGCCTTGTGCTGGGTTACCGGGCGATGCGG
>JAJYTW010000290.1 GCA_021792855.1 Actinomycetes bacterium
CATCCAGCGGCAGGCTGGCGCTGCCCGCCGGGCCGCTCAGCCGACCGGTCCGCAGCCACGCGGTGAGCCGGTCCGGGCCAGAGAGCAGCGCGACGGCGTGCGAGAGTAGTAGCTCGCGTAGCGTGCTCTCCTCGCTCGGCGGTGCCGCGCCGGTGCGTTCCGCCCGGTCGGGTTGCCCTGGCGTGTCGGGTTGCCCTGGCCTGTTGGGTTGCCCTGGCCTGTTGGGTTGCCCTGGCCTGTTGGGTTGCCCTGGCCTGTTGGGTTGCCCTGGCCTGTTGGGTTGCCCTGGCCTGTTGGGTTGCCCTGGCGTGTTGGATTGTGCTGGCTGATCGGAGTCCGCTGGCCGGTCGAGCCGGCTCGCCGGATCCGGGTCGCCAACTGCGGGCGGGCGCGCTTCGCGTGCGGGACGGTCCGCGGCGATCCGGCGGGCCAGTTCGCGGAGCAGGTCCTCGTCAATCCGGCCGGAGACGATCGGGACGAAGGTCGTGTCGCACTCGTCGCCTGGAGCGGCGGCCGGGTAGATCGGCTCAGGGGCACGGGGCTCGGGGGCACGGCCAGCGGCCGGATCGGGCTGCTGGGGCTGCGGGGACTGCTGACCGAGCAGATCGCGCAACGTCATGTGCAACTGAATCTGCGTGGGCTGGCCGGCGCGGTCCGGTACGCAGCCGGAGGCGATCAGGCGGCGGCATGCCTCCTCGAGGGCGTCGTGATGGCGCTGCGCGACTGTCCGGTTGTCCTCGGGGCCTGCCCGCTTGCCGAGCGCGTCGAGGACTGCCTGCACGGCGGCGGCGCAGCGCGGGGTAAGGTCGCCGTCCAGCCTGCCGGCCCCTCGGAAGGTGGTAGCCAGTCGCAATCGCCGCTCGTCGAACCCATCGTCGTCCCGGTCGGGCGCGGCGAGACGGCGGTGCATCTGCTCGGCGAGCGCCGCAAGATCGCGCAGGTCGGCGCCGTTTGCTGCGGCCGCGAGCAAGATTGTGTCGGCGTCGTCCCTGGTGCGCTCGGGGAGCAGGTCGGTCCAGTCGCAGATCTGGCGGCCCCAGGAGGCCGACAGATCGCCAGCACCGAGGGCGGCGGCTACCGGCCGGTGCGCCTGCAGGCGGCGCATTGAGGCCATCGCGGCGGACGCCGCGTTACGGCTTATCTTGGTTTGCCAGGTAAGCCAGGTACGCGCCGAGCCCTGGCCGTCGTCGGCGTAACCCTCCTGCGCGGTGAACGCGGCGAGTGCGGCCGCCCGGGCCGCGGTGTGCACCGACAGGACGCGTTCCAGGTCGCGCAACACCCCCGCCTGAACCGCGGTGGGCAGGTCGGCCACATCGGCGTCGGCCAGGAAGCGCAGGCCCGCCAGGGCCATCGCGGCGGCCTCGGTCACCGACTGCGGCTCAGCCGCCGAGCGGGGAGCGCCTGGAATTTCGGCGGGACCGCCATCGGTTCCCGTCGGACGATCAGGGATGCACACGCTGAGCCACCTCCCCGCTTGGGTCGTCGCGGTCCGGCAGTTCTGACGGAATACACGGTTCTGACGGAATACACGGTGCCGTCGGGATTGACATGACCGCCGGGATGGACCGTGCTCACATCCGAGACTGGAGGGCCGTTCAACCGGGTCAAGGGGGAACTACAGCGCCGAAGCGCTCACTTATCGAGGTACTGCTCTAGCTGCTACCCGGCGATGCCATCTCTCTCGATCAACTGTTCGCAGAATATCAGTGGCCTCTGACATTTGACGACGGCCAGCCGGATCTGCCCAGCGGCGGCCATGCCGAGCTGCCCGGTGGCGGCCAGCGCAATCACTTGGTGTGACTGCGGTACGCGGCGGAGGCGCGCACGTAGCCGCCGATCTGTCGCGGCCGGCACCCGCTTGTGGCGGCCGCGGTGGCAACGCAGATCGGGATAATCTGGCGTTCGCCGGGGCGCTGTCAGCCTCCGATGAGGCTCATGATCGCACTCTCGTCGATTACGTCCCGGCCAACGAGAGCTTTGTAGCGCCGGGCCAGATCGCGCGTGCAGCGTCGAGCCGCCTTCGTAGTCCGTCGCGCTGAGGCCCCGGGGAAAGCCAATGCGAAGGCGTCAAACAGCGATCGTCGGTCGACACCGACGTAGGCGAGGGTCCAGGCGACACCGGGGTCCAGCGAGGTCAGTACCTGGCCAAGGTGCTCGGGCCGATATGACTGCTCGCGTCGGGCGACAGCCAGTCGAAGCCCCGCCGTATAGGCGGCTTGGGCGTCGAGACCGAGGGGTGGCTCGAGTCGGGCGCACCGTCGACGCGACCGACCGGCCCCGAGCGGAAGAAGGGGCTGGCGACCGACGGTGCGATCGATCGAGGCCACGTCGAAGAGCCTGAGGAAGTGATCTCCGTCGACGCCGAGGCCCCTCAGCAGCTCGCGGTCTGCGGCAACGCCGGCCCCTAGCGGCGCAGCCGCCTGAACGGCCACGCGGAGCGTCTCCGCCGAGGCGCCTCGTTCGCGCAGCACCTCGCTAGCGACTCCGCCGTCAATGGAGAGCGCCAGCAACAGGTGCTCACTGCCGACGCGCGGGTGACCCAGATCTCGCGCAACATGGAGCGCTCGGACCAAGATCTTGCGAAGCTGATCGTCGTCACCCCGAAACGCCATCATCACTCCTGGTGTCAAGCCGGCGGTACTTGCGATGCACGGTCTGTTTGGTCACTCCGAGGCATCGAGCGATGTCTTGCCACGACCATCCCTTCTGGCGGGCAATGGCTACCTGTTCCCTCTCCAACTGCTCGGCGAGGTATCGGAGGCGGGCAACTGCACGAAGAGCCGTGCCGATGTCATCCACCCCCCGAACCACTCCCTCAAGGTCGTCGATAACGTCCATGGCAGTCAGCATATGCTGACGCCCCGTTGGTCGTCAACATATGCTGACGGAGTAACGGCGGGAGCGCCCCGGGTGCTCACCCCAGCGTGCTGGAGCCGGTAGGCTTTCGTCCTCGCCGGTCCCTGGGTGCCCGTATCTCGGATGCCCAGAAGGGACCAAGGACATGTCTGACTGTCGCCAATCGCTCCCGCTGCCCGGCGGCGCAGCCCAATCCCGCTCGCGTGACTCAGCCCGCGCGGATAACGCAGCCCGTGACGAGCACTCGCCCGTGACCCGCCACCTCGCCCTGGTTCTCGGTGGTGGCGGAGCCGCCGGAAACGCGTGGGAGATCGGCGTCATCGCGGGCCTGGCCGAAGCGGGCCTCGATCTGACGGCGGACGCCGATCTAGTGGTCGGCACCTCGGCCGGAGCGACCGCAGCGGCGCAGGTGCGCAGCGGCATGCCAGCAGCTGACCTGCTGGCCGCGGTGCTTTCCGAGCCGGATCGGCCGGTCCGGCCAAGCGAGCGGGTGTCGTCGCGATCCCTGCCGATGGCGACGGTGTTCGACCGGATGCGCGCCATCGGCGCCGCGGCCACCTCGGCCGCCGAACTGCAATGCGCGATGGGCGCGTTCGGGCTGGAGTGCGATCGCGTACTCGAGCCCGACGCGGAACGGAGGCGCGCGGTCGTCGCCGCCAGGCTTCCGCGCCGGGAGTGGCCGGACCGTCCGATGATCCTGGTGGCGGTGGACGCTCAGACCGGCGCGCTGGCCGCGTTCGACCGCGACTCCGGAGTCGACCTAGCGGACGCGGTCACCGCAAGCTGCGCGCTGCCCGGACTGGTGCCCACCCACGGCATCAACGGCGGCCGCTACATCGACGGTGGTGTACGTTCCGCCGAGAACGCCGACCTTGCCTCGGGCTACGCGCACGTCATTGTGCTCTCGCCGCTGGGCGGGCGGAGCCTGGCCCCGACGGACGGCGGTGCGGGACCGGCGGGTCAGTTCGAGGGTCTGCGCCGGTTCCCGGGGACGGATCTCGCGAGCCAGGCCGAGGCCCTGCGCGAGCAGGGCAGCCAGGTCGAGGTGATCACGCCGGATGCCGATTCACGTGCCGCTATGGGCACGAACCAGATGGATCTCGCGACTCGAGCCCCCGCCGCCCGGGCCGGCTTTGCCCAGGGCAGACAGGAAGCCGCCGGCCTGAGGTTCCGCTAGCGCGCCAAGCGCCCGGCCGGCGGCAGGTTGGCGGACCGGCAGGTTGGCGGACCGGCAGGCTCGGCTGATCAGCGGCCGGAGCCGCGCGGCGCGACGCCGTTCCGGCTCCCGGCGTCGGGGTCGGCCGCGGCCGACGTGCCGGCCGAGCCGGGTTTGCTGACCGACCCCGGCTGGCCGGCCTGCTCCTGCGGCTGACTAGCCGCCGGTCCGGCCGGCGGTGGGACTTGCCCCGCAGCCTGCGCGACGGGACCACCAGCCTGCGCGACGGGGCCACCAGCCTGCGCTACGGGACCACCCGACTGCGCTACGGGACCACCAGCTTCCGCCGCTTCCTGGGCCGGTGGCCGGCCGAGCAATTCGATCAGGCCGATCACCACGAGCAGGATCAACGCGATGACCAGCGCGACCACGGCACTTGGCTGCGACCAGAAGATGAAGACCAGGACCGCCACGGTGAGGGCGGCGACCCGAAGCAGGGTGCGGTAGCGGTAGACCCAGGCCCCGAACGCGCCGGTGCTCACGCCGGCCCGCTCCCCGGTCCCCCGGATGGCCGCGAAGCCGACCCGGAACCCGTGCCGGGTCTTGACCGCGGTGACCGACGAGCCGCTGAAGAACGCGGCTATCGCGATCAGCAGGCCGACCACCAGCACCATCCGCAGTCCGTCCTTGATGTACCTGATCAGCGTGTCGAACACGACGGCGGCCGCGTCGGCCGGCAGCACCGAACTCGGGATGCTGTTCAGGTACACGGTGCGGCCGATCGCCAGCGCGATGCCGAGAACGAGCATCGAGGCGGCCAGCCCGAGCCCGACTCCGACCAGTGCCCGACGGTGCC
>JAJYTW010000291.1 GCA_021792855.1 Actinomycetes bacterium
GTTCAGGACGCTGGTCAGCGGGCACATTCCGGAGATTCAGCCGGACCCTGGTCCAGGTGGATGACCGGCCGCGCATCGAGTCGACCAGGATGTCGGCGGGCTGCAGCAGGGCCGCGACTGCGGGATGCCGCGCCCGCCACCGGTCCAGGCCGGCCATCGCCTCCTCGCGGGTGGCTGCTCGCGCGACCTCGATCAGCGGCATCGCGGACCGGCGCCGGCCGGTCGCCCCGTAGGTCTTGCCCGGCGGGGCGTCCGCGCGGCGGCGGGACGGGCTGACCCGGGGCGCCTCGCCGTCCTGCTTGGCGAAGTGCGGCGGCCACGGCGCGTCCGGCAGTCCGGCGCGCTCGTCGTCGGCGGCCAGATCCAGCAGGCCCGCCAGCGAGCCCGCGGCCTCGTCGATGCCCTCCCACGGGTCGCCGGCCGCGGCGATCCGGCCCGGCACTGTCGCGATCGTGAACGCGTCCGGGTCGCACCCCGGCACCTCATCCCAGCGCAGCGGCGTGGACACCCGGGCCTGCGGCACCGGCCGGATGGAGTAGGCGGAGGCGACCGTCCGGTCCTTGGCGTTCTGGTTGTAGTCGACGAACACGCCGTGCCGCTCCTCCTTCCACCAGCGCGAGGTCGCCAGGTCCGGCACCCGCCGCTCGATCTCCCTGGCCAGCGCCACGGCGGCGGCCCGGACCTGGGTGAAGGTCCAGTGCGGCTCGATCCTGGCGTAGACGTGGAAGCCGCGTGACCCGGACGTCTTCGGCCAGCCGGTGAGGCCGTAGTCGGCAAGCACCTGCCTGGCGACCAGCGCCACGTCCAGGATCTGCCGGTAGCCGACGCCGGGCACCGGGTCGAGATCGACCCGCAGTTCGTCCGGGTGCTCCAGGTCGGTCGCGCGAACCGGATGCGGGTTCAGGTCGATGCAGCCGAGATTGGCCACCCAGGCCAGTCCGGCGGCGTCGGCCAGCACGACCTCCTGCGCGGTCCGTCCGGACGGGAAGCTCAGCTCGACGGTCCCGATCCAGGGCGGCAGGCCCGATGGCGCGCGCTTCTGGAAGAAGGCCTCGCCGTCGATGCCGTTCACGTAGCGCTTGAGCACCATCGGCCGGCCGGCCACGCCGCGCAGCGCGCCGTCGGCGACCGCGAGGTAGTACCGCACGACGTCCAGCTTGGTGACGCCGCTGCCGGGAAAGTAGACCTTCGCCGGGTTGGAGATCGCCACCGGATGCCCCGCGACCTCGATGATCTCCCTCGGACCGGCCATGGTCCACGATAACCGGCCAGGCGCCCGCCGGTCAGGGCTGGACCGGATCGGGGACCGGCCCGGCTGCCGCGGGCCCGGTGGCCGGCCCGACCCCGGACCGGTCGACCTTTGCGTTCCTGCCGATGGCGGTCGCCGCGATCACGCCTGCCGCCGCCGCCGCGCTCAGCCAGGTCACGTGGTCGCCGAGCAGCAGCGCGGACCAGAACAGAGTGAGCGCCGGCTGGGCAAGCTGGAGCCGGCCGATCGACGCCACGCCACCGGTCGCTAGCCCCCGGTACCAGGCGAAGAACCCGATGCCCATGGACACCAGGCCGACGTAGCCAAGCCCGGTCAGGGCCGCGGCGCTGACATGCCGGGGCGGGGAGAGCGCGACCGCCACCGCCGTCACCGGGATGGTCACCGGAAGCGCCAGGATGACCGCCCAGCAGATCACCAGCCACCCGCCGTAGCTGCGGGCCAGCACCGCGCCCTCGGCGTAGCCAAGGCCGGCCACCCCGATCGCGACCAGCAGCAGCAGGTCGGCGGTCTCCAGGCTGCCGCCGCCGCGGACGACGGCGAAACCGATCACCACCGCGAGGCCGAGGGCCAGTGCCGCCCAGTAGGCGCCTCTCGGCCGTTCCCCGGCCCGGAGAACAGCCATGCCCGCCGTGGCGGCCGGGATCAGGCCGGTCAGCACCGCCGCGTGCACCGGGCTGACCTGTCGGAGCGCGAGCGCGGAGAACAATCCGAAGCCGACGCCGACGGTGGCCGAAACGATCAGCATCCGGCCGAGCGCGGCTCGCGGCGGCAGCAGCGGCCGCCGCCGGGCCAGCAGCACCGCGATCGCGGCCACGGCCGCGATCACCGACCGGCCGACGCCGACGGTCAGGGCGCTGAACGAGCCCTCGGCGGCGGTCGTGGCCGGAAAGGTGACGCTGAAGCAGACAATGCCGAAGCCGCCGAAGAGCACGGGCAGGAGACCGTGCGGTCGTCCCCGGGTCATCGCCGCGCGACGGCCTCGCGCATGCCGCGGTTAGCCAGGGCGTCGGCCCGCTCGTTGCCGGGGTCGCCGGCGTGGCCCTTGACCCACAGCCAGGTCACCTGATGCCCCTCCATGGCGGCCTCCAGCCGCCGCCACAGGTCGGCGTTCTTGACTGGCTTCTTGTCGGCGGTGCGCCAGCCGTTCCGCTTCCAGTTCGGCAGCCAGGCGGTGATGCCGTTGCGCAGGTAGGAACTGTCGGTGTGCAGTCGGACCACCGACGGCCTGGTCAGGCTCTCCAGGGCCGAGATGGCCGCCATCAGCTCCATCCGGTTGTTCGTGGTCCCGGTGGCCTCGCCGCCGCAGATCTCCCTGGTGTGCGAGCCGTAGCGGAGCAGCACGCCCCAGCCGCCGGGGCCGGGGTTGCCGCTGCAGGCTCCATCGGTGTAGATCTCGACCTCGCGGCCCGGGGTGTCATCGGCCATGGCGGAAACCTACCGGCCGGCGCCGGGCAGTCCGCGCCCCGGTCACGCCAGCGGCGCCAGGGCGTCGGCCAGCGGCCCGAGCAGCCCGGGCTCGGCTCCCAGCGGCAGTCCGATCACGGCCAGGTCGGCGCCGGCGTCGGCGTAGGCCGCGGTGGTCTGCACGACGGCACCGATCTGCTCGGGCGAGTCCAGCCGGATGTTCACCGAGCAGGTGATCTCGGCCGGGTCGCGGCCGATCTGGGCGCAGTGCGCGACCAGGGCCTCCTTCAGGTTCAGCCAGTCCGCCGGGTCCTTGGTGATCGCGTTCCACTGCTGCGCCCACCGCGCGGTGGTCCGCAGCGTCCGGGTCTTGCCGCGGCCGCCGATCGTGATCGGGGGGTGCGGCCGCTGGACCGGCTTGGGCTCGCACCGGGCCTCGGCCAGCCGGACGTAGCGGCCCGCCATGGTGGTCTCCGGCTGCGAGAGCAGCCGGACGATCGCCTCCACGCCCTCGTCGAACTGGTCGAACCGCTCGCGCAGCGGGGGCAGTTCGATGCCGTAGGCGTCGCACTCGATCTGGTTCCAGCCCGCACCGAGCCCAAGCTCGAGCCGGCCGCCGGAGATGATGTCGGTGGTCGCCGCCATGTTGGCCAGGCCCGCGGGATGACGGTACAGCATGGCGCTGACCTGGCAGCCGATCCTGATCCGGCTGGTCGCCTCGGCCATCGCGGCCAGCATCGTCCAGCCCTCGAAATTGGGGCCGGCCAGGTCACCGGTGAGCGGATAGAAGTGGTCCCAGTTCCAGGCGGACTCGAATAGCTCGATGCGATCCGCGGCCAGCCACAGGTCCCTGAGCTGCGTCCAGCTCTGGTGCTCCGGCCTGGTCTTGATGGCAAAGCGCATCGCGCTACTCCCTCACGTAATCGCTGGCACGGGGCGGTGCGGCGGCGTCCAAAGGACCAGGCGACGGCGCGGAGGACGGTGCGGGCGCCGCTGGTCCAGTCATCGTAACTGCGGCGGTAGCGGCGACACGAGACCCGGGCGGGGCCGCCACCGGATCTCAGCGAATGGCTTGCAGTGACACTTGTACCGATATATACAGTACGTATGACTTCTGCGGTGAGCCTATACGAGCGTCTGGGCGGTTCAGCAGCGATTCAGGGAGTTACGGAGGTTTTCTATCGGAAAGTGCTCGCCGACGGACTGCTGAGCGCATATTTCGATGACGTGGACATGGACCGGCAGATCGCCAAGCAGGCGGCATTCCTGACAATGGCGCTGGGCGGCCCGGCCTCCTACACCGGACGCGACCTGCGCACCGCGCACGCCGGACTCGGCCATCTCGGGGACGAGCACTTCGACGGCGTCGTCGGGCACCTCGCGGCCACGCTGCGCGAGTTCGGCGTCAGCGACGCCGACATCGCCGAGGTGGGCGCGGTGGCGGAGAGCGTCAGAAGCGACGTGCTCAACCGCTGACTCCCGATTCCCGGATGCTACTGACCTTCGAGGGCCGCGACTACGACCTGCACCCGGGTGAGTCGGTTCTGGACGGGATGAGCCGCCACGGGGTCCGCCTGCCGTCCGCCTGCCGGGCCGGGATCTGCCGGGCTTGCCTGATCCGGGCCGTCCGCGGTAACCCGGGCGAGGATGCCGGGCGCGGGCTCAAGCCGACCTGGCTGGCGGCCGGGTACTTCCTCGCCTGTCTGGCCCGCCCCGCGTCCGACCTGGCGGTGACACTGGCCGGGCCAGAGGTGAGCACCCTGGCGCGGGTGACCCGGATCCGGCGGCTCAGCCCGGACGTGCTCGGCGTGACGCTGCGCCCCGAGCGGCCGGTGGACTTCCTGCCCGGTCAGCACCTGCCGCTGACCACTCCGGACGGCCTGACCCGGGTGTACTCCTCGGCCAGCCTGCCAGCGGAGGTCGGCCGCTCGGGCATTGACCTGCACATCCGCACCTATCCCGGCGGCGCGATGAGCGGCTGGCTGGGACGGGCCAGGCCCGGTGCCGCGGTGACAATCGGCGCGCCCGGCGGGGAGTGCTGCTACCTGCCGGGGGAGCGGTCAGCGCCGCTGCTGCTGGTCGGCACCGGGACTGGCATCGCGCCGCTGATGGCTATCGCCAGGGCCGCCCTGGCCGATGACCACACCGGGCCGATCGCGCTCATCCACGG
>JAJYTW010000292.1 GCA_021792855.1 Actinomycetes bacterium
AAGGCGGCGGGCCGGTGGCCGGGCCTCGCGGAGAAACGAGGCTTGCCCCGGCCCGGCCGCCTGTCCCGGCCCGGTCAGCGGTGGTGCTGACGGGTGCGGGGCTGACGGGTGCGGGGCTGACGGCGGCGGGGCCGGCGGCGGTCCCCACGGCGGCTCGTTCCGCCCGCGATCCCGGTCCGCGGCCGGCAGCGACTGTCCGGGTGCGTGCGGCGGCGCCGGCAGCGATGTCGGTGCGGGCGGGGGTGGCGGCGCGGCCTGCCATGGCGGCTCCCCGCGGCTGGGCGGTCGCTCGCTTGGCTGCCATGACGGCCTGCCCGGCGGATCGCCGCCGTCGGCTGCCGACAGCGCCTGGTCAGGATCCGGTGCCGGCTGGTCGAGTCCGGGCGGCGGTTCGCTAGGCTCCCACGGCGGCCTGCCCCGTCGCTCGCCGGAGGCCCCCTGGGGCGGGGAAGGCGGCTGGGACATGGCTGGTTCCTCCCCGGTGCCCGGTGGTCAGCTGCAGTATCTCCAACTAGATCACGGACAGTAAGCGAAACCAACTTCCGCACTCCGGCGCCACGCGGTAAAGCTCCTGCCGTCCCGCCGCGCTGCGCCGCGCTGCTCATCGGGCCCGGCGCGCCGGGCCCGCTGGCTGCTGGTGCCCGGGGTCTCGGCGCAGCCGAAGAGTTGGGGGCGGATGTGCCGCCTAAGTCTTCTCTTAGCGGGGTTCGCGCCGTGCGGCCGATGCGCCCGACAGCGGTGCGGCCGGGCAAATTACCCGCCGAAGATGTCGGGCCGGCGGTGCCGCAGGCTCGGCAGGACAGACCGGACGCGCTCGGTCATTTCGGTCTCGACCGTGCCGGTCGCCACGCCTGGCCCTGATCCGAGGTCGATCCTGACCGCGCCCATCGGATCGACCAGCATGCTCCGCCCGACGCCGGTTGGCGCCGCGGTAGGGGGCTCGTGCGGGTCGGGCACCTGCCCGGCGGCGGCGATCCAGATCGTGTTCTCGATCGCCCGCGCCCGGACCAGCGTTGTCCAGTGCTCTTCCTTGAACAATCCGGCCGCCCAGGCCGACCCGATCACGATCAGGTCGGCGCCGCCGGCGGCCAGTGCCCGCGCGAGTTCGGGGAAGCGAATGTCGTAGCACGTCATGATGCCGACCTTGAGGCCGGCTAGTTCGGTGATGACCGGTTCGGTTCCCGGCGCGATCGTCTCGGATTCCCGCTGGCCAAGCGCGTCGTACAGATGGATCTTGCGATAGGCCGCGGTGATCTGGCCGGTCGCGTCGATCGCGACCGTGGTGTTGTAGACGCGCTGGTCGGCGGCGTTCTCGAAGACGCCGGCCACGACGGCGATCTCGGCGGCCTTGGCGGCGGCGGCCAGGCCGCCGCAGAACGGGCCGTCCAGGGGTTCGGCGAGGGCCCGCAGGTCGGCGGAGAACCGGGCCTGCGTGCCCTCGGGGAAGACGGCGAGATCGGCACCCTGCTCCCGGGCGCTGGTCAGCGCCGACTGGACGCGGCTGAGGTTAACGGCTGGCTGGGAGCTTGCCGGAATCTGGCACAGAGCGACGCGCATGAGCGAAGCGTACTTCGCTCTGCCCGGCCGGCGCGGATCTGGTCCGCGGCGGGAGCACGATCCGCCGCGGCCCTGGCCTGCCCGCATAACTCGTCCCGGCGGCACTCGCCCCGGCCGCGGCCCGGAACCCGAGCAGTCGCCGGGCCAGGTGCTGGATCCGGCCCGGGCACCGGCCGAACAGGCTGTGCGCGGCGTCCTCGCGGACGCTGGCGAGGCTGACCAGCGCGATGGCGACCAGCGGAGTAGCGGCGAGCGTGATCCCGATGATTACCGCGAGTGCGATCTCGATGCCGTCCACGGGGCCCTCCACTTCGTTGTCCTGGACCTGCCGTCCGGCGGGAACCGCCATTCCCCGGCGCCGTTAGTTCGGTGTCGGAGCTTTACTGGCAGTTCATCTCCGTCTAGCATCGACCCGGAGTTTCTACTCATCTAACTCATACCAATCAGTTGGCTCTTTGAAACGATATGCAAGGGTAGGAGCGTCCTGTCCCCTCGGTGACACGATCGGAACGGCGAGGAAGGCTGAGAATGGCTCAGGCGAAGTACCAGCAGATCGCCGACCGGTTGCGGGAGCAGATCGACAGCGGCCAGCTTGCCCCCGGCCAGCGGCTGCCGAGCGAGCCCGACCTGGTTCGCCAGTTCGACGCCTCGCGCAACACGGTCCGGCTAGCCATTGCCCTGCTCACCAACCAGGGTCTGGTCGTGACCAGGCAGGGCCTCGGCAGTTTCGTCACCGAGCCGGCCCAGCCATTCACCGCGGTGATGTCCCGCGTGCACGTCCAGCCGGCCGGACGGCAGGCGGCGAGCACACTGCCCGAGGTCGGGAACGCGCCCGCGGAGGTGCGGACGTCCAGGCAGGTGGTGGAGAAGTCGCCGGCCTCGGCCAGCGTCGCAGACAAGCTTGAGATCGCGCCGGGTGACCTGGTGGTGGTCCGGCGCCGCCGGGGGACGATCGGCAGCGTCCCCTGGATGATGATGGCGTCGTACTACCCGATGGACATCGCCGCCGGAACCGAGCTTGAACTGGCGGGCGATATCGCGCACGGCAGCGTCAGGCTGCTCGCCGAGCTTGGCTATCCGCAGGTCGGCTTCGCCGACGAGATCGGCGCCCGGATGCCGAACGGGCAGGAGTTCGCCTTCTTCGGCCTGTCTACCGGCACGCCGGTGATCGTCGTGAACCGGACCGCCTACACCCCCGATCGCCCGATCCGGCTGACCAGATACGTGTACC
Source organism: Actinomycetes bacterium (assembly GCA_021792855.1). Classification (GTDB taxonomy): domain Bacteria; phylum Actinomycetota; class Actinomycetes; order Streptosporangiales; family Streptosporangiaceae; genus Chersky-822. The sequence goes on from JAJYTW010000292.1 coordinate 2,789, forward strand.
GCGGCGACCGGGTACGGCTAAGTCACGAGGTGGGCAGCATCCCGGCCAGATTTCATAACGGCTAGCGGCCCCGGACCCGGCTGCCAGGTCAGGAATGATGCGCCCGCCGGAACATCGCCACGAGTTCGGGGACGAACCATTTGGCCTCGATAGTCCCGATGCCCGAGGCGAGGTCATATCCAGGAACGGCGGTCCAGCCCTGCACGGTGTAGGACTTCCCGTGCTGGGTGAACGACACCGTGTTATTGCCGCGGGTGATGTCGACGATCCCGCGCTGCCTGGTCGTCATCATCTGGTACAGGTAGCCGTTGATCGGCCCGAGCGGCCGCCCGGCTAGCTGGTCGGCCAGCGCGATGACCCCCGCGAACAACGGCGTGGCCTCGCTGGTGCCGCAGATCAGGAACCATCCCGGCCGGCTTCCCTGGCCCGCGGGGAAGCTGCCGTAGACGTTGACCGGATGCCGGCACGACGCGCTCATCGAGATGTCGGGCACGCCGCGATGGCTGCCGACGACGCTGGCGACCACGTTCTGGTAGGCCGGCCTGCTGAACATGATCGACTTACCGCCGCCGCCGGCCGACGGCGACGTGCCCTGGTCGTTCCAGACCTGGTCGGGCGCCAGTCGCTGGCCGCGGCTGTTCAGCGCCAGGTCGAGTCCGCCCACGCTGGTGACCAGCGGGTCGCTGGCCGGCCAGGAGGTCACCGGGTGGGTGAAGTAGTCCCGCATGTTGTTCTGGAAATCGGTCGCCCCGGCGTCGCCGGAGGCGCTGACCACGGTCACGTTGTTCGCCGGGCGGGCGGCCTGGAGGTACGCGCCGCGCAGTGGCCGCAGCGTGCCCTTCGGGAAGGTCTCCTCGGTCGCGCCGAAGCTCTGGCTGATCACCCCGCCCAGGTGGTGGGCGATCACGTACTTCTCCGCCTTGACGATCTGCGGGAAGCCGCTGACTCCCTCGTTCTCCGAGGTGGGCGTCTCGACCAGGACGATCCGTGCGCCGGGCGCCATCGCGTGCGACCATTCCACGTCCAGCGTCGTCTCGAACGCCCAACTTGCCCGCGTCGGCGATCCGTTGTAGGGCGGGATCTTGCCCGCCGGGTGGATGATCATCAGCGACGGCGGTGCCGCGATCTTGAACTGCTTGTCGAACACCGCTAGGTCATGCCGGATCGTCGGGGAGCCGAAGCTGTCCACGATGACGATGGACTGTCCCTTGCCTCGGATTCCCCGCCGGAGCAGCGGGTTCATGAAGTAGGCGGCCCGGATCTGTGCCGGGGTGTATCCGCCGGCTATCGGTCCGGCGGCGGGCACGGGCCGGAGGCCGCTGCTGTGGTGGCCATTCAGGTCGACCGGGGGGCGGGGGTCGGCAAGCCGGACCTGCGGCACGATATGCACGATCGCCCGGGCGGCCCGGGCCGGCCGCACCGCCGAGACGCCGGAGGCGCCGGAGGCGCCGGCGAACGCCGCGATCGCCGCAGCGGCGCAACCAGCCGATAGCCGTCTGATCGTCGTGGCTGAACGCATCCGGGGACCCCTGTTCACTCGCCTGGTAGCCAACGCGAAGCTACGCACCGTGCCTTCAGGCATACGCTGAGTAGCGGAATCGCCGACCGAAACCTTAGCGGCTACGCGGTCGCGCTGCCCGGCCAACGCGCGGAACCGGCCGCGGCGCTATCCCGGCTCGTGGCGGCCCGTCTGGGGCGGCCTGTCAGTCCGCCAGGCGCAGGGCGGTCTTCGGGCACGACCCGACCGCGTGCCGGACCGCGTCGGCTAGCGCCGGGGGAATCTCATCGGTCCTGATGTGCAGCACGTCCTCGTCGTCGACCTCGAAGACCTCGGGCACCAGGCCCGCGCAGACCGCGTTCGCCTCGCAGGCGTCGCGGTCGACCGTCACCCGCACGTGCCGCTCCCTCCGCCGGTTGCCGACCGCCCGGCCGCGGCCGGACCCCGACTTCA
>JAJYTW010000039.1 GCA_021792855.1 Actinomycetes bacterium
CCGGGGAGCCGTGCCCCTCAGACCGCCCCTCACGGACGGCCCGATCACCGGTAATGATTTCGAATTATGCTCTTGACCTGGTGTGGAGCTATGGGGATTCGAACCCCAGACCTCTTGCATGCCATGTCCAGGCTACCTGTCGCATGTAGTTTGTGACCTGCGGTGTCACTCTTACAGTGACCACGACCACTTGCTGCCGTTCGGTGACGTTGGTGTCGGCCGTAGGTGTCGGTGACCATGAAACCGCATCTGGCCCGACATCTGCTCCCGGCGCCGCGATGATGCGTGAACTGCTGACGCTACCGACTGCCTAGCAGGTCCCGGAGATAGCGTGCCTTGTTCAGCATGCGTGTCTCACCGCCGCTCAGACCATGCTGTCCTTGGCGAAGTTCGAGATCGCGGACTACTTCTGCCACCTTGCCAAGATCCTGGCTGGCCAACTTAGCCAGATTCGCCTTGTAGAACTGTGACCACGTGAGGTCCCCATCGCCGCGCTGGCTCATATCTCCACCCTTGCTCCAGACGGGAAGGTGTGTCTCTCAGATTATCTGTCCGAGGGTGTCGGACTGGGCCGCCTCCGGCTGACGTCATTGCGCTGCGCTGCACGAATCGAAGTGCCAGCTGGGCGACAACCGCCGACCCTTCCGCTTGTCAGACGGCTGCGCAGGTCCACGCTCGTCCATTGATGGCCGTCTGACATGGTTTCTCTTGCTGTCTCTGGCGGAATCTTTCCACATGGCACACCATTCCGCAGCTGTCGTTAGCACTCAGTTAGCAGCCACTGCGGCACCGTCGACACGACCCACAGCGCCGCCGGAGAGATCGTTCCCCAGCAGCAAAGCAGGACTACCGCCGCCGGGCCGGCAGGTACTCATTGCCCCTGACCACCGTTTCCCTGACCATCGGTCGATCTTCACGCCGCCAGATAGGAGTCGCAGCTCATCGAGTACCTTGTGGCTCCTTGTCGGTGGCGTCGCCAGGCCCGGGCCATCCCCTGCGGGTAAATTCATGTAAGGAATGTCAGGCCACGGCCCTATCTTGAAACCGTGAGCGAGCAGCCCCTGCCTGTGAAGTACCGGCCTCGGATTGGCACGATGCACCCGATGGCGTTTCCCCTGCCGGCGCTGGTCGGCATTACCGACACCAACGCGCTGGCGTCCAGGGCCTGCAACGCCGCACGCAACTCAGTAGCTGAGAACTTGTTCACCGGGCTCGCCGTCACCGGCCGCTCCAACACCTACATCAGCGCGCACGTCCCGGGAGAACTCATCCGCCACCTGGCCGACGTGGCCGAAGGCCATCCCGGCCTGGATCTTCGCGATGCGGAACGGGTCTTGTGGGACGACATCATGCCCCTGGTTCCCGTGGTCGACCTGGCGGTAGGCGACTACCTCCACCCGCGTATCCAGGCAGTCAGGCGAGCTGACCCGGCTCTGCCGGTGCGGCTGCGGGGCGACCCCGATGACCTGGGTACCGCGGCGCTTGCGGAGTTCCTGGCACCCGCCGTCATCATCAGCGCGGACAGCGTCTTCACCCGGTTCGGGCTGGCCAACTCCGTGGCCGACACCTGGCTGCCCCTGGCCCACCAGTTGCTGCGGGCAGCCGGATTCGAGGCGACTCTCACCGAGGCGGCCTACGCCCTCGAACTGGCCGCCCGGCTCGTCGCCGTGTCGGCCAGCGCGGTCGTCGGCGCAGCCCGCCGCCACCCGCTGGCTGCACTAGGGATCGGTGCGGCCATCGCCCTGGTCGCCTACCAGGCCGGCTACCTCAAGCGCGACCGGCTGCGGGCGGCGGGCCAGGAGATCTACAGGGTGGCCGCGACGGGCATCGAAGCCTTCGGTAACGCTACCGACGCCTACGGCAAGGCACGCCAGGCCCTGCGGGTGATCGAGCCCTACGGCACGCCCACGGTAGAAGAACTCGCCGCCCGGCACCTGGCGCGCGTGCGGCGCCCGCTGCCCCTCGATGACCTTGCGGCAGCACTCGAAGCCGCCGGGCACGCAGTGTCCTCAGCGGAGTTGCGAGACGCAACCAGCCGTCACCCGGCATTCTGGGCGAGGGGCGATCAGCCTGCCCTGATCGGCATCGGACGGATCGCGCGCCTGCGCCCAGCGGCCATCGTGTCCCCAGGTGGCGGCAGGTGTTGGGTTCAACCAACGTAGGCTGAGCCGCCGGTTTTACAGACCATCGGCCTCAGTGGCCCTACCAGCGGCAACGCGGGACTGCCTCCGGATCTCGGCACGTATTCGGCACGATCAAGTAATCGAAGCGCTGATCCCCAGCCTGCAAGCCACGTGCTGCTTATCAGCAGATGTCCCTTACCTGGCCTTCCGGCCTTGCCGGTCCGGCTGGCTCGACCGGCCTTGGAGTCCGCTGCGGATACCCCTGGTTGTCAGCCGCCGGGCCTATACACCGCGACCTGCCACGAACCGTCGTCACCTCGGCTACACGCCGCCATGGCGACGACCGGGCGGCCCTCCTCGATGCCCTGCCGCAGGAACGACTCGAAGACAGCGCCATCGGCAGCGGACAGCACCCCGATCCTGTCCTCGGGATCAGGCCCAAACTGGACTACCACCTGCCCCGATCCAAGCGCCGGGCCCGCCTGGCGCAGCACGACGACCTGCTCAGCCCGGACCGGAAGCCTGCCGGAATAAGGGTCGATGATCGTCCCGGCATCCCGATCCAATAGAACGCAGACCGCCGGGCGAGTACGGTCGCCTCCCACGTGTACCGGCTCGACGTCCCCGGGAGCTTCCGGCTCGTGCGCTGCCATGAACGCGCGGACGGCCCTCGTCACCGGTCTGCGCCATCTCATCGGAACCTGCCCTGCGACAACTCGGCACCGTCCGGCAAACCCCTGACCGGACTCGACGCAACGTAGCACCCTGACCTGCTCCTTAGAAGGCTCAGCCCGGGTGTCCGGGATGGTCTCTTACCTCGGAGCGGAACCAGACCCGGTCCGCGAGGGAGCATTCGCGTTCAGCGCCATTGGGGTCACCGGCAGGTGTCGGCTGTGATCGTCATCACCTCGATCCGCCACGTCCTTGCCGTTTGGCGCATGCACCGCGCCCCAGCTGAGCACTGCTGACCTTCCGTTTTTCAGGCGGCTTCTTCGGTCCACACGGGTCCACCACGAACTGCTTGACCGGCACGTACGACGCGGAGTCGACCGACCTGGTCCATGCTCGACACCAGGCATCCGCAGCCGTTGTTAGCAGACCGTTAGCACGCCCCTTCGACACGAACGGGAAGGCGTGCCAACAAAGGCTCCAGACGCGCGTCCGCTGGCTGATGGCAGGACGAGATCCGAACCCAGGCATGCCGGGGCGGCTTTACAGACCACTGGCTATTATTCTGCTGGCCAGCGACAAAATCCGAGCAGCACTCGATTCAAGCACCTATTGGGCCGGAACTGGCTGGGACGTCCGGTGCGGCCTACAGCGGCAGGCCCATCTCGATCAGATCCCACAGCTGGCCATCGGCGCGCCGGACATTGCGTGCGAGTCGGCCATCCTCGACGAAGCCGGACTTGCATTACAAGGCGATCGCGGCGTGGTCGTGCGGGAAGACGCTCAGGGCGAGCTGGTGCAGGCCGCGGTCCCGCGACCACCCGATCGCCGCCGTGGCCGCCCCGCCCGGCTGCGACCGTCATCCCGAGCTCGCCAAACCCCATCTAGCTCACGTCAACCCTGACCTCCCCGACAATCTCGCCTCGGGATACCGCGATCAGGGTGCCCTCGAGCTTCCAGGCCGCCGCCAGCGCCTCCACATCGACAGGAGGCTCGGCAGCGATACCGTCACGTTCCTCAGCGACCGCGGCCAGGAGCAGAGCGAGGGAGCGGCGGTCACCCTCGGTCGCAGGCCATATTGCGACATTCACGGCCGTCACCTTCCGGATGCTCACACGCGTTTTCCCTGCCCACTCGCATGTCACTTGATCGCGTCGTCCATGCCGAGCTCAGGTACCGACGCCACGGCGATCACTGGTCTCCAAGACCGGTTCCGGCGTGCTGAACTGCGGCACTCCGGCGACAAGTAGCGGGACAGCGGTCGAGACGGTCAGCACTATGATCGACGCACTTATCACGAACGCCAGGCCCGCGCTTGCCACCGCAAACCCGGTAAGCGCCATGCTGGCAGGCATGAATATGTATCCGCCGAAGGAATCGAGCGACGCAACACGCGAGAGGGCTTGCTCGGGCACCTCGCGCTGCAGAGCGGTGCCCCATAGGACAGCGAAGGTCGTGTATCCCCACCCTGTCAGTACCACCGAAATTGCAAGCAGGATGATCGGGAAATGATTGACTGAAAGGATGATCAGCTCGGGTACCACGGCCAGCATAGCCAGCATTGCCGTGAGCCCGGGCAGCGCAGGCTTCCACTTTGAGGCGATTATCGCCCCGATTGTGGTTCCGAGCCCTTGAAGCGCGAGAATCCATCCGTAGTCATTCAGATCTGCCTGATAACGGAGCACCAGGGGAAGCAAGATCACTTCTGGTCCGATGACGAAAGTCATCTGAAAGACACCCTGGATAATCACCGCGCCTATCCAGCGGTATCGTCCTGTAACGGACTTCAGTCCTTCGGCAGCCGACTTGATTATGCCGTCTCCGGCTGATGTTCCTCCGGTAACTGCTGAAGTCAACCCAGCGAGCGTAGCCAAGCTCACAACGAACGTTGCACCATCGACCAGAAATGCCGCCCGCGGCGAATATACTCCAGCGATGAAACCACCGAGGAGAGGACCGGCGAGCCGAGTGACTCTTGTTGTCGCCGATCTGAGGGCATTACTCGCCTGAAGTTCGTCCTGCCCGAGCAACTGCCGGACGGCGCCAAAATAAGCTGGCGAGAAAACGGCACCGCCGAAACCGATGACGCTTGCGCAGATAACAGTCACGGGGAACGAATACTTATAACCGACCGCCAAACCGAGGACGGCTGAAAGCCGCAGCAGGTCAGCCGCAATCATGACCCTTACTCGTCCGAACCGGTCAGCAGCGATGCCTCCGCTAAGAGAACCTGCAGCGGCGCCCGCGGCGTCAGCAGTCAGCACAATGCCAAGTCCGATCGGACCATGCTTGGTTGTGAGAACTGCAAATGTAAGCGCAACTGGGAAAATACCATCTCCAATACCGCTGACAACCTGGCCAAACCACAGCCGCCTGAACTTGCGAGAGAGCAACGGCTGCAAAATGGCGGGCACTTTGACTCGCACTCTTCGGCTCCTTACGGTCGCAGCGCTGCGGTCAAGTCCCTTACACAGCGGACAGACTGGCATGTTACGCGCCAGCTTTCGCTGAGGCGACCGTATATTGTGCGTCCAGTCTGCGGTGTCCTGTAACCGTGCTCCCGGCCACGAGTGTCGCGGGACAAGTCTCGCCGTGGTCACCTGAGGAAGCCCGAACGTGGTGCTTTACGATGGTACGCACCCAGATCAACCTGATTATCCGGATAGGCTGACTTGCGGTGGAAGCTGGGGGTCCCCCCTCTCTGGCGCCATGTGCACAGACACAGTCCCGGCTCATCCTTCCGATAGGCGCGGACTGTTCCGAGGAAGATCAGGGTCAAGGGCTCGCGGAGCGAGTCCCGGTAGGGACGGCGCCGCAGGTGCCGCCCTTGACGGTGATCTTGCGAGGTTTCACGATAGTGCGCCGGGAGGATGGCGCGTACCTCCTGGCCCCGGTTGCCGGGCTGGCGGGCGTTCCGTCCGGCCTGCTGGTGACGGGCCGGTTCCGGGGCAGCACGTCAGCCGGCCGCCCGCCGTGCGCGGCAGCGGTAAGGCGGAAGCGGCCGGACCGGTGAGGGCAGGGTCCCCGGGCGCGCAGCGCCCGTCCCGCCAGCCAGGCCCGCCCCGCGGCTCGCACCCGTCACCGCCCTGCGGACCTGCCGGCTAGGAGCTGACGCGAACCCGGGACCCGGCGCGCCGGAGGCGTGCCCTTGAAACCGTAGAGAAAGTACTCACCGATGCGGGGCTGAGGCCATTGGCTGGTGGCGCGGCAGCAATTGGGCCGCGGTCGTAGGGCCGTTCCGGGATGCCGCGCTGACCGTCCGCGTGTCAGGCTTGGCCGTTGTCGTCGATCAGAAAACGGCCGTGAACCCGGACCAGCTGGTAACCCCATGAGTGCCTGCCGTCCGGGAACGAGGGGTCCTGCTTCCACCAGTGGCTCCCGTACCAGAACACGGCCGGAACGTCGTACCGCTGCCCGGCGGGCGCCTTCGGGAAGTACTGCAGGCTGCCGGTCCGGATCGGCGTGACTCTTGCGGTCGAGTTCAGCCAGTACGCGGTTGTGTCCCTGAATCGCGGTGCCGAAAGAGCATAGGCAGTGGCACTGTCGTGCGCGTCCAGAGCCCGCAGGTAGGCAAGAACAACCTGGCGCGCAGACGCCGACGGCGGCGGCACCGGCACGGAATACTTCTGCCGCCAGGGCCCGAACCACCAGCCCGCCACCACCAGGGCAACGACCGCCGCCATGCTGGCCAGCCCTGCGCTCAGCTTCCGCATGGCGCCATGCTATTCGGGCACTGCGGACGCTACAACGACGGAAATCGGAGCGCAGGAGCGCCGACCGCCGCGCCCCTGGGCACTCGTCATGACCGGTACTGTCGAAGACGTGCTAGCGGGGACAGACGACGCGGAGGGGCTGGCGCGGGCGCATCTGGAACTGGCGCTGCCGCGCCGGTGGCGTCATGTCCGTTCGGTGGCGCGTCGTGCCCGGTGGGCCGCCGCACAGCTGGGCCTGCCGGACGTGCTGGTGATGGGCGCGTGGCTGCATGACATCGGCTACGCCCCCGGCCTGGCCGAGACGGGGTTTCATCCGCTGGACGGCGCCCGGTTCCTCCGGTCGGCGGGCGTGCAGGAGCCGGTGGTGAGCCTGGTCGCCTACCACTCCTGCGCCCGGATCGAGGCGGGTGTCCGCGGCCTGGGCGACACGCTCACCGACGAGTTCGCGCCGCCGGATGAGCTGCTCGCCGATGTGCTGCTGTACTGCGATATGACGACCGGGCCGGACGGGGATCATGTCCGGCCCGCGGACCGGCTGGTGGAGATCCGCGGCCGGTACGGGCCTGGTCACGAGGTGACCCGGTTCACCGAGCTCGCCGCCTCGGAGATCCTGGCCACGGCTGGGCGGGTGGAGGATCTGCTGGCCGCTCACCCCAGGTAAGGCTCGGCGCGTTTCTGGAGGTAGTGGGTGATCCGCTGCCGCATCGACGGGTGCATCACCAGGCCCGGGATCTCGGCCGGATCAACCCAGCGGGGCTCGGCGGACTCGCTGCTGGCCCGGAGCTGCCCGCCGGCCGGGCGGGCGGTGAACACGACGGAGAACTCCTGCCGCACCTCCCCGTCGCTGGTGTACTCGATCACATGCGCCGGGCTGGTGTAGATCCCGGACAGCCCTGTGATCTCACATTCGATCCCGGTTTCCTCGCGGGTCTCCCGCACGGCCGCCTCGGTCAGGGACTCGCCCAGGTCCATCGCGCCGCCGGGGACCGCCCAGTTCCCGTTGTCGGTCCGCCGCATCAGCAGGATCTGGCCCGCCTCGCTAACCACGATGACGTTCGCGGAGGGGACCAGGCTGGTCGCCGCCGGGGCGCCCGGGTCGTTCAGGTAGTCGATCCGCTCACCCACGGCCCGCCACCGCCTCCCGCTCCTGCTCCTGCCGGGGTCCGGTCCATTCCCGGCTGGGCTGGTCCCAGACCCGGTCGAAGCTCCCCGCATAGGTCTGGAACAGGGTCCCGGCCCCGAGCCGCCGCAGGTGCAGCACCGGGGCGAAAGCCGCCGGGACGCCGTAGGCGTGGGTGTTGACGAGCATCTCGTCGTCGAACCAGAAAATCGAGTTGTACAGCGTGGTGGCGTGCAGCCGGATGCTGATCCCCCGGTACCCGGCCAGCGGCCGGTAGTACGCCGCCAGCGCGTTGCGGATCTTCGCCGCCACCGCGTCCCCGATCTGCTCCTCCCGGCCCCGCAGCGCGACCTGCGGGCAGTCCGGGTCCCCGAGCAGGATCCGCACCCCCACCCCGTCGTCGGCCTTGCGCTGCAGCAGCCGCATCTGCGGGGCGTGCTGCTCGGGCAGGAAGAACCCCGAGTACACCAGGATCCCGATCCGCTCCCGCGCGCCCTCGAACAGCCGCGACCACGTGCCGGCCGGGATGTCGGACCGGTAGGGGTAGACCCGCACGATCTCGGACTCGCTGATCTGGCCCCGCCGGCTGGCCGAATAGGCCTGCGGCCACAGCCACGCCTCGTCCTTCTGGACCAGGACCGCGATCTGATGCCGGAACCGCGCGTACGGGAGCCGGCCCTGGGTGACCCACCGCTCGACCGTCTTGCCCGCCACCCCCAGCCCGGCGGCCAGGTCCTCGTTCGTGACCCGCGCCGCCAGTAACGCGTCCCGCAGCCTGTCATTCGCCATTACCCGTTCCCCTTTCCCGCTCAGGGACGTCCAGGGACTTCTCAGGTCCACCATAACCCCGGTCAGCCGGCCCGCCCGGCGGTTACGGCGTCCCGCGTGTTCCGGCGAGATTGGAGCCGTGGCCACTTCCCGGCCACACCACAAGGCCCCGACCGGGGCGAGAACCACAGAAGGAGTGGTTTGTGATGCGTCTGCTGCTCGACACCACGCGGGTGCGGTTCACGGTGACCAGGGCGCCGGAGCCGCGGATGGATTTCGGCAAGGACGTGCAGAAGGTCGATCGCGACACGGGCCGCCCGCAGTGGACGGTCGAGGTGCTCGCCATGGACACCGAGCGGGGCGAGGTGATCCGGGTCACGGTGGCTGGAGATGAGCCGAAGGTGCGCCAGGGTCAGGACGTCACGTTCGCCGATCTGGAGGCGATCGCCTGGACCAACAACGGCAAGTCCGGGGTGGCCTACAAGGCCGCGCAGATCGCTCCCGCTCCCGCACAGCCCGCCAAGGCCGCCTAGCCACCCCCAGCGACTGCAGGACTCCCCGCCATCGGCGAGCCGGCCACCTGCGAGCAGGAAGGACACCAGGTGACTGTCATGACCAGCACCACCATCAAGGCCGTGAACAACAACGGCACCCCCGCCGCTGCCAGCGGCACCACCACGAAGAACACCGCGAACGGACGGCCGCGCGGCATCGCGCGGCTCCGCGACCTGGAGGCGCAGGCCCTCATCTCGCTGGCGTGCGACGCGATCAGCGCCGCGGGCGACGCGGGCCACGACCTGCACACCGCCATCTACCGCCCCGAAGAAGGCGGCGAGGCAGACACGGGCCGGGTCCTGCTGGACGCGCTGGCCTGCCTGGAGACCGCCGACCACTACCTGCGGATGCTCGACGGCATCCTCATCCCCGCCAGCCCCGACGACCCGGGGCCGGAACCCGCCTGAGGCATGAGTGCCGGGCCAGGAGGACTAGCACTCCTCCGGCCCGGCCAGCCACAGCCATCCCCCTGCAATGCCCATTGCTGAAAGGAGTCGTGGCGTGTTCCACGCTATCAGCGGCTGGCTCGCGCACCAGGCCCGCCGGATCCGCGACCACAACCTCGCCGACGACCTCGGCTTCGCCGCCGACCACGGCTGGACCGCCCGGGAGATCGCACCCGGGACCTGGGCCTACCGCGACCCCCGGTTCACCACCCGATCCGGCATCCGCGCCGGACAGAATCTGGCACCTGCCGGCCCGTCGTGGGCACGGCAGGCCATCACCGGCCGGATCGCCGCCCTGCCCAGTGAGGGCACCAGGGGCGGTGCCGTTCATGGCTAGGCCGACATACCGCAATCACCGGTCCAGCCCCTACCTTCTGGATGAGTACGCGGCCGCCGGCCATCGCACCGCGATCGGCGTCGCGTGGCGGTTCCGCACCGAGCTGGCCACCCTGGCCGTGATCCTGCTGGGCGGCTGGTACCTGTCGGCCGCGATCACCCTGGCCGGGGTCCTGGCCGTCACCATCCCCGTGCTCGGGGCCGTCCTGACCGGCAAGTCGACCAGGCGGTTCCTGGTCCGCCGGATCTGGTGCGTCGTGGCGCGGCACCGGCTGCAGAAGGCCTGCTATGAGACCCGGCTGCACACCCGCAGCGGCCGCCTGCCGCTCGTACTGCGCATCCATCCGACCGAGGTCGGCGAACGCGCCGTGATCTGGTGCCGCGCCGGGATCTGCTTCGAGGACTTCGAGGCGCACACCGGAGAGATCGCCGCCGCCTGCTACGCCCGCGAAACCCGAGTAGAACGCAACCGCCGGTGGGCGCAGCTCGTCACGATCGACATCGTCCGCCGCGACACCCTCGCCCCCGGCAACGTCATCGTCTCCGGCCTCACCCTCCACCCGCCGGCAGGCCATCCGGAGACACCCGCCGCCTAAACGCGGCAGCACCCATCAAGGCACCGCGCAGGGACCGTCCCCGGAGGCCCGTGACCGGGTTCCGGGGACTCCCCGCGCAGCCACGAAAGAGAGGAAGCGATAGCCATGACGTCTGGGAGCGTCCCGGTCGGGTCCCTGTCGATCTGGGACCCGATCCACCTGGGCACCGACGAGACCGGCCGCCGGGCCTGCATCACGCTCGCCGAGCGGAACATGCTCATCGGCGGCGAGCCCGGCGGCGGCAAGTCCGTCGCCCTCCAGCTGATCACCGCCCACGGCGCCCTCGCCCCGGACTGCCGGCTCATCCTGATCGACGGCAAGCGCGTCGAACTCGGCCTGTGGGCAGACTGCGCCGACACCTTCGTCGGACCATCCATCGACGACGCGATCGACGTCATGCACGGCCTCCAGCACCTCATCGACCAGCGCACCGACGCCCTCCTCACCATGAAGCGCCGCAAGGTCACCCCCGACCTCGGCTGGCCCGTCTACCTCGTCCCCGTCGACGAGGTCGCCTACTTCTCCGCCACCGTCGGCACCCCCGCCCAGCAGAAAGAGTTCAACGCCGCCAACCGCGACGTCATCGCCCGCGGCCGCGCCCCCGGCATCATCGGCGTCGAAGCCACCCAGCGACCCTCCGCCGACATCATCCCCACCAGCCTGCGGGACCTGTTCGGCTACCGGTGGGCCTTCCGCTGCAGCACCGAAGCCTCCAGCGACACCATCCTCGGCCACGGCTGGGCCGACAAGGGCTACAGCGCAACCGAGATCGACCCCCAGGCCAGAGGCGTCTCCTGGCTCCGCGCCGAAGACGGCATCCCCCGAAGAGTCAAGGCCGCCTACCTCACCGACAACCAGATCATCGAACTCGCCGACCACGCCGCCCGGGCAAGAACCAGAGGCACCGCCAGCGCCACGGCGGCCAGCCAGGCCGGCAGCAAGGTCGTGCGGCTGCGCAAGAGCGGCGATGCCGCATGACCATCCGGTACGACACCGACACCTGCCCCGCCTGCGGCAGCACCGACGTCCTCCCCTATCTGGTGATTGTCGGGCCGTGCGAGGAATACGGCTACCAGTGCACCGCCTGCCAGGTCACCTGGCCCGTCCTGGCCAGCACCCCGGCTATCGCGCCGGTTCCCGCGCTGCGGGGGCCGCGATCGTGACGACTCCGGCGCTGGCCCTGGTCCCCGTCCTCATCGACGACCCGGCGGGGACCGGGGCGAGCACCGCGACCCTCACCGATCAGGCACTCGCCAGAGCTGCCCGTGACGACTACCAGAACTGGCTGGCATCGGCCGCATCGGCTGGCGGGTGCATCCGGCCGATCCGGCTACGGGGCCGATCCCGTGACGTCGACACCGCGACCGGGGAGATCGTCCGCGAGTTCGACACCGCCGATGTGCCGGACGGCGTGATCTACACCGCGTGCGGGGACCGCCGCGCCTCCGTCTGCCCGCCCTGCGCCGAGACCTACCGGCGCGACACCTACCACCTCATCCGCTCCGGCCTGACCGGCGGCAAAGGCACCCCCGAGTCGGTGACAAGTCACCCGGCCGTGTTCGCCACGTTCACCGCCCCCGGCTTCGGCCCCGTCCACACCCGCCCGATGACACAAGGCGGGAAAGTGGCCCGGTGCCGGCCCAGGAGGAAAGCGCCCCTCTGTCCTCACGGGCGGCGCATGTCGTGCGGGCAGCGGCACAAGGACACCGACGCGTGCCTCGGCAGGCCGCTCTGCCCGGACTGCTACGACTACCAGGCCACGGTCGTCTGGAACGCCCACGCCCCCGAACTGTGGCGCCGCACCGTCATCACCATCCGCCGCCACCTCGACCGCCTCGCCCGGGACCAGCAGACCCGGGTCCGGCTGTCCTACGCCAAGGTCGCCGAGTTCCAGGCCAGAGGCGTCGTCCACTTCCACGCCATCTTCCGCCTCGACGCCAACAGCCCAGCAGGCGAACTCGTCGCCCCGGCCGGGATCACCGCGCGGCAGCTCGCCCACGTCATCGGCCGGGCCGCCAGGGTGACCGGGTTCGCCACCGTCGCCCACCCGGCCAGGCCCCGCGGCTGGGACATCACCTGGGGCACCCAGACCGACACCAGGATCATCAGCCTCACCGGAACCGGCCAGCTATCGGACGTCGCGGTAGCGTCCTACCTGGCGAAATACTCCACCAAGAGCACCGAGGCCGTCGGCACCCTCGCCATCCGCATCACCGCCGGGAACATCCGCTACTACGGCAACCCCAGATCCCACCAGGGCAGGCTCATCGCCGCCGCATGGCAGCTCGGCCGACATTCTCACGACGACTTCCGCGCCCTGCGCCGGTGGGCCCACATGCTCGGCTACCGCGGCCACTTCGCCACCAAAAGCCGCCGCTACTCCACCACCCTGCGCGCCATCCGCCAGGCCCGCGCCGACTACCGCCGCCGGCGCCACCTCGAGCACGCCACCGCCGGACCCGGCACCACCCCCGCCGAGACCATCGTCCAGGTCCCCGACCTGTCCTGGGCCGGACGCGGCTGGAAAACCAGCGGCGACGCCCTCCTCGCCCTCTCCGCCGCCGCCCGAGCCCGCGACCACCACGCAATCGCCCGCCAGGAAACCGCAGCCGTCGCCTAGCCCACAGGAAGGAACCCCCGGACGTGGACAAGCTGCTCTACCGCCCCAAGGAAGCCGCCGCCGTCCTCGGCATCGGCCGCGCCACCCTCTACGACCTCCTCCACGCCGGCAAGCTCCGCTCCATCAAAGACGGCGGCATGCGGTTCATCACCGCCGACGCCCTCCGCGACTACGTCCGCGACCTGGAAGAACGCTGCGGCCAGGACGTCGCCTGATGACCACCCCCCGCCGATCCCGACGCCGCGCCAACGGCGACGGCTCCCTCACCCGCCGCGCCGACGGACGCTGGATGGCCCGCTACTACGCCTGGACCACCACCGGCACCCGCAAGCGCATCACCATCTACGCCCCCACCCGCCAGCAAGCAGCCGACCAGCTCCGCCAGGCCCAGGAACGCAACCGGCAGGGCATCCCCGTCCCCGACAAGACCTGGAAACTCGGCGACTGGCTCGACTACTGGCTTGCCAACGTCGTCGTGCTGAACCGTCGTGCCGCCACATACCAGCTCTACGAGATCACCAGCAGGCTCTACCTCAAGCCGCATCTCGGATCGATACCACTGAACCGGCTGTCGGTCGCGAAGGTCCAGTCGTTCCTGAACGGCCAGATCGCTGCCGGTCAGTCCGTCCGCCAGGTGCAGGTAATGAGAGCGGTACTTTCCTCGGCGCTGACCCGCGCCATGCGGGAAGAGCTCATCGTCCGCAACGTCGCCCGCCTGACCGAGCTGCCGACCTGGGAACGTCAGCCCATCAGGCCGTGGACTCCGGATGAGGCCCGGCAGTTCCTGCGGGCCGCGCGCGAGGATCCGTTCTACCCCGCCTTCGTGCTGCTTCTGCTGTACGGGTTGCGCCGCGGCGAAGTCCTCGGCCTGCGCTGGCAAGACATCGACTACGAAGCCGGCGAGATCCGCGTCCGGCAGCAGATCCAGCGGCTACAGGGCGAGATTCAGGCTGGCTCAGTCAAGACCGCGGCGGGCAGGCGAGAACTCCCGCTGCTGCCATTGGCCCGCGAAGTGCTCGACATGCGGATCACTGCCCAGGCATCCGATCGCGCGGAGTTCGGGTTGGCCTGGACAGACAACGGGCTGATATTCACCACTCGCAGCGGTCGGCCGATTGACCCCCGAAACTTCGCCAGGTCCTTCCACCGCATCTGCGCTGGTGGCAACCTCCGGCAGATCACCCTGCACCACCTACGGCACACCACCGCGACCCTGCTTAAGAACCTCGGCGTCCCGGCCCGCGACGCCCAGCTCATCCTCGGCCACTCCCGGCTCTCAGTAACGCTGGAGATCTACAGCCACGAAGACAGGGAGGCTCGCCAGCAGGCCCTCACCAAGATCGGAGACGTCCTGAACCCGACGCTGCCTGGCGGGCCGTGACAAGAGCCCTATGGGTGTCAATAATGGGTGTCAGGCCAGTCAGCGGGCGATAAACCGGGTACGTTTCCGCAGGTGGAGCTATGGGGATTCGAACCCCAGACCTCTTGCATGCCATGCAAGCGCTCTACCAACTGAGCTATAGCCCCGCGAAGCGCCGCCGACCACGGTGGTTCCGTCGATCAGCGCCACGCCAGTGTACAAGAAGCCGGACCCCTTCCGCGCCGGGGTACCCGTGTCGCGGCGGCAACATTTTCGCCGCCTTGCCCGGCTTCGCACCCCGGATCCGGATCGTCAGTCGTCCTCGCCGAGTTCGGCGACCTCGACCGGCTCGGGCAGGGCGCCGACGTTGAACTCCAGCAGCCGCCACCGGTCGTGACCGACCCGCCGGGACAGCAGCGACCAGCAGCAGTTGCCCATCCCGCCGGTGACCCGGTCGTCCAGCCCGAGCAGCCGGGACATCCCCCAGGTCAGCGACGCGCCGTGGCCGGTCACCACGACCAGCGACCCGGGTGCGGCGCCAGCCGCGATCCGGGCCAGCGCGGCGGCGGTCCGCTCGGCGACCGTCTCCAGGGTCTCCCCGCCCGGCGGCTCCCAGGCGGCGAGGTCGTCCGGATACTGTTCCCGGATCTCCTCGATGGTCAGGCCCTCCCAGGCGCCGCCGTGGCGCTCGCGCAGGTCCTTGTCCTGGCGGATCTCCAGGCCGGTCAGCCGTGCCAGGTAGCCGGCGGTGCTGGCGGCCCGGCTCAGGTCCGATGACCACAGCTCGGTCGGCTCCAGCGTGGCCAGGTGCCTGGCGGCCCGCCTGGCCTGAGCCCGGCCGATCGCGTTCAGCGGGACGTCACGCTGGCCCTGGAACCGCCGCTCGGCGTTGAACGCGGTCTGCCCGTGCCGCCAGAGCACCAGGCGGACCAGGTCCTCGTGGCCGCCGGCCCCGCCGACGCCGATCCCGGCGGATCGCTCGACCACCGGCACCGACGCGGCCGCCGACCGGCCGCCATGGCCACCCGGCTGACCGCTCGGTCCCCCGGCCGCCGGACTCAGCTCTCGCTCCGGCTGGAGTGCCCGACCGTGACGGTCTCGGGCAGCGGGATCACCGGGCAGTCCTTCCAGAGCCGCTCCATGGCGTAGAAGACCCGCTCCTCGACGTGCTGGATGTGGATCACCACGTCCAGGTAGTCGAGCAGCACCCAGCGCCCCTCGCGCTCGCCTTCGCGGCGGACCGGCTTGGCCCCGGCCTTGGCCAGCTTTTCCTCGATCTCGTCGACTATCGCGCGCACCTGGCGGTCATTCGATGCCGAGCAGAGCAGGAAGGCATCGGTGATCACCAGTTGGTCGCTGACGTCGTAGGCAATGATGTCGGTGGCGAGCTTGTCGGCCGCGGCGGCCGCCGCGATCCTGACGAGCCCGACGGCCCGTTCGGTGGCAGTCAAAAGCTGCGCATCCTCCTTCAGCAGTGCTGCGCCAGCCGAACCTGCCGACCCGGCACGCAGCGGCCCAACGGCATCTTCAGCGTATCCCGCCGCGGCGGCCTTGCCGACCCGAGTTGCCCAGGTCAATCAGCGCGGGCCACCACAATACGGCCGTAACCGGTCAGTCGTCGTCCTGTCCCAGGTAGAGCCCGCGCTTGGCGATGTACTCCACCACCCCGTCCGGCACCAGGTACCGGATCGGCAGGCCGGCCCGGACCCGCTCCCGGCAGACCGTGGACGAGACCTCGACCGCCGGCACCTCGATCAGGCTGAACCTGCCCTCCAGCAGCACGCCGCCGGCTAGCTGATGCCCCGGCCGGGTACAGCCGACAAAATGCGCCAGCGTCAACAGGTCCTCGGCGTGCTTCCAGGTGGGCAGGCCGCTCAGGGCATCGGCGCCGATGATGAAGAAGAACTCGGCGTCCGGCCCGCGAGCGGCCCGCAGGTCACGCAGGGTGTCGACGGTATAGGTCTCGCCTGGCCGGTCGATGTCCACCCGGCTGACCGTGAACAGCGGGTTCGCCGCGGTCGCGATCACCGTCATCAGGAATCGGTCCTCGGCCGAGGCGACGTCCCGGTCGGCCTTCTGCCAGGGCTGGCCGGTCGGCACGAAGATGACCTCGTCCAGGGCAAGCGCGTGGCACACCTCGCTCGCCGCCACCAGATGGCCGTTGTGGATCGGATCGAATGTCCCGCCCATGACGCCGATCCGCGACCCGCCGCTCATTCCAGCGACTCTAGTGGTCGCGGGCCCGCGGACCACGGGATGGCTGCCCGATCGGGTGCCGTTTCCTGTGCCCCGGGACCCGTCCGCCCCGCGCTGGCGCCCCGGTCAGACCGCCAGGCCGGGGATCGGCGGTTCGCCGCCGGTCCAGCGCCGGACCCGGACCGCCTTGCCTACCTCGGTCCTCGGCACCGTCCCCGGCTCGACGACCTGCACTCGCACCCGCAGGCCGAGGGCCTCCCGCAGGCCGCGTTCCAGCGCCGCCCGCAGGTCCGCCTCGGCTCCCGCCGTCGCGGCCGCGCCGGTCCGCTCGCAGCACGCGATCAGTTCCCGCTGCCCGTCCCGCTCATCGACCACCAGCAGGTAGTCGGGCGCCACCCCGGTCTCGGCCAGCAGTACCCGCTCGACCTCGCTGGGATAGACGTTCACGCCGCGGATCACCAGCATGTCGTCCCGGCGGCCCGCCACCTTGGTCATCTTGACCAGGGTGCGCCCGCACGCGCAGTCGCCCCGCCGCAGCGCGGCGATGTCGCCGGTCCGGTACCGGAGCAGCGGCATCGCCTCCTTGGTCAGCGTGCTGAAGGTCAGCTCGCCGGGCGTGCCGTCCGGCACCGGCTCGCCGGTCACCGGGTCGAGCACCTCGACCAGGAAGTGGTCCTCGTTGACGTGCAGGCCGTCCGCGGCCTGGTAGCACTCGGCCGCGACGCCGGGGCCGATCACCTCGGACAGGCCGTAGATGTCCAGCGCGCGGATCCCGAGCAGGTCGGCGATCTTCACCCGCATCTCCTGGGTCCACGGCTCGGCGCCGAGCACGCCGGCCCGCAGCGACAGCCCGTGCCCCTGGGTCAGGCCGGCCTCGGCGAGCGCCTCGCCGATCCGGATCGCGTACGACGGCGTGCAGGTCAGGATGTCCGGGCGCAGGTCGGCGATCAGGGTCACCTGCCGCGCCGTCATCCCGCCCGAGGCCGGAACGACGGTCGCCCCCAACTCAATGGCGCCCTGGTGAATGCCGAGACCGCCGGTGAACAGCCCGTAGCCGTAGGCGTTGTGCACGATGCTGCCCGGCCCGGCGCCGGCCGCGGCGAGCGCCCGGGCGCACATCCGGGACCACAGCGCGATGTCGGCCCGTGAGTAGGAGACCAGCGTCGGCCGGCCGCCGGTGCCGCTGGACCCGTGCACGGCGACCACGTCCTCGCGCGGCACGGCGAGCAGCCCGAACGGGTAGCCGTCCCACAGATCCTGCTTCGTCGTCACCGGCAGGCCGGGCAGGTCGGCCAGGCTGACGTCGCCGCCGCCGGTCACCCCGGCGGCCCGGAGCCGCCCGGCCTGCACCCCGCCGGCCGCGAGCAGCCGGTCGACCAGACCGCGCAGCCGCCGGGCCTGTAGCTCCGCCATCCCCTCGGCCGGCATCGACTCGGCCTCAGGCTCGAACATTCCGAACTCAGAATCGGTACCAGATCGCGTTGTCGGCATCGGGGCCAGCCTCCCTAATGGCGCATAGCATGACGGCATGACCACTGTGCCCGATCGCACTCGCGTTCGTCTGCCGGACATCAGCTCCCGGGCCTATGAGCACCCCGCCGATCGCTCGGCGCTCGTGGCACTGCGCAAGCTGACCGGATTCGACGTGATCCTGCGCAACCTCGCCGGGCTGTTCAACGACCGCAGCCTGCGACTGATGTTCCTGGCCAGTTCCGTTCGCGCCTCTGAGCAGCAGTTCCCGCAGCTTTACCAGACCCTTCTCGACGGCGCCTACATCCTCGATCTGCCCACTGTCCCCGAGCTTTTCATCACCCAGGATCCGATCGTCAACGCGATGGCGATCGGCGTCGACAAGCCGTTTGTCGTGATCACAACTGGCATGGTCGACCTGATGGACGCCGAGGAAATCCGGTTCGTCATCGGGCACGAACTCGGGCACGTGCTCTCCGGCCACACCGTCTACCGCACGATGCTCTACCACCTGGTCCGGCTGGCCGCGCGGCTCGCGCTGGTGCCGTTCGCCTGGATCGGGCTGAAGGGCGTGATCTGGGGCCTGGAGGAGTGGTACCGCAAGTCCGAGCTGTCCGGCGACCGGGCGGGCCTGCTGGCCGCCCAGGACGTGCCCGCCGCGCGCCGGGCGCTGATGAAGCTGGCCGGGGGCGCCCGGCTTGGCGAGCTCAGCGCGGACGATTTCCTCAAGCAAGCCCGCGAGTACGACGCGGTCCCCGACGTGCGGGAGGGCCTGATCAAGCTGCTCCAGCTACAGGGCGCGACGCACCCGTTCGCGGTGGTGAGGTTCGCCGAACTGGAGCGCTGGGCGGCCGACGGCGAGTACCACGACATCCTGGCGGGCCGCTATCCGCGGCGCGGCGAGGACTCCGGCACATCGGTCGGCGACGAGTTCCGGTCCGCCGCGAAGTCCTACCAGGACTCGTGGAACCGGTCGGGCGACCCGCTGATCGGCGCGGTCCGGGGTGTCGCCGGGTCGGCGGTCAGCGCGGGAGAGCGGCTGATGAACCGGTTCGGCGGCCGCCGCGACGACAACGAGAGCGGCGACGACTAGCGGCCGATTTTCGCGCGTTTCCCGGAAAGGACCGCGAGATTTCGCGCCGATCCTGGGCATGCCTAGAGCATGGGCGATCCGGGACCGGCGACCGGCCGGCGGCTTGAACTGCGCCTGCGCTTCGCGGCGGACCTCGGCGTGTTCCTCGCGCGCGAGAACCGGACCGGTGAGGTGCGCGCGCCCTGGGACGGCGAGTCGACGCTCGGCCATGTGGTGGAGTCGCTCGGGGTCCCGCTGCCCGAGGTCGGACTGCTGGCGATCGGCGGCCGGGCCGTGCCGCCGTCCTGCCGCCCGACGCCCGGGGCGGTCGTCGAGGTGCGGGCGGCGGGCAGGCCGCAGCGGCTGCCCGCCGACCGGTTCATCCTCGACGTCCATCTCGGCGCGCTGGCCAGGCGCATGCGGCTGGTAGGCCTGGACACCTTCTACGGCAACGACCTCGAGGACGACCTGCTGATCAACCTGGCAAACGCCCAGCGCCGGGTCCTGCTCACCAGGGACCGCGGGCTGCTGAAGCGCCGCAAGCTCTGGCTCGGCGGCTACGTCCGCGGCGACCGCCCGGACGACCAGCTAGCCGACGTGGTTGACCGGTTCGCGCCCGCGCTGGCGCCGTGGACGAGGTGCCCGGCCTGCAACGGCCCGCTGGAGCGGGTGCCGAAGAACGCGGTCGAGCATCTGCTCCAACCCGGCACCCGGCGCACCTACCAGGACTTCGCCCGCTGCGCGGACTGCGGCCACGTCTACTGGCGCGGCGCGCACAGCGCGCACCTGAGCCAGATCGTGGCGCGGGCAACCTCGGCCGTAGCCGATCCGCGCCACCTGGCGGACCGGCGGGGCTGATCGGCGCGGCGGGGACAGTCAGGTCGCGGCCGGCAGCCAGCGCGGCCCGTGCTCGCTCAGCGGGCCGACCCGCAACTCGCGCCGTGCGCACTCGTCGGCCAGCAGTGGCAGCGCGCCGAGCGCGGACCTCCAGGTGCCGACCGGCGAGGTGCAGTCCGAGTCGTGCAGCAGCACGGTCGCGCCGCCCCGCAGACCGCCGGCCAGGTGCGCGTAGACCGAGTCGGCCGTCGAACCCGGCACCCATTCGCGGCCCCAGCTTTCCCACAGCACCGGGGTGAGGTTCAGTCGCCGGGCGGCAGCCAGTGCGGCGGTCGTGAGCACCCCGTACGGCGGCCGGAACAGCCACGGGACCTGCCCGGTGGCATCGGCGATCACGTCCCTGGTCCTGGCCATGTCCTCGTAGGTGGACCGGAAGCCGCGGGCCGGCAGGAACGCGTGGTCCCAGGTGTGCACGCCGACCTCGTGGCCGGCCGCGACCACCTCGGCGGCCAGGTGCGGCGCCAGCGCGACGCCGGAGCCGAGCAGGAAGAAGGTGGCCCGCAGGCCGCGTTCGGCCAGGGCGGCGAGGAACTGCGGGGTCGCGGCCTGATCCGGGCCGTCGTCGAAGGTCAGCGCGACGTGGTCGGTCCGGCCGTGCCCGGACAGGCCGGGAAACAACGTCCGGCGGACGGTGGCCAGGGCCGTGATCCCGGGCCCGGCGTTCAGCACGGCGAATCCGGCCGCCGCACCCGCGGTGGCGACAAGCAGCGGAGCGGACCCGCGTTTCCGCCGGTCCGCGACGGG
This sequence comes from Actinomycetes bacterium, assembly GCA_021792855.1. Taxonomy (GTDB): domain Bacteria; phylum Actinomycetota; class Actinomycetes; order Streptosporangiales; family Streptosporangiaceae; genus Chersky-822. The sequence goes on from JAJYTW010000039.1 coordinate 20,686, forward strand.
CGTTTCGCGCATGGCGTCTCTCTGGCCTCCAAGCCGGCCGCGTCAGCGGCCCCAGGCAGCACGGTCACGTAGAAACCACGAAGACCGGCCGCAACGCCGGTCATCAGCTTCGATTGTCGCATGCGGGACCGAATTGAATAACGGCGGGCCGCATTCACGCGGCCGAATTACGATTCCGTCGGACAAATTTAAATGCCCGTGACGATTGACGTCGGTTGCATTGATACCGTCCCGGGATCACGGCCCGGGCCGGTCGCATAGCCCCGCCACCCGCGCGGTCTGCCCGGACCGTCCTAGGGTGGAACCATGATCTCGGCGGATGCTCTCTCACCAGGTCATGATTCCGGCACGGGCGACCCGGTGGCGGGCGAGACCAGCCGGCGCGCGCTGTTCCTGTCCGGATCGATCGGCATGGGCCACGACGCGCGGGCGCAGGCCTGCTTGGCGCTGCTCACCTCGGCAGGCTGGTCGACCGAAATCCTGGACTCCATGCGCCTGCTCGGCCAGCGCGGCGGAGACGCGGGCACCGCCGTGTTCCGCGCGATGCTCGCCGTGCCGGGTGTCTACGACGCGTTCCACTTCGCCGCGCTGCGGACCGGCAACCGGCTCACCGACCTCGCCGACACTGCTGCCCGGCGGCAGATCCTGCCCAGGCTGCGAGCACACCTGGACACCGCGCCGGCCGATCTGGCGGTCTCGGTCTACGCGACCGGCGCGTCGGCGGTCAGTAGCCTGGCAGACCGGTACCCGTTCATGCGACACGTCGTGTTCTGCACCGACGTCACCCCGCACCGGCTCTGGGTGCACCCGAACGTGGACCTGTACCTGGTCACCTCGCAGGTCGCCGAGCGTGCCGTCCGGCGGTTCGAGCCCAGGGCCAGGGTGCTGGTCATTCCGCCGCCGGTGCGGCCAGCCTTCTACGACCCGCCGCCGCAGGAGCAGGCCCGCGCGGCGCTTGGCCTGCCCGCGCAGGACCGCTGCGTGCTGCTGATGAGCGGCGCCTGGGGCCTCGGGCCGGTCGCGCAGGCGGCCGAGGCGCTGGGCGACGCCGGGGTGCACGTGCTCGCGGTGGCCGGCCGGAACGCCCGGCTTGAGGCCAGGCTGCGAGCGGCCGCCGCCCGGCAGCCACGGGTCCGCCCGTTCGGCTTCACCGACCAGATCCCGGCGCTGATGGCGGCCAGCGACCTGGTCATCACCAGTTCCGGTGACACCTGCGCGGAGGCCCGGGCGATCGGCCGGCCACTGCTGCTGCTCGACGTGGTCCAGGGCCACGGCCGGGACAACCTGCAGCACGAACTCGAACTCGGCGACGCCGCCGTGACCTCGGCGCGGGCGGCCGACGTCGTGCGGTCGGCACTGGCCGCACTGGACGACGTCAAGCCGCCGGAGACTCGCCCGGCGGGGGCCGCGTCAGCCTGGGAAAGCGCGTTCACCGCCGCACTGGAGTCGCTCGGGCTCTAACCCGGCTGCCGTCCGCCATGATCGTGGAAGATTCGGCTACGCATAGACACCGAACATTCCGTGCTCATGAGGACAGGGCGCCGGATCGCCCAGCTACCTCGGCAAGATCTCCGATCGGCGCCAGTCGTTCGAGCACGGCAGGCAGCCGTCCGGGATGGACCACTCCGAGCCGCTGAGTCGCCCTGGTCAGCGCGACGTACAGGTCGCCGAGACCGCGCGGCGACTCGGCCACGATCTGGGCCGGATCGGCGACCAGGACCGAGTCGAACTCCAGTCCCTTAGCCTGGCGAACCGTGAGCACGACTACCGGGCGGTCCAGGTCCGGCGGGTCAATCCGGACCTCCGGGCCGCCAGCCGGAATCCCGGCACCGGCCGGCGCGTCCGCCGTCACCAGCGAGTCGGTCGTCGCGGACCCAGGCAGCGCATCGGTCACCGCGCGCGCTAGCGCGGCTAGCCTGGCCCGCGGCACGATCACGGCGAGCGTCCCGTCGGCGGTCTGCCCGGCCAGCACGGCAGCCGCCCGCGAGGTCAACGCGGCAAGATCGTCCTCCGTCGCGGCAAGGCGCCACGGCGGAACGCCGGTCTCGCGGACCGACCGCGGCGGCTCGGCAGCGGGATCGATCTCGGCGAGCACGTCGGCCGCGACCGCCATGATCTCGGCCGGTGTCCGGTAGTTCACGGTCAGCGCCGCCAGTCGCCACCGGTCGCCCACATGCGGGTCCAGCGCGTCCGACCAGGAGGCCGCGCCGGAGACATCGCCGGTCTGCGCGACGTCGCCGACGATGGTCATCGACTTCACCGGGCACCGGCGCATCAGCATCCGCCAGGCCATCGGGGACAACTCCTGCGCCTCGTCCACGATCACGTGGCCGAACGCCCAGGTCCGGTCGGCGGCGGCCCGTTCGGCCGGGGTGAGGTACGCGTCGATGTCGTAGCGCGCCGCCAGTCGGGCCGCGTCCAGCATGTCCGCACCCATCAGGATCTCGGGATCGTCCTCGTCGTCCCGGCCGATGATGTCGAGCACGCCGCGGGCGTAGGCCTCCCGTTCCTCCCGCTCCCGCCGGGCCGCCGCACGGGCCGCCCGGTCGTCCTCACCGAGCAGTTCGGCGGCCTCATCGAGCAGCGGCACGTCGGCGGGTGTCCAGTCCGAGCCGGCCGGCCTGGCCAGCAGATCCCGCTCGGCTGCGGGCATCGAAGGGGCGGCCGCGGCGAGCAGCCGCCGGGAGGCGTAGAGGTCGCCGACGAGTTGCTGCGGGGTCAGCACCGGCCAGAGCCTGGCGATCGTGGCGCGCACCTCGGGGTCGGCCCGGATCTCATCCCGCAGGTCCTCGATGTCCTGCTGGCTCAGCAGGTTGCCGCCGCCCCGCGGATCGGCGCCAAGCCGGCCGGCCACCACCCGGGCAAGCGCGCTGAGCACCTCGCGGGTGAAGACCCGCCTGGCCTGGTTGTGGGGCAGCCGCGAGCGCCTGGCCCGCTCCCTAGCGGCGGCGAGTGCCTTCCCGCTGACCAGATACACATCCCGTTCGTAACGAAACTCCACCCCGTCCCGTGGTGCCCGCTGCCGGTCTCGTACCGCGCTGGCGATGACCTTCGCCATGGCGGGCCTGCCCTTGATCCGCGCGATCTCGGCGGACTCGATGCCGGTCGCGGCGATCCCGGGCATCAGGTCGCCGATCGTGGCCAGCAGGACGCTGGTCTCCCCCAGCGAGGGCAGAACCTGGCCGATGTAGCGCAGGAAGGTGGCGTTCGGCCCGACCACGAGCACGCCGCGCTTTTCTAGCTGACGCCGGTAGGTGTACATCAGGTAGGCGGCCCGGTGCAGGGCGACGGCCGTCTTGCCGGTGCCCGGCCCGCCCTGCACGACGAGAACCCCGGCCAGGGCGGATCTGATGATCTCGTCCTGCTCGGCCTGGATCGTCTCGACGATGTCCCGCATCCGGCCCGTCCGGCTCGCGTTCAGGGCGGCGAGCAGCGCGGACTCGCCGGTGAGACTCTCGTGCCTGGTGGGGTCGGCCAGCGCGAGGTCGATGATCTCATCGTCGATGCCGAGCACGATCCGGCCCCGGGTGGCCAGGTGGCGGCGCACCCGGACGTCACCGGGCGAGGCCGCGGTGGCCAGGTAGAACGGGCGGGCCGCGTCGGCCCGCCAGTCCATCAGGAGCTGGTCGTAGCCGTCGTTGTCCGCGTGCATGCCGATCCGGCCGATGTAGCTGAGCGCGCCGTCGCTGAACTCCAGCCGCCCGAAGCACAAACCGTTCTCGGCCGCGTCTAGCTGGGCAAGCTGCTGCCGGTACAGCACGGTGAGCGCCTCGCGCTCGGTCCGCCCGGCGGGCGTTCCGCCGGTCTGGGCGAGTACCCCGGCCAGCCGACTGGCCGCGCGGCCGCGCAACTCGTCCAGCCGCTGGTACAGCCCGGTGACATAGGCCTGCTCCCGCTCGCGGTCCGGCCGGCTGCCGTCCTCGCGTCCATGCTGTGACGGCAACGGCGTTACCGTTCCAGCCGGGGGTCGGAGCCGCGCGGCCCGAACCCGGCTCCGGTCGGCACGTCCGGGTTCCAGTCGAATACCACAGCGTCGTCCTCGTCGCCGATCAGCACCTCCGCGCCAGGCTCGGCGCCGGCCTTAGCCAGGGCCTCCTCGATGCCGAGCTTGGCCAGCCGGTCGGCCAGATATCCCACGGCCTCGTCGTTGCTGAAGTCGGTCTGCCTGATCCAGCGGCGCGGTTTCGGCCCGGTGATCAGGAACGCGTTCTCGCCGGCGCGGACCAGTTCGAAGTCCGGTCCGGCCACCGGCGCCGGGCGGATCACCACGCGGGTCGGCAGCGGTTCCGGCGCCGCCTGCCTGGCCCGCTCGACCCAGGCGGCCATCGCGAAAGCAAGCTCGCGCAGCCCCGCACCGGTCGCGGCGGACACCTGGTACACGGGCAGGTCCCTGGTCCGCAGGTCGGGCAGCACTAGGTCGGCCAGGTCACGGGCATCGGGCACGTCGAGCTTGTTCAGCACCACGAGCCGCGGCCGGTCGGCCATGGCGGCCCCGGTCAGCTCGTCGTACGCGGTCAACTCGGCCTCGATCACGTCCAGGTCGGTAAGCGGGTCCCGGCCGGGTTCCTGGGTCGCGCAGTCGATCACGTGCACCAGCACGGTGCAGCGTTCGACGTGCCGCAGGAAGTCCAGGCCAAGGCCGCGCCCCTGGCTGGCGCCCGGGATCAGCCCGGGGACGTCGGCGACGACGAACTGGGTCTGCCCGGCCTCGACGACCCCCAGGTGCGGGATCAGCGTGGTGAACGGATAGCTGGCGATCTTCGGGCGGGCCGCCGACATCGCGGCGATCAGGGAGGACTTGCCGGCATTCGGGAATCCGACCAGGCCGACATCGGCGATGGTCTTCAGCTCGAGCACCAGGTCAGCGTGGGCACCAGGCTCGCCGCGCAACGCGAAGCCCGGGGCCTTGCGCCTGGTCGTGGCGAGGGCCGCGTTCCCGAGCCCGCCGTGGCCGCCCTCGGCGACCACGTACTCTGTACCCGCGCCGACCAGGTCGGCGAGCACCTCGCCATCCGCGGTCGTCACCACGGTCCCGTCCGGCACGCTCACGATGAGGTCGGCCCCGTCGGCGCCGTTCCGGTGCGATCCGGCGCCTGCCTTGCCGTCACCGGCGCGGCGCAGCGGCCGCCGGTGGAAGTCGAGCAGAGTCGCCGTGCCCGGATCGACTCGCAGGATCACGTCGCCGCCGCGCCCACCGTTGCCGCCGTCCGGGCCGCCGAGCGGCTTGAACTTCTCCCGGTGGATGGACGCGCAGCCGTTGCCACCGTCCCCGGCCTGCACCCGGAGCTCGGCCCGATCAGCGAATTCCGCCACGCAAGCTCCTCATCATCCCGGCGTCAGCACAGCTCCCCCGGACCGCCGTGGTCGGCTGGCCGGTCAGCGGCAAAGGGCGGACCGGGATCCGGTCCGCCCTTTGCCGCAATCTCCCGATGATCGTGCGAATCGCGGTCCTAGCTCGCCTTCGCGGCGACAGCCTGGTCTGCGACCGGCACGACGCTGACGGCCCGGCGGCCCCGCCTGGTGCCGAACTCGACCCGGCCAGGGACCAGAGCGAACAGCGTGTCGTCGCCGCCGCGCCCGACGCCGACTCCCGGGTGGAAGTGCGTGCCGCGCTGCCGGACGATGATCTCGCCCGCGTTCACGACCTGGCCGCCGAAGCGCTTGACGCCGAGCCGCTGAGCATTGGAGTCACGCCCGTTCCTGCTGGACGAGGCGCCCTTCTTGTGTGCCATGTCAGACCTTCTTCTTCCCGGCGCTGGCCTTGCCCGTGGCGATGCCGGTGATCTTCACCTGGGTGTACTTCTGGCGATGACCCTGGCGGCGCCGGTAGCCGGTCTTGTTCTTGTAGTGGATCATGTTGATCTTGGGGCCGGCAGCCGGGCCGAGGATCTCGGCCGTGACCTCGTACCCGCCGAGGTCGGCCTGGTCGCTGATGACCTTGCCGTCATCGACGACGAGCACGACCGGCAACGACACAGTCGATCCAACCTCACCGGCGAGCTTGTCTACGGTCAGGACGTCGTCAACCGACGCCCTCTCCTGCCTGCCGCCGCAGCGAACGATCGCGTACACGAAGAACTCTCTCTCCCTGGTGCTAGCCCGCCGCCAACTTCGCGGTCTCGTCCGACATCGATGCGATCCGGGCCTGCCGACATTACGCGCCACCCGCCCGCCGGAACTCCGCCGCTGGCCAGCCAGACACGCCGACGACAAAGAATATCAGACCGGACCGGTGCTGGCTGCCAGTACTAGCTCGTCTCGGATTCCCCATCCGGCGTCGCCGCCGGTTCAGTGCCGCCCGGCGCGTTATCACCCGTCGCAGCGGCCGCGGCCAGCGCCGGGTCGGGCGGACCGGCTTCCCGGTGCGCGGACCGGCGGCGGCGCTGAGCCGACGCCGGGGCGGTCTCGCCCGTCACGACCGTCGTCGCCGTACCCGGCCCCGACACGCTCGCCGTCCCGGCCACGGTGGCCGGCTCAGACACCGCAGCCGGCTCAGACACCGCGGTCGCCGC
>JAJYTW010000040.1 GCA_021792855.1 Actinomycetes bacterium
ACGTCTTCACCTCGGCCTCCAAGGGCTGGAACATCGCCGGGCTGAAGTGCGGGATCGCCATCGCCGGGTCCGAGCGGTCCGCTGCCCTGCTGACCGAGCGGTGGGAGGCCCTGCTGCCCGCGCACCTTGGGGTGCTCGGCTCGGTTGCCGCGCTGGACCAGGCGCGGGACTGGCTGGATGCCGCGGTCGCGCAGATCGACGCCAACCGGGCGCTGCTGGCCGGCCTGCTGCGCGAGCACCTGCCCGAGGTCGGCTACCGGCCAGGCGCGGCCAGCTTCCTGGCCTGGCTGGACTGTTCCGGGCTCGGCCTCGGCGACGATCCGGCGGCGGCGTTCCTGGACCGGGGCAAGGTGGCGCTGACGCCCGGCCCGGACTTCGGCGCCCAGGGCGCCGGCTTCGCCCGGCTGAACATCGGCACCTCGCCGGATCTGCTGACCGAGGCGGTGCGCCGGATGGCCGCGGCGGTGGCCGCGAGCGCGCCGGCCTAGCCCGTCCCGGCCCCCGCCCCGGCCCCGCGCCCAGACAGACCTGGCCCCGCGCCCCGCGCTTCTCGTCCCAACCGGCCCTCGCGCTGGCCGCCTACGGCCAGCGACCGTCCAACTGCACCCTGGCCAGCATGTCCCTTCCGTGTAAATCTGGGTAGGTAGCGGCTAGCGCCGGTCGCATATGGAGGGGTTTGGGATGGGCAGGGATGTGCCGGCGATCACGATCAGCCGCCGGGATCGGCGCGCCTACCGGGAGAAGGTGCGCGCCTGCCTGGACGTTCTGGCCCGGATGCTGCGCGAGTCCCGGTTCGGGACCAGCGAGCAGCAGGTCGGCCTGGAGATCGAGTTCAACCTGGTCGACGACGATGGCTTCGCGGCGATGAACAACTCCGAGGTGCTGGCCGCGCTGGCCGACCCGGACTGGGCGAGCGAGCTTGGCAGGTTCAACATCGAGCTGAGCGTCGACCCGGCGGTGCTGACCGGCGAGGTGTTCGCCGCGCTGGAGGCTGGGGTCCGCGGCGTCCTGGACAACGCGGCCAAGCGGGCGGCCGCCGAGGGCAGCCGGCTGGTGATGGTCGGGATCCTGCCCAGCCTGCGGGAAGCCGACGTGGGGGAGCACGCGATCTCCGCGAACCCGCGGTACAAGCTGCTGAACGACCAGATGCTCGAGGCGCGGGGCGAGGAGATGCGGATCTGCATCGAGGGCCGCGAGCGACTGGTCGCGCACGTGGACTCGATCCTGCCCGAGGCCGCGTGCACCAGCGTGCAATGCCACCTGCAGGTCAGCCCGGAGAGCTTCGCCAGCTACTGGAACGCGGCGCAGGCGATCGCCGGGCCGCAGGTGGCGATCGCCGCGAACTCCCCGTTCCTGTTCGGCCGCGAGCTGTGGCGGGAGACCAGGATCACGCTGTTCGAGCAGGCCACCGACACCCGGCCGGAGGAACTGAAGGAGCAGGGGGTCCGGCCCCGGGTCTGGTTCGGCGACCGCTGGATCACCTCGGTCTTCGACCTGTTCGAGGAGAACCTGCGGTACTTTCCGGCGCTGCTGCCGCTGAGCGAGGACGAGGACCCGGTGGCCGTGCTCGACCGGGGCGAGGCGCCGGAACTGGCGGAACTGACCCTGCACAACGGAACGGTGTACCGGTGGAACCGCCCGGTGTACGCGGTGGTCGACGGCAAGCCGCACCTGCGGGTGGAGAACCGGGTGCTGCCGGCCGGGCCGACCGTGGTGGACGTCCTCGCCAACGCCGCGTTCTACTACGGGCTGGTGCATGAGCTTGCCACGGCGGAGCGGCCGGTGTGGACCCAGATGTCGTTCTCGGCCGCGGCGTCCAACCTGACCGCCGGGGCCCGGCACGGCCTGGAGGCTGAGGTGTACTGGCCGGGGCTCGGCATGGTCCCGGTGAGCGAGCTTGTGCTGCGCCGCCTGCTGCCGCTCGCCGCCAGCGGACTGAATCGGTGCGGGGTGCGGGCCGCCGACGCCGACCGGCTGCTGTCGATTATCGAGCAACGCTGCCTTACCAAGCGTAACGGCGCCTCGTGGCAGATCGCGGCGGTCAGCGAACTCCAGCAGCGTGGCGGCGCGGATCGCGCCGAGGCGCTGCGGCTGATGACCCAGGGCTACATTGAGCGGATGAACTCCGGCGAGCCCGTGCACGCCTGGGCGCTGATGTGACCCGCGGCGCCGGGCGGTGACCGGCGGGCCGCACGGCCCGGACCAGGCAAGCCGGCCGCCCGCCCGGCTCGGCGCGGCCTCCGGACGGTGGGTGATCCTGGCGACCGTGCTCGGCTCGGGCATGGCGCTGCTCGACGCCACCGCGGTGAACGTGGCGCTGCCCGCCATCGGCCGCGGCCTGCATGCCTCGCTGGCCGGGCTCCAGTGGGTGATCAGCGGGTACATCCTGGCGCTCGCCGCGCTGATCCTGCTCGGCGGCTCGCTCGGTGATCGGGTCGGCCGCCGGCGGATCTTCCTGACCGGCGTCGCCTGGTTCGCACTGGCGTCGGCGCTGTGCGGGCTCGCGCCAGACATCGGGGTGCTGATCGCGGCCCGGGTGCTGCAGGGCATCGGCGGGGCGCTGCTCGTCCCCGGGTCGATGGCGATCATCTCCGCGGCCTTCGCCGCCGCCGACCGGCCCGCGGCGATCGGGGCCTGGTCCGGGCTCGGCGGGCTGGCCTCGGCGGCCGGGCCGCTGCTCGGCGGCTGGCTGGTGACCACGCTGGGCTGGCGGTGGGTGTTCCTGCTGAACCTGCCGATCGCCGCGGTCATCCTGGCGGTGGCGCACCGGCACCTGCCCGAGTCCAGGGACCGGCTGGTAACCCGGCGGTTCGATGTCCTCGGCGCCGTCCTGGCCGCGCTGGCGCTCGCCGGGATCAGTTACGCGCTGATCGGGGCGTCCGGCGGCTCATCCGGCGGCGGGTCCGGGGCCGGCCGGGCCGATGCCGCGCTGGCCGCCGCACTGGCCGCCGTGGCCGGCCTCGCCGCCGGGGCCGGATTCCTGGTGGTCGAACGGCGCCGGCAGCGGCCCGGCGCCCGCGGCCCGGCCCCGATGCTGCCGTTCGCCGTGTTCGCCTCCCGGCAGTTCACGGTGATCAACCTGATCACGTTCTGCGTCTACGCGGCCGTCGGCGGGACGACCTTCCTGCTCGTGCTCCAGCTACAGGTCAGCGACGGGTTCTCGGCCCTGGCCGCCGGCGCGTCGATGCTGCCGGTGACCGCCGCGCTGCTGGTGCTCTCGCCGCGCTCCGCCAGGCTGGCGCAGCGGATCGGGCCGCGCTGGCCGATCGCCGCCGGGGCGCTGATCGCCGCCGCCGGACTGGCCGCGATGACCAGGATCGGCCCCGGCGCCGGGTACCTGGCCGAGGTGGCGCCGGCCGTCACGGCGTTCGGCCTGGGCATGGCGCTGATCGTCGCGCCGCTGACGGCGACCGTGCTGGCCAGCGCGCCGGCGCGGTACGCCGGGGTCGCCAGCGGCGTGAACAATGCCGTGGCCAGGTCGGCGAACCTGCTCGCGGTGGCCGGCCTGCCGGCCGCCGTCGGATTGTCGGCGGCCGGCTACCGCGTCCCGGCCGACCTCACCCGGGGCTTCCACGCCGCGATGGCGATCTGCGCCGGTGCGATGGTGGTCGCCGCGGTGCTGGCCGCCGCGACCGTGGACGAGCAGGTGCTCCGCCCGGCCGGTCCGCGATCAGTGGTCCAGGCCGAGGGTGAACGTCGGCGTCGGCGACGGGGCCTGCCGGTCGTGCCGCCGGATCGCCGTGCCGGTGGCGAGGAACTCGGTCGCGTGCTCGCCCCAGATGAAGCTGTTGGCCTCCGACTGCACGCCGACGATGCCGGTCGCGCCGGCCCGGGCAGCCTCGGACTGCATCCGGACCAGCGCTAGCTCGCGGGCCTCGTACACCCCCTGGGTGAACGTGGGCATCTCGGTGTTCTGCCCGGCCTGGCGGAGCATCTGCATCATCGACTGGTGCGCGATGTGGTAGACGCAGGTGCCGAGCACGAAGGCGACCGGCGTGGACCCGGCCGCCAGCAGGCGGTAGAAGTCCTGGACCGACAGGTCCGAGGTGAATGGCCCGCCGTCCGGCGCCCGGTGCCCGCCCTGGCCGTCGGCGGCCCGGACCGCGGTGCCGGTGGCCAGGAACTCCAGCACCTCCGCGCCCCAGGCGTAGGTCTTGATCACCAGGTTCACCCCGACGATCCCGTCCGCGCCAAGCTGCTGTGCCTCGGCGCGCATCCGGGCCATCGCCAGTTCCCTGGCGTTGTACATCGCCTGGGTCAGCACGGACAGTTCCATGTTCTGCGACCAGCGCGCGACCTGGAGTCCGATGTGGTAGATCGACGAGCCGAGCACGTAGCCGAGCGGCTCGAACCCGGCCTCGCCGAGCAGTGTGTACTCCGAGACAGTCAGGTCGGAGGTGAAGACGCCGTTCGGGCTGGCACCGGCGGTGGCCGCAAGCCGTGCGTTCGCCTCCTGCGGCTCCCAGGGCGCCTGCGGCTGGTTTCCTGCGGACATGCACTCTCCCTCGGGGGATCGGGACGGCGCACGGGCCTGGCCCGGCTATCCGGCCTTCGGAACGCGGAACAGGTAGTTGCGGAACTGCGTGGTCACAGCCTCGGCGGGCCGCCAGCCATCCTGCCAGACGTGCATCCGGTAGCCGCGGCTGGTCAGCCACTGCACCAGGTCCTGCGGCCCGTACTCGAACCGCTCGAGATGCCGGGCCTCGATCTCGGCCATCACGGCCGGGTGGAACTTCTCGATGACCTGCTCGCCGCCCTGGAGAACGTGCAGTTCGGCGCCCTCGACGTCGATCTTGATGAAGTCCACCCGGGGCAGCCCGGCCCGCTCGACCAGGCCGTCCAGGGTCTCCACCGGGACGTCGATGTTCTTGTGCGCGCGGAACTCGGCGTTGGAGCCGAGCCCGGAAGACCGGCCGGCCAGGAACGACCGGCCCGTCACCGCGCCGTACCGGCCGACCGGCACGCTCATCGTGCCGGAGCCAGGCTCGCCGCCCAGGGCCACCGTGTGGTGCCGCACGTTCCCGCCGGACTCGGCGCCGAGCACCCTGGTCCAGAACGGCCGCGCGATCGCCAGCGGCTCGATGCTGTGCACCAGGCCGGACGGGCCGACCAGCCGGGACAGCGCCAGCGTGTACAGGCCGGCCGCCGCGCCGACGTCGACGCACACGCTGCCCGGGCCGACGACCTGGCCCAGGCCGAGCATCTCGGACTCCAGGAAGTGCGTGCGGCGGGCCAGCATCAGGACCACGCTGTTCACCAGCCTGCCCCGGACGTCGTGACGCAGGTGCCCGCTGTCCGCCATCGGGGTATCCGGCATGGTCGTAGCGTCCCTCTCGATCTGGTGCGGGTTGCTCCCGGCCGGGTCGGGTTGCCCGTCCGATCGCCTGCGGCGGCGCGTCGGCCGCCTGCGAGTGCTCCCCGCCACGGTATCCGGTGTCAGAGCCGGACATGACCGCGATCGGGCAGTCCATGATGGAGCCATGAAAGTGAGCGATATTGCCGGGCGCGAGGTGCTGGCAGCGGCGGGCGCGATCGAGTCTGTGCTACGACCCGCGCTCGGGCGGGACTGGTCGGCGCCGGTGCCCGGCCTGGACTTCACGGTGGCATCGGTAACCGCGCATGCGGCTAACGGGCCGCTGTGGTACGCCGTCGATCTATGGTGCGGCCCGGAAGACAGCGGGGCTTACGACATCACGGTGCGGGCCGACGCGCCGAATCAGGCGATCCTGGTCAGCCTGTCCAGCGCCGCCCGGGTCTGCGCGTCCGGAGTCGATGCCGCACCCCCGCGGACCCGCGGCTTCCATCCGGCCGGCTCGCCCGATCCGGGTGGCTTCGCGGCGATGGCCTGTGACGAGATGCTCGTGCACGGCTGGGATGCGAGGACCCATGGCAGACGCTGCTGTGGGCCAATGGCCGGATCGACCTGCCCGGGCGGCCGGGCCAGAGCGACTGGCGGTGGCACTGCGCCCCGCTTTCGGAGTGGGACGGCCAGCCGCCGGCCGTCCCCGCCCGCTAACCGGCTCTGGCCTACTCCCGGCCGTCCGGCAGGTACCACTTGTGCGGCGCGATCAGGTGCCGGATCGCGTCCGGGCCCCAGCTTCCGTGGTCGTAGAACTCCACCGGCGGCGGGTCCTCCAGCAGCGGCGTGGCGACCTCCCAGAGTCGCTCGATCTCATCGGAGCGGGTGAACAGCGACTGGTCGCCGAGCATCGCCTCCAGGATCAGTCGCTCGTACCCCTCCAGGCCGTGCATCTTGTGGAACGAGTCGTCGTAGGAGAAGGTCATCTCGGCCGCGCCGAGCCGCATCGTCGGGCCAGGCTGCTTGGCCAGGAAGCGGACGGCGATCCAGCCGGGATCGTCGAAGTCGATCACGATCTCGTTGCATCGCTGGTCCGACCGCAGGCCCGGCCCGCCGGAGAACATCCGCAGCGTCGGCTCCTTCAGCCCGAGCGTGACGGTCTGCCTGCGCTGCGCCATCGACTTGCCCGAGCGCAGGTAGAACGGCACCCCGGACCACCGCCAGTTGTCCACGCTCATCTGCAGCGCCACGAACGTCTCGGTCTGGGAGTCCGGCGCGACCCCTGGCTCGTCCCGGTAGCCGTGGTACTGGCCGCGGACGACCTTGCGGACGTCGATCGGGCGCAGCGCCTCGAACACCTTGGCCTTCTCGTCCCGCAGGTGCTTGGCGGTGATCGAGACCGGCGGCTCCATCGCGACGAAGCCGAGCACCTGGAACAGGTGCGTCACGATCATGTCCCGGAACGCGCCGGTGCCCTCGAAGAACTGCGCCCGACCCTCGATGCTGATCGCCTCGGGCACGTCGATCTGCACGTGCGAGATGTGGTCCCGGTTCCAGATCGGCTCGAACAGCCCGTTCGCGAACCGCAGCGCCAGGATGTTGTCCACCGACTCCTTGCCGAGGAAGTGGTCGATCCGGAAGACCTGGGACTCGTCGAACACCGAGTGCACGATCCCGGTCAGTTTCCTGGCCGACGCCAGATCGGTGCCGAACGGTTTCTCGATGATGACCCTGGAGTTCTCGGCCAGCCTGGTCTGCCCCAGCATGCCGACCACCGAGCCGAACGCGGACGGCGGCACCGCGAGGTGGAACAGCCGCCGGGGACTGCCGCCGAGCGACTCCTCGGCCTGCTGGACGGCCTCGAGCAGCGGCTTGGGGTCGTCCGGATCGGCGGCCCCGAAGGTCAGCCTGGACTCGAACTCCCGCCAGTCGGCGCCGGTGGGCTTGGCGAGGCCGAACTCGGCGACCGCCGACCGCGCGTGCGCCCGGAACTGCTCGCCCGACATCGCGAAGCTGGCCGGGGCCGAGCCGATGATCTGGTAGTTCTTCGGCAGCAAACCCGACTTGGCCAGGTGGAACAGGCCGGGCAGCAGCTTGCGCTTGGCTAGATCTCCGGTCGCGCCGAACAAGACGATGACGTGGTCATCGGGAGCGTGGTCGGGCGTATGGCTGCTGGAGTTCATGGCCACATAGTGACATGTCCCGGTACCTTGGCCGACCATGCCCGGCGGGACTTTCCGGCCGGCCGTCGGTCAGACTAGGGCCGTGAGCACCGACGCGGAGAAGACCGGCGCCGCGGGCGCCGACGCCGAGAAGAGGCTAGCGGCGCAGGCCGCGGCCGAGTTCGTGGCCGACGGCATGACCGTCGGCCTGGGCACCGGATCGACCGTCGCCCACCTGCTGCCGGCGCTGGCCGGGCGGGGCCTCGCGATCCGGTGCGTGGCCACCTCGGTCGGCACCCAGCGGGCGGCGGCCGCGCTCGGCCTGGCGGTGGAACCGTTCGGCACCCTGGACCGGCTGGACATCGCGATCGACGGAGCCGATCAGATCGCGCCGGACGGCTGGCTGGTCAAGGGCGGCGGCGGCGCCCACACCAGGGAGAAGATCGTCGCCGCGGCCGCGGACCGGTTCATCGTGATCGCGGACTCTTCCAAGCCGGTGCCCGCGCTGCGCCCGCCGGTCCCGGTCGAACTGCTCGGCTTCGGCCTGCCGGCCACGCTGCGCGAACTCGGCCAGGTGACCGTCCGGGACGTGCCCGCCAGCCCGGACGGCGGCGTGATCGCCGACTACCACGGCCCGGTCGACGATCCGGCGGCCCTGGCCGCCTGGCTGGCGGCCACCCCGGGCGTGGTCGGTCACGGGCTGTTCGAGCCCGCGCTGGTCTCGGTGGTGCTGATCGGCCGGGGCGATACCGTCGAGCGCCGGGACCTGGCCGCCTTGTAGGCCGCGTCGGCGGCGAACACCACCGGGATCACCGCGACGGCGAGCAGCCAGCCGAGCGCCGACGGCGGCCCGCCGCCGAGCAGCCTGGCCAGCGGCGGCACCCAGAGGAAGACCGCGAGCAGCGCAAGCTCGATCACGACCGCGCCGAGCAGTAGCGGGTTGCCGCGCCAGTGCAGCCTGCCGACCCAGCGGGAGCCGCTGCGGCACGCGAACGCGGCGGCTAGCTGGCCGAGCACCACGGTGGCGAACGCGGTGCCGGACGCGGTCACCAGCAGCCCGGCCGACGGCGTGCGCCCCCAGGTCCAGCCGCCCGCGAGCAGCACCGCGCAGAACGCGGTCATCTCCACGATCGCCTCGGCCGGGCCGAGCACGCCGAACACCCGGCCGAGCAGCCGGCGGTCCACCAGCGCGCCGCTGCGCATCCGCCCGGTCATGGTCCGCGGGTTCGGCGGCTCGGCGCCCAGGGCCAGCGCCGGCAGCACGTCGGTGCCGATGTCCAGGGCCAGGATCTGGAGCACGCCGAGGGCAAGCGGCAGCGTGCCGCCGGTGATAGCCCAGGCGATGAACGGGACAAGCTCGGCCACGTTGTCGGTCAGGTGATAGGTGATGAACCGGCCGATGTTGACGAACGTGGCCCGGCCAAGCTCGACCGCGGCCACGATCGTGGCGAAGTGGTCGTCCAGCAGCACCAGGTCGGATGCCTCCCGGGCCACGTCGGTGCCGGATGCGCCCATCGCGACCCCGATGTCGGCCTGCTGGAGCGCCGGGCCGTCGTTCACGCCGTCGCCGGTCATCGCCACGACGTGGCCGCGGCGCTGCAGCGCCCGGGCGATCCGCAGCTTGTCCTCCGGGGTCACCCGGGCCACGACCACCCCGTCGGCGTCCAGCAGGGCGCCCAGCGCGTCGTCGTCGGCGGGCAGGTCGGCGCCGGTCAGCACGGCCGAGCCCGGCCGGGCCAGGCCGACCTCGGCGGCGACCGCGCGGGCCGTGGCCGGGTGATCGCCGGTGATCATGGCCAGCGAGATCCCGGCCCGGCGGCAGGCGGCGATCGCGTCGCTGACGTCGTCCCTGGGCGGGTCCTCCAGCCCGACCAGGCCGAGCAGGGTCAGGTCGCGCTCGGCGGCGTCGGCGTCGGCGCCGGCCGGCAGGCCCGCGGCGTCCCTGGTGGCCACGGCGAGCACCCGCAGGCCGCTCGCGGCCATCTGCGCCAGCGCCCGTTCCGCCCCCGGCACCGGGGCGCACCGGGGCAGCAGTGCGTCGGGCGCGCCCTTGACGTGCAGCGTGCCGCCGGAGACGACCGACGACCGGCGCCGCCGGGGGTCGAACGGGTATCTCCGGGTCACGGCGCCGCCGGTGAACTCGGCGCGATCGACGCCGGCCCGCAGCGCGAAGGCGGCGAGCGCGGCCTCCATCGGGTCGCCGACCGGGTGCCAGCCATCCGGCCGCTCGATCACCCGGCCGGTCGAGCAGAGCACCGCCGCCAGGCCCAGCCGGCGCAGCGGCGGGCTGGTGCCCGGGTCGACGGTCACGGTGCCGTCCGGCGCGTACCCGGCCCCGGTCACCCGGGCGCCGCCGGACGGCGTCCAGACCGCCACCACCGTCATCTCGTTGCGGGTCAGCGTGCCGGTCTTGTCGGTGCAGATGTAGGTGGTGGAGCCGAGGGTCTCGACCGAGTCCAGCCGCCGCACCACCGCGTGCCGTCCGGCCATCAGTTGCGCGGCCCGGGCCAGCGACAGCGTCACGGTGGGCAGCAGGCCCTCGGGCACCAGCGCGACGGTGACGCCGACGGCGAGCAGGAAGCCGCTAGCGGGTGGCATGCCGAGCGCGACGGCGGCGGCGAAGAACGCGGTGCCGACCGTGACCGCGATCGCCGCGACGGTCAGCACCACCCGGCGAAGCTGGAGCGTCAGCGGGCTGCGCCGGCGCCGGGCCTGCCGGGTCAGCGCGGCGATGCCGGCCAGCCTGGTGCGCCCGGCCGTCGCGGTGACGACCGCCTCCGCCTCGCCCTCGACCACGAAGGTGCCCGCGTACGCCCGGCCGCCGGCCTCCGGGCGGACCGGCACGCTCTCGCCGGTCAGCATCGAC
Source organism: Actinomycetes bacterium (assembly GCA_021792855.1). Taxonomy (GTDB): domain Bacteria; phylum Actinomycetota; class Actinomycetes; order Streptosporangiales; family Streptosporangiaceae; genus Chersky-822. The sequence continues at coordinate 10,328 of JAJYTW010000040.1, forward strand.
TCGTCGACCGCCAGGCCGTGCACCTGCCGCAGGTCCAGGTCGGCGGAGACCTTGTCGCCCGCGGTGAGCAGCACCACGTCGCCGGCCACCAGGCTGGCGGCGTCCACCATCACCCGGTGGCCGTCCCTGCGGACCAGCACCCGGGCGGGCAGCAGGTCGCGCAGCCGCCGCCCGGCCCGATCGGCCCGGTACTCCTCGACGAACGCGAACAGCCCGTTGATCAGGACGACGGCCACGATCGCGATCGCTAGCTGCGGCATGCCGCCCAGGTAGGCCAGCCCGGCGGCGGCCCACAGCAGCAGCGCGAAGAAATGGGTCAGCTGCCGGGCCAGCAGCAGCACGGCCGGCGGCGGCCGCGGCGCGGGCAGGATGTTCGGCCCGTCCGCGCGCAGCCGTGCCGCGGCCTGCCCGGCGGTCAGCCCGCGGGCATCCGGCGCGGTCGCGATCGAGCCAGCCACGCTGTCATCGTGCCCGGAACGCGATCGGAGGTCACAGAGGCGGATGTCCCTCGGGCCGGGCGGATCAGCCCTGCTTCCGCGCGGGCTTCTTCTCCGCGTGGCCGCCGAACTCGCTCCGCATCGCCGACAGCAGCCGCCCGGTGAACTCGCCGAGGCCGCGCGACTCGAACCGCTGGAACAGCGACGCGGTGATCACCGGCGCGGGCACGCCCTCCTCGACCGCGGCGAGCACCGTCCACCGGCCCTCGCCGGAGTCCGACACGTGCCCGGCGAACTCCGACAGTTCCGGCGACTTGGCCAGCGCAGCGGCGGTCAGGTCGGTCAGCCACGAGCTGATCACCGATCCGCGCCGCCACACCTCGGCGACCTCGCCCACGTTGATGTCGTACTGGTAGGCGTCCGGGTCGGTCAGCGGGGTCGTCTCGGCGTCGGTCTCCTGCTCCTCCTTGCCCGCGTTGGCGTGCTGGATGATCGACAGGCCCTCGGCGAGGGCGGCCATCATGCCGTACTCGATCCCGTTGTGCACCATCTTGACGAAGTGACCGGCGCCGTTCGGGCCGCAGTGCAGGTAGCCGTCCTGGGCCGTGCCGCCGGACCCCCGGTCCGGCGTCGGCTCGGCGGTCCCGGCGCCGGGGGCGATGGTGGCGAAGATCGGGTCAAGCCGCCGGACGACCTCGGTCTCACCGCCGATCATCAGGCAGTAGCCGCGCTCCAGGCCCCACACGCCGCCGGACGTGCCGCAGTCCACGTAGTGGATCTTCTGGCCGGCCAGCGACTTCGCCCGGGAGATGTCGTCGCGGTAGTAGGAGTTGCCGCCGTCGATGACCACGTCGTCGGCGTCCAGCAGGGCGGCCAGGTGGTTCAGGGTCCGCCCGGTGATCGCGGCGGGCAGCATCAGCCAGACCGTCCGCGGCCGGTCCAGCCTGGCCACGAAGTCGTCCAGGTCGTTCGCGCCGACCGCCCCCTCGGCCACCAGAGCCGCCACGGCATCGGCGTTCACGTCGTAGACCACGCACCGGTGGCCGTCCCGCATCAGCCTGCGGACCAGGTTGGCGCCCATCCGCCCGAGCCCGATCATGCCTACCTGCATCGGGTGCTCCGTGGCCATCGTTATGCTCCCTTCATCGTTCGGTAGCGGCGGATCAGCGCGTTCGTCGAGGAGTCGTGCCGCAGCACCGGCTCCGATCCGCTGGTCAGTTCCGGGGTGATCGCGGCCGCGAGCACCTTGCCGAGTTCCACGCCCCACTGGTCGAAGGAGTCGATCCCCCAGATCGTCCCCGCGGTGAAGACCGCGTGCTCGTACAGCGCGATCAGGGCGCCGAGCAGGTGCGGCGTGAGGACCTCGGCCAGCAGCACGTTGGTCGGCCGGTTGCCCTCCATCACCTTGTGCGGGGCGACGGCGGGATCGGTGCCCTCGGCCAGCACCTGGTCCAGGGTCTTGCCGAACGCCAGGGCCTGCGCCTGCGCGAACACGTTGGCGGTCAGCATGTCGTGATGCTCGCCGATCGGGTTCAGCGAGCGCGCGAAGCCGATCAGGTCCACCGGGATCAGCGCCGTGCCCTGGTGCAGCAACTGGTAGAAGCTGTGCTGGCCGTTGGTGCCAGGCTCGCCCCAGTAGACCGGGCCGGTCGGGTAGTCCACCGGGGTCCCGTCCAGTCGGACATGCTTGCCGTTGGACTCCATCGTCAGTTGCTGGAGGTAGGCGGGGAACCGCTTGAGGTACTGGTCGTACGGCATCACCCCGATGCTGCCGACGCCGAAGAACGCGGTGTACCAGACCGACAGCAGGCCCATCAGCACGGGCAGGTTGGCGGTGAACGGCGCGGTGGCGAAGTGCCGGTCCATCTCGTGGAAGCCGGCCAGCATCTCGCCGAACCGGTCCGGCCCGATCGCGATCATCGTGGACAGCCCGATCGCGGAGTCCATCGAGTACCGGCCGCCGACCCAGTCCCAGAAGCCGAACATGTTCGCCGGGTCGATCCCGAACGCCGCGACCTTCTCGGCGTTGGTGGACACCGCCACGAAATGCCTGGCGACCGCGGCCGGGTCGCCGAGCCTGCCGACCAGCCAGTCCCGGGCCGAGGTGGCGTTGGTGATCGTCTCCGCGGTCGTGAAGGTCTTGGACGACACGATGAACAGGGTCTGCGCCGGGTCCAGGTCACGGGTGGCCTCGGCCAGGTCGGTGGCGTCCACATTCGAGACGAACCGCATGGTCAGGTGCCGCGCGCTGTAGTACCGCAGGGCCTCATACGCCATCACCGGGCCGAGGTCGGAGCCGCCGATGCCGATGTTGACCACGGCCGTGATCGGCAGCCCGGTGAACCCGCGCCACTGCCCGGACCGGACCTGGTTCGCGAACGCCGCCATCGCGTCAAGAACCTCGTGCACCTGCGCGACCACGTCCTCGCCGTCGACCACCAGTCGCGCCTGGCGCGGCATCCGCAGCGCGACGTGCAGCACCGAGCGGTTCTCGGTGGTGTTGATCCGCTGGCCGCTGTACATCGCGCCGATCCGCTCGGCGAGGCCGGACTCCGCGGCGAGGTCGGTCAGCAGCCCGATCGTCTCGCTGGTGATCCGGTTCTTGGAGTAGTCCAGGTACAGGCCGGCGGCCTGCGCGGTCAGCCGCTCGCCCCGGTCGGGATCGGCGGCGAATAGGTCACGCAGATGGGTGTCCCGGATGGTCGCGTAATGATCGGCCAGCGCCTTCCAGGCCGGTCGGTCTCGCAGCGGTGTGGTCACTTCGCTCGTCCTCTCGGTACGGTGCTGCCCGCCGGGCCGTGCCGGGCCGAGGCCCGCGATGGCGACCCTAGCGCGGCCGCGCGGCGCGCCGGGCCAGCAGGTGCCGGGGCCCGGCCGGGGCGCGCCGCGGCCGGGGCCTTTGCGTGGTCACTGAGCAGCGGCGCGATACTTCAGACATGACTGACAGCGCGATCACGACCGGCCTGCGGCTCGGCGATGCTTACCTCCCGATGATCGACCGGGCGCGGATTTACTGCTGCGGCATCACGCCCTATGACGTTACCCATCTGGGTCACGCCGCCACCTTCGTCTGGGTCGACGTGCTCACCCGGGTGCTCGGCGCCACCGGCGTGGACGCCCAGGTGTGCCGGAACGTCACCGACGTGGACGACGTGCTCTTCGCGGCCGCCGAGCGGTCCGGTTCGGCCTACGACGCGTTCGCGTCGGTGCAGCAGTTCCGGTTCGACCAGGACATGAGCGCGCTCGGCGTCAGGGAGCCGCAGTTCGCGCCGCGGGCCAGGCGGAACGTCAGCCAGGTGATCGCCCTCGCCGAGGTGCTGCTCGGCACCGGGGCCGCCTACCTGCGGGACGGCAGCGTGTACTTCCGCGGCGCGGCGACGGCGCCGGCCGCCGGGCTGAGCCGGGAGGCGGCGATGAGCCTGGCCGCGGAGTACGGCGCCCGGCTGAACGATCCGGCCAAGGACGATCCGCTGGACGTCGCGGTGTGGCGGCGCTCGGCGCCGGATGAGCCCGGCTGGCCGTCCCCGTGGGGCACCGGGCGGCCCGGCTGGCACGCGGAGTGCGCCGCGATGTCGCTGTCGGTGCTCGGACTAGCGGTCGACGTGCTGGCCGGCGGCGACGACCTGCGCTACCCGCACCACGCCTACCAGGTCGCGATGGCCGAAGCCGCGACCGGCGTGCGGCCGAACGCCCGGGCCAGGTTCGGCGTCGGCGTGGTCAGCCTGGGCGGCAAGAAGATGGCCAAGTCGACCGGCAACCTGGTGCTGGTCAGCGACGTGCTGGCGGACCACCCGGCGGCCGCGTTGCGGCTGTGCCTGATCGACCGGCCGTGGGCGCAGGGGTGGGACTACTCGGTGGCCGAACTGGCGGCCGCGACCGCCCGCCTGGAGCGGCTCTACCAGGCGGCCGGCCGGAGCGGCGGCGCGGACCAGGACGTCGCGGCGCAGGCGATCAGCGCGGCGCTGCGGGACGACCTGGACGTCCCGGCGGCCCTGGCGGTGGCCGAGGAGGCCGGCGGCGCGGCCGCCCGGAGCCTGATCGCGACGCTGGGCCTGAGCGAGTAAGCCGGGCGGGACGAGCGCAGGACGGCTAGCCGTCCCGGTCCTCGATCACGACCGTGCGCGCCCACGACGGCGGCGCCCAGTCGTCCGGCCGGAATCCGGTGACCAGCAGGCCGACAATGACGCGGACGCCTGGCGGCGGCCGCTGCGGCCAGGGCGTGTAGCCGTCGGTGAGCACGATGACCAGCGAAGGCGGCGGCCGCAGCGCGGCCGCCGCCGCGATCCCGGCGCCCATGTTCGTTCCGCCGCCCCCGGCCAGCACCACGTCGGCGGCCCGGCGCGCCCGGCGGATGGCGTGCACCGCCGTGTCCACGGCCAGCACCCGGACCTGACCCTGACGCAGGCCGGCCCGGGCGAGCACGGCATCGATCTCGGCCAGTGCCCTGGCCAGCAACCGCTCGTCCATCGAGCCTGAGGTGTCGCAGACGATCGCGACGTCCGGCACCGGCCGCCGCAGCGCCGGGATGATCAGGTCCTGATGCAGATGCGCCCGGCGCGCGGGCCGGCGGTAGCTGTAGTCGACCTTCCCGGCGACGGCGGCGACCGCGCCGCGTATCTCGGCGGCCAGCACCCGCCGCCAGTCCACCCGCGACGGCAGCACCGACTCGGCCCAGCGCAGCCACCCGGCGGGCACGCTGCCGGGCAGCCGGGAATGCTGCCGGCCGATCTCGGCCGCGACGCCCAGCCGGAGCAGTTCGGCCTGGGCCGCGTCGATGCCGGAGCCCGGGCCGTCATCGCCGGAGCGGTCATCGCCGGGCCGGCCGCTGCCGTCGGCGCCCGATCCGCAGTCCCAGCGCCTGGCGCCGCCAGCGGCCTGATCGAAGTACCGCTCGGCCAGCCAGCCAGGCTCGCAGCCCAGGTCCGCGGGCAGGTCAGGGGCGAGGCCGGGGACGCAGTCGTCGGCCAGCAGATCGTCGTTGATCTCCGCGTCCGCGCACCGGTTCCACCGGGCCGCGGCGGCCGGCCCGTCTGCGCCGTGGCGGCGCGCCCGCCCCGCGTGGTCGCGGATGAGGTGCCCGGTCAGGTGCACGAGCAGGCGGCCAAGCTGCTCGGCGTCGAGGCTCTCGATGACTTCCGGGTCGGCCCGGATCCGCCAGGACTGGCTGACAGCGACCGCCCCCGTGCCCGGGTCAGGGTCGATGGCGCACGCGAACAGCGCGCTGGCCAGGTACGGCATCCGCGCCGACGCCCACAGCCGCGCGGCCGCCACCCGGCGGGCGTCCAGGCCTGCCGGGCTCATCGCAGCAGGCCGGCGTCCCTGAGCAGCGGCGCGAAGAGGTCCACCTCGGGCGGGATCGGCGCGCCCGGCGGGCGGCAGCCGGCCAGCGTCCTGGCAGCCGCCGCGGCCACGTCGGGGGCGGCCCCCGCGGCCCGCCCGAACACCTGCCAGCCGCGCGCCCAGCGGCCGTCGGCCGGGTTGGCGGCGACGGCGGCGGCCACTGACGACAGGGCCGCGTAGGCCCGGTCGCCGCGCTCGGGCAGCACGAAGCTCTCCGGGTCGGCCAGCACCGCCTCGGGGTCGGGCAGATCCGCCTCGGCCAGCCAGGTCCAGTACTCCGCGCCCGGCCCGGGCCCGACGCAGCCCCGGATCAGCAGGGACGCGATCAGGTCGCCCGCCCCGGCGGCCAGCGCCGCGGCGTGCAGTCGCGCGGCCAGGTCCCAGGTTCGCGGGCTCGGCCACGCGCGCCCGGCGGCGGCCGGGTCCTCCGGCGGCGCGAGCACGAGCGGCGGGCGCACGGTGAAGAAGCCGGCGATCCAGCTTCGGGTGACCGGGACGCGGTCCTCCCAGCCGTCCGGCAGGTCCGGCAGGCCGGGCACCGGCCAGCCGGCCGAGAATCCGGCGGCTACCGTGCGCGGGTCGACCGGCCAGTCCAGGTGGCAGAACCGGTTGGCCAGCGGCGCCGACAGGTCCCAGCCGTCGGCCGCCTGCTCGGGCGGGTTCGCGGCCGCCACCACCGACACCGACGCGGGCAGGGTGAGATCGCCGACCGTGCGTTCCAGCACCACCCGCAGCAGCGCGGCCTGGACGGCTGGCGGGGCGGTGGAGATCTCGTCGAAGAAGACCAGGCCATGTCCGGCGGCGGCCAGCGTGACCGCCCACCGGGGCGGGGCGAATTCGACGCTGGCCGATGCCGCGCCCTGGCCGGGCGCCGTATCGCGGTGCACCACCGGCAGACCGGCGAAGTCGGACGGCTCGCGGATCGAGGCGATCACCGTTTCGCACGGCCAGCCGGCGGCCGCGGCCATGGCCGTGATTACCGAGGTCTTGCCGGTCCCCGGCGCGCCCCAGAGCAGGACGGGGACCCGGGCGGCGATGGCGATGCCGAGCGCCTCGCCGACGGCCTGCTGACTGTCCATCTGGCTAAGTTTGCCCGCCCGGCGGGCGCTCTGGCAGGCTCATGCCATGCCGTTCGACGCCGAGTTGTACCTGCGGCTGGCCGGGGAGCGCGCGCTGGCGAGTCGGGAAAGCTCCGAGCGCATGTCGTGGGGCCCGGTGCTGACCGCCGCGCGGGCACTGGTCGCCGTCGGCGCGATCGAGGCGGGCGCGGCCCAGACCGTGGTGGACGATTACGATCTGGCCGCCGACCTGCGGGGCCCAGAGCGCCGCGTGGCCGGGATGCGGATGCGCGGCAGGACTCGGCTGGCGGCCGCGCATCGGGCAGCCGCGCCACCCGCTCCGCTGCCCGCGCCCCGCGTCGTCGCTTGTGACCGCATGCTCGAGACCGCCGCTGAGCAGATCCGGGTGCGGTCGGTCAGCGTCGGCCCCCGTTCGGTGTCGGTAGCGGTGGTCGTGACCGAGCGGATTCCCGGCCAGTCCGGTCCCGGCCCCGGCTGGCAGGGCGGCGGGCCGTCGCAGATCCGGCTGGCCGATGACCGCGGCACCACCGTCACCGCCAGCTTCACCGGCGGAGGCTCGGACCGGGAGTGGCGCGGCCACTTCCGGTCCGACGCGCCGCTGGCCGCTGACACCAGGTGGATCGAGGTCGAAGGCGATCGGGTCGAGCTAGGCGCCGGGTCGTCAGCGGCTGAGGTGTCGATCGTCTCGCTGCCCGGCGACGACCCGGCGATGAGCTACCTGTGGCGGCAGGTGGCCGCGCAGCGCCAGCGTCACGGGCCGCCCGGGATGCTGGCCGATGCGATCGACGCGCTGGCCGCGGCCGGAAGACTGGACCCCGACGGCCAGCAACTGGCCGGCCTGGCCGCGGTGCTCGACGCGCTGGCCCAGCCGGGCGGTCCGGGCTGGCCTGGTCGCGGCTGGTTCGGACCAGGCGGGCCCGGACCTGGCAGACCGGGACCTGGCAGACCGGGACCAGGCGGCACCGTCCTGCCCGAGCCGTGGCGGTCGTTGCTGGCCGGCCGGGGGCGCGCGAACGGGCCGGTCGGCGCCGTGGCGATCGGTGCGGCCACGCCGTCGTTCGGGGGTGGTCTCAGCGTGCTGGTGCTGGTGCTGCAGTCCGAGCCAGAGGGCTTCCAGGTCGAGGTCGAGACGTCGGCCGAACTGGGGCATCTGCCGTTCGCCTCGGTCGTCGATGAACGCGCGGAGCTCACCTGGTGGGCTGCCGACGATCGAGGCGGCCACTACCTGGGCGAGACCAGCAACTGGAGTAGTAGCCAGGACGGGTATGAGGGGACGATCGATTTCTGGCCCGCTCTTGATCCCCGCGCGGCGGTGCTTGAGCTGATGCCGACCGCGGTCACCGAGCGGGCCGTGATCACGGTCCCGCTGCCCTGGGCGGCCGGGCGATGACCGACTGGTGGGCCGGGCTGGCGCCGGCCGAGGCGAGGCTGACCTGCGGCGGCGACCAGCACCGGCTGGCCTGGCGGGAGGGTGAGCTTCGGGCGCCCGACCACGCCGACGCCGACGCCGAGCGGACGCTCGCCGCGCTCGGCGGCGAGCGCTGCGCCTGCGTGGAGATGCTCGACGCCTGGCACGCGCACGCCAGCGATCTGCGGGTGCTCGTGCTGGGCAGTCGCGGCCCGTCCGATCCGCTCGCCGCGCCGCGGGATGCCGGGACCGGGGTGTCCGGCGGACTGCTGGCTGGCGCCGGACCGCGCGGACCGGTCCGCGCCGCCGCGCACCGGACCGCGCTATTCCACTACGGAAGCGCGGCGGTGGCGCGGGTGATGGTGAGCGGCGGGCCGGCGGCCGGGGTGACGCCGGGCGGCCTGGTCCCCGATCCGGACGCGGAACTTGCGGGCCTGCTCGGCCTGGGCGGCGGGCTGCCCGCCAGGCTCGCGGCGACCGTGGCGGCCGCGTGGGCCGCCCGGCTGGAAGGGCTGGACCGGCCGGACACCGCCGGGCCGGCGGTGGCCCGGCTGCACGCAGCGCTGGCCGGGCGGGCCACCGCGGCGCTGCGGACCTGGCTCGGGGACCCGGCCCTGCCGGTGGACGTGCGGATGACCGACGGCTCGGCCGAGCCGCTGCTGGCGCGGGTCGGGGACGGACTGCGCGCCGAGCTTCCGTTCGGCTGGCTGTCCCGGGTATGGGCGAGGGACCTCGCCGTGGTGGCCGGCCGGTTCTGCCTGGCCGCCGAGGTGTCGGCCGGCCGCTGGCGGCTGTCGGTCCTTGACCCGGCCATCGGCCCGCCACAGCGGCTCAGCATCGAACTCGCGGCCGGAGGCTAGCGCCGTGCGGGTCGTCCTCGCCCCGGACAAGTTCAAGGGCAGTGCGAGCGCGCGCGAGGTGGCCGGGGCGCTGGCCGCGGGACTGCGCGCGGCCCGGCCGGACTTGGAGATCGCCGAGTTTCCGGTGGCCGACGGCGGGGACGGCACCGTCGCGGCCGCCGTCGCCGCCGGGTTCGCCGAGATCCCGGTGACCGCCGCGGGCCCGGTCGGCGACCCGGTCGGCACGCACTTCGCGCTGCGCGGCCGGACCGCGGTGGTCGAACTGGCGGACGTGACCGGCCTGCGCCGGCTGCCCGGCCCGGGCCTCGCGCCGCTGACCGCGTCCACGTTCGGGGTCGGCCAGGTGATCACCGCCGCGCTGGACGCCGGCGCCACCGAGATCGTGCTCGGCGTGGGCGGCAGCGCGAGCACCGACGGCGGCGCCGGGATGCTCCAGGCGCTCGGTGCGCGGCTGACCGACGCGGGCGGCCGGGACCTGGCCCGCGGCGGCGCCGCCCTGGCCGGCCTTGCCGCCGTGGACCTGGCCGGCCTGGACCGCCGGATCGCCGGGGCGCGGTTCCTGGTGGCCTGCGACGTGGACAGCCCGCTGACCGGCCCGGCCGGGGCCGCGGCGGTGTTCGGCCCGCAGAAGGGGGCCGGGCCTGCCGAGGTCGGCCTGCTGGACCGGGCACTGGCGCACTGGGCCGCGGTGACCGCGCGGGTGACCGGCCGGGACGCCGCGCGGGTTCCCGGCGCGGGCGCGGCCGGCGGCACCGCGTTCGGCGCGCTGGCCTACCTCGGCGCGGACCTGGTGGCCGGCGCGGACCTGGTGCTCGGCCTGATCGGCTTCGACGCCGCGCTGGCCGGAGCCGGGCTCGTGGTCACCGGCGAGGGCAGCCTGGACCGGCAGACCCTCACCGGCAAGGCGCCGCTCGGGGTGGCCAGGGCGGCGGCCCGCCGCGGCGTCCCGGTGGTCGCGGTGGCCGGCCGGGTGCTGCTGACCGGTCCCGAACTCGCCGCGGCCGGGTTCACCATCGCCTACGCGCTCACCGATCTCGAGCCCGACCCGGCCATCGCGATGAGCCGGACGGCTGACCTGCTCAAGCGGGTCGGCGCGCGGATCGCCGCCCGGCTCCCCATTGGCCGGGCCAGCCCGGCAGACGGGCCGGAGCGCTAGACGGGCCGGCTACTCGGCGGTCGTGGTCCTGGACAGCACCTCGTCGACCGGCCGCCGGGGCGCGGCGGCGGCGCCGTGGCCGTACCCGAGCCTGAAGATCATCTGCGGGTGCTCGGGCCACGGCCAGGCCGGCGCCTGATCCCCGCGCATGTCGGTCAGCTCGATCGGCTGGTACAGGAAGGACGCCGCCAGGCCGTGCACGGTCGCGGTCAGCAGCACCCGCTGCATGGCCTGCCCGGCCCGGAGCCAGTCGGCTGGCTCGTCCCGTTCCGTGGTGAGCACCGCGAGCAGCGGGAACTGCTCGTAGTCGCCGCTCTGCCGCGGGATAGTCGGCACGGCGCCGGCCATGTCGTTGTCCCGGACCGGGGCCGGGCGCCGCCTGGCCCGCTCGGGCAGCGCCGCGGCGGGGATGCCGTCCTGCTCGCTGTCCGTGCCGACCCAGTCCTGCATCTCGGCCTGGTGCTCGGCGTCCCTGGCCAGTTCCGCGCCGGCCCGGGAGGCGAGCGTGAGCACGGTCGCGGCGTCCCGGGAGCTGAGCAGCCGCAGGGACGCGAACTCGAAGCCGGCCGCCTCCTCCAGCGCCGTGCGGACCGGACCGGGCAGCGGATCGGAGTCGAACGGGCGCCGGTCGGTATGCCTGCGCCAGATGGCATGGAACATCTCGCGCTCGGCCAGCGACGGCGGCCGGCCGGGCTCGGCGCGCACCACGGCGAGCACCGTCGGCGAGAAGGTCGGCTGCGGCAGCGGCCAGACCAGCGGGTTGAAGCCGTTCATCCGGATCGCGGCGCGGATGTTGAACAGTGCCGCCCCGCAGCTCAGGTACAGCGCCCTGGCCCTCGGATCGGCCACCCACAGCGCGCGGTCCAGGTCCGCGCGAACCTGCAGCGTGCCGCCATCGTCGACGGCGAAATGCCACGGCTGGGTGTTATGCAAGGACGGCGCCGCCTGCGCCGCCTCGATGACCCGGCGCAGCGACCCGTCTCGTACCAGCAGATTCGCCACCGCCGCTCACCTCCCCTGCCCGGCCCGACCTGGCCGGGTCGGCAGTGCCCGCCCGTTCAGCGTCCGCCGGCCCGGTGGCGTACCGGCAGGGTCATTGGTTGCCGGGGGCAGAGTCCTTGGTCCCGCCCGGGTCCGTGCGCCCGGCGGCGGCCGCGGGCATTTCGCCCCTGCCGGGCGTGCTGCGGCGCTGATCGGATGGGCATATACACCGGTGCTGGGGAGCCCGGTGGACCAACCTGGCACGGGGGGAGATCACCGTGAACCGCCGCGACGAGTATCTGGATTCCATGCTGAGGGACCTCGGGTCCGTGTACTACCAGACCCTGCAGGGCCAGGCGACCGCGTCCGACGTGGCGCGGATGGTGGAGACGGTCCGGCAGCATCAGGCCGGGCAGCACCCGGCGGCCGCGGGCGAGGCGGCGGGCGAGGCGGCGGCGGGCGGGCCCGGCCCCGGGGCGCCCGGCGACCTGGACGGTCATCCGGCCCGCGGCCGCTGGCGGGTGATCGACGTGATGGCGACCGACGTGGTCACGGTGGACCGGGCCACGCCGTACAAGCAGGTCGCCAGGATGCTGGCGGAGCACGACGTGAGCGCGCTGCCGGTGCTGTCCGGCGGCGGCCGGGTGCTCGGCATGGTCTCCGAGGCGGACGTGCTGCGCAAGGAAGAGCGCTCCTTCGGCCGGCTCAGCGCTGGCCTGCCCCGGCGGACGCACCATGAGAAGGAGCAGGCCGCGGCGCTCACCGCGGGCGAGCTGATGACCTCCCCGGCGGTCACCATCCATCCCGATGCCCCGCTCGGGGCGGCCGCGCGGCTGATGAACGGCCATCACATCCGGCGGCTGCCGGTGGTGAACCCGGCCGGCGAACTGATCGGCGTGGTCAGCCGGCAGGACCTGCTCAGCGTGTTCCTGCGCAGTGACGACGAGATCGCCGCTGAAATCGCCGACGCGCTCACGCGGCTGCTGACCGATGGGCCGGTCCAGGTTGCGGTGACGGTCCGGGAGGGCATGGTTACCCTGACCGGGCGGGTCCCGCAGGCCGAGCAGATCGGCACGGTCGTGAAGATGACGGCGGACACCGACGGCGTGGTCGCGGTGACCAGCCGGCTGACGGCCGGCCCGGCCGGGCGCTAGGGTCGGCCGGACAGGCTGACCGCCGGCTGAATCGGCCGGCGGCGGGCCAGGGACATGGCCGGGAATGCCGGCAGGACCCTGGCGGTTCATACCCCAAGGGGTATCCTATAGGTGCGATGCCCACGCGGACGGAGGCAGATCAGTGGCAACGGTGGAACTCACGGCACAGAACTTCGACGACATCGTCGGCGGCGCTGACATGGCGCTGGTGGACTTCTGGGCAGCCTGGTGCGGGCCGTGCCGGACGTTCGGGCCGATCTTCGACCGTGCTTCCAGCAAGCACACCGACCTGGTTTTCGCCAAGGTGGACACCGAGGCGCAGCCCGACCTGGCCCAGGCCTTCGGCATCACCTCGATCCCGACCCTGATGGTGATCAGGGACAAGGTGATCCTGTACGCGCAGCCGGGCGCGCTGCCCGAGAAGGCCCTTGAGGACCTCATCGAGCAGGCCCGCAAGGTCGACATGGACGAGGTGCGGGCCGGTATCCAGGCCGACCAGGAGGCCAAGGGCGCAGACGCCTGATCCGTTCGCGTGCGATCGCGCCGGGCAGCGGGGCCGCCGCCCGGCGCGATGCTGCGGACGGCACGATGAAGTCATCGCGATGATCGGCTGAGCGCAAGGGAGCAATCGGCGCGTGGACAGTCAGGACTGGGATAACCGCTACGCCGGGCCGGATCTGGTCTGGGGCGCGGGCCCCAACCGGTTCGTGGTCGAGCAGATCGGCGGCCGCCCGCCCGGCCGCGCGATCGACCTGGCGACCGGTGAGGGCAGGAACGCGATCTGGCTGGCCAGCCAGGGCTGGCAGGTCACCGGCGTGGACTTTTCCGCGGTCGGGCTGGCCAGGGCCGAGAAACTGGCCACCGACCGCGGCGTCACGGTCGACTGGGTGACCGCGGACTTGCGTGAGTACCAGCCGCCGCCCGGCGGCTTCGACCTGGTGCTTCTGGCCTATCTGCAGCTACCCGAGCCGGTGTTGAAGCCCGTGCTCGGCCGGGCGGCCGCGGCGCTGGCGCCCGGCGGCACGCTGCTGTTCATCGGGCATGACGTGGACAACCTGACCCGCGGCGTCGGCGGTCCGCAGGACCCGGACATGCTGCACTCCGCGGAGCAGGTGGCTGCCGCGCTCGGCGGCCTGGAGATCACGACCGCGGGCCAGCGGACCCGACCCGTGCCGGGGCCGGACGGCGACCGAACCGCGATCGACACGCTGGTGCTGGCCACCCGGCCGGCCTGAGCGACCGGAACCGGCCGGATCGGGCCGGATGGACGTGCGTGCCCGGCAGTGCGGGGCGCGCATCGAGGAGAAGGCGGCAGGAATGACCGAGCAGAGCACGACCGGTGCCGACGAGGACGCCAGGAACGCCGTGCTGAACCGGCTGCGGCGGGCCCAGGGCCAGCTAGCCGGAGTGATCTCGATGATCGAGGAGGGCCGGGAGTGCCGCGACGTCGTCACCCAGCTTGCCGCGGTCTCGCGCGCGATCGACCGGGCCGGGTTCAAGATCGTGGCGAGCAACATGCGGCAGTGCCTGGCCGGTGAGTCCCCGATGAGCACCGACGAGCTTGAGCGGCTGTTCCTGACGCTGGCCTGACCTGGCCGGCCGGAGTAACGCGGAGAGGCAGACATGGACTACGGGATCACCGTCCGCACGGCGACGCCGTTCGCCGAGGCGGTCGAGCAGGTGCGCGCGGCACTGAAGGAGCAGGGCTTCGGCGTCCTCACCGAGATCGACGTGCAGGCCACGCTGAAGGCCAAGCTGGGCGAGGAGATGGAGAACTACCTGATCCTCGGCGCCTGCAACCCGCCGCTCGCGCACCGCGCGCTGTCGGCGGACCGGCAGATCGGGCTGCTGCTGCCGTGCAACGTGGTGGTCAGGTCCGCCGACGGCGAGACCATCGTGGAGGCGCTGGACCCGATGACGATGGTGGTCATCACCGAGGAAGACAAGCTCAACCCGGTCGCCACCGAGGCCGCCGCCCGGCTCAGGAAGGCGCTGGACAGCCTGCCGGGCACCCGCTAGCCGGCGCCCCGCTCGCCGGATCCCAGGTACGCCGGGGCCGTCTCGGCGACCGGTTCGCCGTCCAGTCGGTACACGGCCGCCCCGGCGGCCCGAAGGGCGGCCCGGGACACCCGGAAATGGTGCATGCAGAGCAGGATCTCGGTCCGGTGCTGCCGGTCCGGGCCCGGCGGCATGACCGCCACCACGGCCGGCGCCGCGGGGCAGCAGCAGGACCGGCTGGCCGACCGGGCCGCGGCCCAGTCGATCGGCTGGGCGTCGGCCTCGCCCGGCAGCCACCGCGGCGAATCGGCCGCCGGCTGGTCCGCACGGCGGCCGGTGCTGGCATGCAGACCGGGCACACGCATGAATCCCATGCTGCTCGGGCGGCCGCCGGCCGGGCAGAGTCCTTCCGCACCGCAGGCTCGGGACCTAGGGCCCCGGGCGGTGCCGGGCCTGGCCGGGCGAAGATAGACGAGTGAGCCTGTCGGCGCGGGTCGGCGGTGCGGCGGCGGAACTCGCCGACACCGGGCTTAGCTCGGCGCAGGTCGCCGAGCGGGTGAGCGCTGGCCAGATCAACGACCCCGGCAGGCAGCCCACCAGGACGTTCGCCCAGATCGCCCGGGCGAACGTGCTGACCAGGTTTAACGCTATCCTCGGCGGGCTGTTCGTGGTCATCGTGATCGTAGGCCCGCTGCAGGACGGCCTGTTCGGCCTGGTTCTGGTGGCCAACAGCGGGATCGGGATCATCCAGGAACTGCGCGCCAAGCGCACGCTGGACCGGCTCAGCGTGCTGAACGCGCCGACCGCGCGGGTGGTCAGGGACGGCGCGCTCGCCCAGATCCCGGCCGCGCGGGTCGTGCTCGGCGAGGTTATCGACCTGGCGCCGGGGGATCAGATCGTGGTGGACGGCCTGGTGCTGCGCTCCTTCGGCCTGGAGATCGACGAGTCGCTGCTTAGCGGCGAGGCCGAGCCGGTCGGCAAGCCGCCGCAGGCCCGGGTGCTGTCCGGCAGCTTCGTGGTAGCCGGCGGCGGCCGGATCGTGGCCGAGCAGGTCGGCGCCGCGTCCTACGCGGCCCGGCTGGCCAGCCAGGCCCGCAGCTACACCCCGGCCAGATCCGAGATCCGGGACGCGATCAACCTGCTGCTGACCTGGATCAGCTGGCCGCTGATCCCGGTGGGGGCGCTGCTCGTGGTCAGCCAGCTGAACTCGGGCCAGAGCGTCAGCGCCGCGCTGCGCGCCTGCGTGGCCGGCCTGGTCGGCATGGTCCCCGAGGGACTGGTGCTGCTGACCAGCGTGGCGATGGCGGTCGGGGTGATCCGGCTGGCCGCCCGCCGGGTGCTGGTCCAGGACCTGCCCGCGATCGAGGGCCTGGCCAGGGTGGACGTGGTGTGCTGCGACAAGACCGGGACGCTGACCCAGGGCCGGATGCACGTGGTGGCTGTGGTCCCGGCGGTCGGCCCGGCGGAGATCGGGCCCGCGGAGATCGGCCTGGCCGGCGGCGCATCGCTGGCGGGTGCGGCCGTCGCGGCGCCCGATCCCGACGCGGAGGCGGCGCTCGGCGCGCTCGCGGTGGCCGATCCGCGGCAGAACGCCACCACCGCTGCGCTCGCCGAGGCCTTCGCCGATCCCGGCTGGCGGCCCGGCCGTACGGTGGCGTTCTCCTCCGCGCGCAAGTGGAGCGCCGCGCACTACCCGGGCCGGGGCACCTGGCTGATCGGGGCGCCGGAGATGCTGCTGCCCGGCCGCCCGGACGGAGCCGGCCAGGCCGTCGCGCTGGGCCTGGCAGCCCGGCTCGCCGCGGACGGCTACCGGGTGCTGCTGCTCGCCAGGGCGGCGGGCGAGCCGAGCGGCCAGGAACTCCCGGCGGGCGTCGAACCCGTCGCGCTGGTGACCCTGCAGGAGCGGATCAGGCCGGACGCCGAGGCGACGCTTCGCTACTTCGCCCGGCAGGGGGTCTCGGTCCGGGTCATCTCCGGCGATCACCCGGCGACCGTGGGCGCGATCGCGCGCCGGCTCGGCCTGCCCGGTGCGGACCAGGTGGTGGATGCCCGCGACCTGCCGGCCGATCCTGAGCCACTGGCCCGCGCGGTCGGGGACGCGACCGTGATCGGGCGGGTCGCGCCGCACCAGAAGCAGGCGATCGTCGGCGCCATCCAGCGGCTGGGCCACGTTGTGGCGATGACCGGCGACGGCGTGAACGACGTGCTCGCGCTGAAGGGCTGCGATGTCGGGATCGCCATGGGCTCGGGCACGCCGGCCGCCCGCGGCGTGGCCAGGCTGGTGCTGCTCGGCGACGAGTTCGCCACCCTGCCGGGG
>JAJYTW010000293.1 GCA_021792855.1 Actinomycetes bacterium
TCCCGACAGACCCGTGCGTATCCTCTGGGCCATGGGGCGAGACGAGATGCCGCTCACCGGCACCTGTGACGTGAGCACGATCGGGCGGCGTAGCAGGGAGACCCGCCGGATCGAGATCTGGTACGTGATCGCTGACGGGCAGATCCATCTGACCGGAACACCGGGCCCCAGGGGCTGGCTGGCGAATCTGCGCGCCCGCCCTGAAGCACTTCTGCATCTGCGCGATCCGTCGCGTGACCTCCCGGTGGTGGCCCGGGAAGTCACTGACCCGGTCAGGCGCCGCCAGGTCGCGGAGGAGGCGGGCCGCCTGCAGCCGTGGTATGCCGACCAGCCGTACTCGATCGAGGACTGGGTCGCCGGCTCGCCCATGGTGCTTCTGACCCCAGGCCGGTGAGGTTCCTGCTGTGCGAGAACGCCACTTACCGGGTTTTCGACCATCTCACGGCGTCTGGGAATGCATGGCGTTAAACGGGCCGCTCGCCGGCTAGCGTCGCGCTCATGACGCTCGCCGGCAGGACCGCAGTGGTGACGGGTGGCTCCCGGGGCATCGGCGCTGCGATCGTGCGGCGGCTCGCCGCCGACGGCGCGCGGGTTGTGTTCAGCTACCGGCAGGACAAGGCCGCAGCCGATGCGCTGGCGCGGGACGCTGGCAACGCGGTTGCTGTCCGCGCCGACCAGGAAGACCCGGCCAGCCTGGACGTGCTGTTCGAGTCCGTCGCCGACGGCCTGGACATCCTGGTGAGCAACGCGGCGATCGGCCCGCTCGCCCCGATCCGCGACATCACCCCGGAGCTATTCGACCGGGTCATGACGGTGAACGCGAAGTTCCCGCTACTGGCCATGCAGAAGGCGGAACCCCTGCTGCGCGACGGCGGGCGCATCATCGGCATATCGACGCTCAACACCGTCCTGCCTGGCCCGGGACTCGCGCTGTACTGCGCGAGCAAGGCCGCGCTGGAGCAGATCACCAAGGTCGCCGCGCGCGAGTTCGGCCCGCGGGGGATCACCGTCAATACCGTCTCCCCGGGTGCGACCGACACCGACCTCCTGCGCTCCTCGAACTCGCCAGAGGCGCTGGAGCGGACCCCGGCGCTCACCGCCCTCGGCCGCCTTGGCGAGCCTGAAGATATCGCGGATGTGGTGGCCTTCCTGGCAGGCCCCGACTCTCGGTGGATCACGGGCCAGAACATCCAGGCAACCGGCGGTCTCATCCTCTGAACCGACCGGCCAGCACCGGCCCTCGAGCTGACCTGCGGATTCGACCGGTCGCAGGAGCGAAGGTCGATCAGGGACAGCTACCAGGCAGCCTTGTCGACCGCGAACAGCACGTATCTGTAGCTGAGGCCAAGCGACTCGGGATGCGCCGCCAGCCACGGATCTGCCAGGTCGGCGGGGAACTCCATCCGCAGCACGGCTTCGAGGTCGTCTCGTCGGGTGAAGCGCCATTCGCTGTGCACAGTCTGCCGGTCGGCGCCGCGCTCGGCCCACCACGCGTCGGCGAGGCTGCCGCCGCCTTGCGCCGCGGCCCAGGGCGAGGCTCGCAGGAGGGTGGCGAACTCACCGTGGTGCAGGTCGTTGTCGATGACGATCAGGGTGCCGCCGGGGCGCACGACGCGCATGGCCTCGGCTAGTCCGGCCTCACAGCCGGGCGGGAAGAAGTAGGCGAATCGGGCGTGGATGACGTCGACGCTGGCGTCGGGGAGGGGGATGTGCTCGGCGGAGCCGCGCAGGACCTGAACGCGCGGGTCGCGTTGCGCGGCGAGGGGCAGCAGGCGCGGGTCGGGTTCGACGCCGATGACCCGGCCGGCTTCCCCGGCGTAGCGGGTGAGCCAGTAGCCGCTGCCGCATCCGAGGTCGACGAGGGTGCGCCCGCGCCACGGGGCGCGGGCGCGCATGGCCGCCAGGACGAGGCCGTCAGGGTCGAGGGCCTGGTTCTCTAGCTCGTAGAGGGCGGCGTTCTCGCCCTGGTTGGCCGCCGGCCTGAAGTCGGGCAGATCGCTTGCGTCAAGAATCATGGTTGTCCATTCAGCCCGACTCGATGAAGGGTGTCGAGGAGATTTCCGCTGGGCCAACTCGGGGCAGCCGTCTTTCCGCTGGCCAGCACGGCCGCAGTGGCCATTCCGATCCTGGCCCCGAACTAGGTCTGAGCCCAAGTAGCAAGGTGGCCGCGACCGCCTTGAACCGCGAGTTCGTTCAGGAATCGGGGCTGCCGAGCTGGCCGATGGGGCAGATTACCCGGCGGGTGCGAGGGCAGCGCCAGACGGCGACGTCGATCTCGTTCACGTCAGCGTCGAGGGGATGGGTGGCGGGATGGTCGGGGCATTCGGGCCAGTTGGTCTGACGCCCAACCCTCCACAGTTCTTCCATCTCCCATTCCTGGAGATCCGCGGCTAGCTGGGCGACCTGCTCTGCAGAGGAGCCTTCACGTCTGGACCAGTGGTCTTCGCGGTAATCGAGCACGATCGCGCCGCTGACCCGCATGTCCCGGATGACTAGCCCCAGCGCCTGCCTGATGGCCTCCCGATCGCTGTCGCTGAGCCGAGGTTGCTCGCGCAGGAATCCGGGCGTCTGGAGGTTGCTTTCACCCGGCGCATCAGGGGGATCAGTGCCTGCCACGACTGGATGCTACGGTACGGCGGTCCGGGGGCCGCCTGCCGAGCGTGTCGAGTTGTCGCTGGGAGGTTCCGATGAGAGAGCGTGGGCCGGTGGTCCGGGCGGTCAGTGCGTTCCTGGTGGGCCACGAGCCGGAAATGCCTGGCGATGCCGAGCCCGTATACGTAGGTGGCGACCGCGCCGGATGACGACGGCTCATGGCAGGTTGCCGTCTACCGGCCCGGCGCCAACCCGGGCCACCAGCGGCTCTAACTGGCCAGCGATCCGCGGGTCCGCGCCCAATAATCCCGCGCGGCGCAAAGGGCCATCTCGCGATACTGGCCGATGTGGAGGCAGTCGAGGTCGTCGTCGCCCACAGTGAGCGCGCGACCCTGCGCGTCGGCGACGTGTTCCTGAAGATCGACGCCGATCAGGCGCGCGCCGATGTCGAGGTCGAGGCGATGGCCATGGCGCCGATCCCGACCCCGACAGTCCTGTGGCGCAAACCGCCGGTGCTCGCGCTCGCCGCGCTCCCGGGAAGCGCACTTGGCCGCCTCGGCGAGCCGTCGCCCGCGTCACCGGCGGCATGGGCCGCGGCGGGGGCCGCGGTAAGGATGCTGCACGAGGCGCCGTTGCCGCCCTCGGCCGGTCTGAGCCCGGAGCACATCGCAGCGGAACTCGACGACGAGTGCGACTGGCTGATCACCAGCGGCGTTCTCCCCGCCAGCCTGGTCACGCGCAACCGCCGGGTCGCCGAGGCCGCGCTCCGGCCGTGGGCACCGGTGTTCACGCACGGCGACCTGCAGGTCGCCCACGTGTTCATCGATAGCGACCAGGTCACCGGCGTGCTCGACTGGTCCGAGGCAGCCCAGGGTGATGCCCTGTACGACCTGGCGACCTTGACGCTCGGGCACCCCAAGCACCTGGGCGATGTCGTCGCCGGGTACGGCACCGCCGCCGACCTCGACGTGATCCGTGGGTGGTGGTCGCTGCGCAGCCTGCGGGCGGCGCGATGGCTGATCGAGCACGGCTTCGACCCGTCCGCGCCCGGCTGCGAGTTCGACGTGCTGAGAGCTCAGATGTGAGCCTGCGCGAGCAGTGCGCGCTTTCCGTGGCGCGCGCCGGGGACCCGCTGTCCGGCGCACGTGCTGCCGCTATCCGCGGCCCGATATCGGAGTCGGGGTGGTCAGGCCGATCAGGACCACTAGCAGGGCGAAGGCCACCAACGCGACGGCGATCCAGCCGAGGACCACCCCCGCCCGGGCCAGTCCGTACCCATCCTCGCCGGTGCGCTCGATCTGCCGCATCGCCCGGTAACCCAGCACAAGGCCGACGATGCCCAGCGGTCCCAGGCCCGTCACCCCCAGGATGCCCAGCACCAGGCTCGCGATGGCCAGCGAGTTGGACCTTCGGGCGCGCACCGGCCCACCGTACTCGTCCACCGCGCCTCCCGCCGACCAGAGCGGGTCCGCGCTCTGCCATCGGCAGGCTAGCCTCTCCCGGCGACCTCCTGCCAGGCACTGCGGCCGACATTCTCGGCGCGCCGGGGTAGCGCACCCATTAGGCTCCGGAAATGCACGAGGTGCCGTTGACCATCGAGTTGGATGCCGACGACAACGACTTCGCCGCGATCCTGGTTGACGCCGTCGTCGCAGGCCGCCCGTACCGTCTCCTGCTGGATACCGGCGCGGCACGCACGCGACTCGGTGCCGACGACTACACCTCGGCTCTGAGCCCGATAGATGCGGATGCGTCGTCGGCGTCCTTCGGCGGCACCGTCACCGAACCGGTCGTGACCGTCACCGACCTCGCGCTCGGGTCGCTCCGGCTGGCGAGCCTCGACGTGACCCGCGGCGAGCGCAGCGGGCCCCAGGTGCTCGGCATGGATGTGCTCGGCCGTTACCGCTGCCATTTCCGGCTGGAAGCCGGAGTGCTGGCACTGGATGCTAGGTCAGGCACCGAGCCAGGACACCAG
>JAJYTW010000294.1 GCA_021792855.1 Actinomycetes bacterium
CGCCAGCCCGGCACCGATGTGGTCAGCCTCGACCGGGTCGACGCGACCAGCACCGGCCGCCTCCTGGCGGCCAGCGGCACCTCCGATATCGCCGACGCCCACGTCGTCATCTGCGCCCGCCGCGCCAGCCAGCCCGTCATCACCTCAGACCCCGGTGACCTGAGTTCCCTTGACCCCGCCATCAGCCTGATCACCATCTGACCCCTCGCCAGGAAAGGCAGCACCGCAGGTCACCGCCTGTGACGCATGGCCTCCGGAGCAGGCGCACAAGGCCGCCGATCTGGACGGGTCATGGACCTGCGGTTATGCCGACGCTCAGCCAAGCAGAACAGGCGGATCTGTATCGAAAGCCAGGCGACGACCAGTGGCACCGGAATGCCGTCTTGGTGGCTTTATGGGACGATGCGGGCATGGGGAAGAGGGGCCCGGAAGCCGACATTGAGTCACGCTCCGCGCCCGGCGCTACCCTACGGTCCGATCGCGGTATCCGCCATTCTGGCGCGGTCGCCACCTCTTATCGTGGCCAGCGGCCGCTGCACATAACCGGCGGATCTGGCCGGCCTGTTACTAAGCCGTGCGTAAGTAGTGGGCCGCCCCGCGTTTTCCGGACTACGGAATTGATGTTATTTCATGCCGCGGCCTGCCGGTCCAGGTACTCGTCGAGTGCCTCTTGCGGGGTCCGGTAGCCGATGGCTGAATGAAGCCGGGTCCGATTATACCGCAGCTCGATGTACCGCGCTATATCTTCCCGCGCCTTCTTCCGGGTCGGATAGGCCGTCCGGTGCACCCGCTCGACCTTGATAGCGGCGTTCACCGATTCTGCCAGCGCGTTGTCATAGCATATCCCGGTGCGGCCTACCGATTGGCGGACGCCGAGCCGCTCTAGCACCGCCGCGAACTCCGCCGAGGTATAGTTGCTGCCACGGTCGGAATTAAACCGAATTCGGTTTAATTCCGATTATGCCGAGGTTGGCGTTAAGCCGGAGAACCTGAGGATGGCCTGCTGAGACCGGGTCGGGTGACGGATTCCCCGGCTTAACGTCCGGAGTTACCGTCCGTCGTATCCCCTGCGTCTGTGGAAGGAGACGGCGATGGATATGACGGTGACAGGGATCGGCTCGGTGGTGGTCGCGGAGTTGCGAGCGGCGGGCTACCTGGAGTCGACGATCGGCCAGTACGCGAGGACGATCAAGGTGCTCGCCCGGTTCGCGGCGGGGCGGGGGTGTGATTACAGCCCGGATCTGGGGGCTGAGTTCGCGTCGATGACGGTCAGCCCGCGCACTGGCCGGTTCAGCGCGCAGCGGCGGATGGATTACGGCCGGCTCACCCGCGTGTTCGACTCCTACGTTCGCACGGGGCGGGTGGATCTGTCGGTCCGCAGACGCGGCGGTGGCGGGCCCCGGCCCGCGACCGCAGCACTGGCGGCGCTGGATGCGGCGTGGGAGGCGGAGATGGCCAGCCGGGGCCTGGCGGCGGCCACGCGCGAGGCTTACGGGCGGGTGGCCCGCGGCTACCTGGTGTTCGTAGAACAGCGCGGGATCAGCGACCTGGCCGGTGCTGACGGCGGCAGCGTGCTGGCGTTCCTGGAGTCGCTGCTGGACCGGTGGGCGAAGTCGTCGCTGTTCTGGGTGGTGTCGAACTTCCGCCCGTTCCTGAAATTCACCGGCCGCGCTGACCTGGTCGCCGCCGTGAGCCTGGCCGGAGTCCGGCGGCCCCGCCCGATCATCGAGGTGCTGGACGATGCTGACCAGGACATGGTGGTCCGGGCATGCGCAGCAGGACTGGTCAGCGAACGCGACGCGGCGATCACGCTGCTCGCGCTCACGACCGGGCTGCGAGCCTGCGACATCATCGGCCTGCGGCTGGCCGATGTCGACTGGCGCGGCGCCACGATCGGCATCGTGCAGCAGAAGACGTCCAACCCGCTGACGCTGCCGCTGCCTGCCCTGGTGATGGGCAAGCTCGCCGGTTACGTCCTCGGCGAGCGGCCGGCCACCGCTGATGAGCACGTGTTCGTCCGCTCGGTAGCACCGCACGTGCGGCTGGCCGATCACGCTTCGGTGCACCAGGTGATATCAGCGACGTTCACCGCCGCAGGCATGGCCGATGTGAACGCCGGGACCCGGCTGCTGCGGCACAGCGCCGCGACCCGGCTGCTGCGTGCGTCGGTGCCGCTGCCGGTGATCTCGGCCGTCCTTGGCCACGCCGCCGAGGACTCGACGAGTGTGTATATGAGCACTGACCGGGAGCGCCTGCTGCAGTGCGTACTGCCCGTGCCTGCCGGGGCCCGGCGATGAGCGGCCACGGGTTCACCAGCGCGTTCGCTGCGCAGCTGGATGCCTATCTTGAGTTCAAGCAGAGCATGGGTTTCTATGGCGCATCCCGGACCTGGTACCTGCAGCAATTCGATGCCTGGTGCGCCGGGCGGGACCGGGCGGTGTTCGACCAGGCCACGGTCGAGGAATGGGTCGCCGCCCGGCTGGAAAGCCCGGGCCGGTACCGGTCGTGGATGTCGTACATCCGTGACTTCGGGCGGTGGCTGCAGGCCACCGGTCATCCCGGTGCTTACGTTCTGTCGGACCGGTGGAAAGCCTCGTTCGTTCCGCCGCGCCCTTACCTGCTGACCCGGCGGGAGATCGACGGGTTCTTCACCGCGGCGGCGGCGCTGGACACCAGCTCGCCGTGGCGATGGCAGGCAGCGGCGTTCTTCACGCTGATGCACTCGTGCGGGCTGCGGACCGGTGAGGCCCGCGCCCTGAAGACCGCGCACGTGGACCTGGATTACGAGGACATCGACATCGTCTGGTCCAAGGGAAACCGCGGCCGCAGGCTGCCGGTCACTCCCCAGGTCGCCGATGTCCTCGCCCGCTGCGACAAGGAGTCCCGCGCCCGGTTCCCCGGCCGGGTGAACTTCTTCGTCTCCGGCACAGGCAACCAGGTCACCGGGGCAACGGTCGCTTCCGTATTTGCCCGGATCTGGGACGAAGCCGGGCTGGCCCGGCCACTGGCCGGCCGGCAGCCAGTGCCCTACGCATTCCGGCATCACTTCGCCTATGCGTGCATCGAGCGGTGGCGGATCCAGGGCAAAGACGTGCACGCGATGCTGCCCTACCTGTCGCGTTACATGGGCCACGCGTCGTTCGACAGCACCTACTACTACATCCACACCTCGCCCGGCTTCCTGGACGCCTACGACGGCATCACCCGGGCGAGCCAGGACCTGCTGCCCGAGGTCGGATTCGGATGAGACGCGACCCGGCAACCGGTGCCCCGGACTTTTTCAGCTACGCCCGGGACTACCTGCACGTCTACATGCCCCGCGTCCGGGCACTGTCGCCCAGGACGATCGAGGCCTACCGGATCAGCCTGGAATGCTTCCTGGGCTACCTCGACCAGACCGAGCACATCCGGCGCGAGCAGGTCAGCTTCGATCACTTCGACCGGCCTCACCTCAAAGCATGGCTAGCCTGGATGACCGATCATCAGGGCTACGCGCCGAAGACCGTCACGCTGCGGCTGAGTGCCGTGAAGGCGTTCCTGGCCTACGCGGCTCAGGAAGACATCACCCTGGTCGCGCTCAGCCAGGCAGCCCGGGCGCTCAAAGCCCCGGCCCAGCCCCGCAAGCCCGTCGACTACCTCACCGCGTCCCAGATACGGGCGATCCTGGCCGCGCACACCGGCGCGACCGCCAGGTCCCGCCGCAACCGGATGCTGCTCATCTTGCTCTATGACACCGCGGCGCGCGTGTCGGAGATCACCGGCCTGACCCTGCAGGACCTGCACCTGGACGAGCCCGGGCACGTGACCCTCACCGGCAAGGGAAACAAGACCCGCGTGGTGCCGCTGACCGGCAAAACGATCAGCCACCTGCGCGTCTATCTCGCCGAGTTCCACCCGACCGCCGCGCGCCTGCCCGCGACACGGCCGCTGTTCTACAGCCTCCACGACGGGCAGCCCGCCCGGCTGTCAGCAGACACGGTCTCCGCCGTGCTCAGCCAGGCCGCAGAATCCGCGCGCGAGAACTGCCCATCCATACCCGGCAGCATCCACTGCCACCTGCTGCGCAAGACCAAGGCCATGGACCTCTACCAGCAAGGCATCCCGCTCCCGGTCATCATGCGCCTGCTCGGCCATGAGAACGCATCGACAACCTCAGCGTTTTATGCTTTCGCCACCCTGGACATGATGCGGCAGGCCATCACCAAAGCCACCCCCGCGATCAGCGTCCCAGTCACCGAACCCCTCACCCAGGAGAAACTCCACGCCCTATACAGCCTCCGATAGCCCGATCGTTAAGCCGGGGAATCCGTCACCCGACCCGGTCTCAGCAGGCCATCCTCAGGTTCTCCGGCTTAACGCCAACCTCGGCATAATCGGAATGAAAGATCGCGCCGGCGGGAAGGGCGAGATTCCGCGCCGCCATCTCGATAGCGGCAGTGATCAGCGGAGTCCGGTAATTATCATCCATCGCCCACCCGACGATCTTCCGCGTGGCGCAGT
>JAJYTW010000295.1 GCA_021792855.1 Actinomycetes bacterium
AACCGGGCCGTCTGATCTTCACGGCCGGCGCCTGCCCGATCGACGGCAACGGCGACGTTGTCGGCGCCGACTACCAGGCGCAGGCCCGGCATGCGATGGCAAACCTCGTCACCGCCCTCGCCGCGGCCGGCGCCAGCCTCACCGACGTGGTGAAGACCACCGTCTACGTCGCGTCAGCCGACCGAGGCGACCTGTACAGCGTCTGGCAGGTGGTACGCGCCGCCTTCGGCGATCACGACGCGCCGAGCACCCTGCTCGGAGTCACCGTGCTCGGGTGGACGGGCCAGCTCGTCGAGATCGAGGCCGTCGCCGTGACCCCCCGGGCCAGCTAGCCGCCAGCAGATCACGATCCGTGGCCGGGGGTACCAGCCGCCACTGACGGTCCGGGCGACCACGACCCCGACCCCGACCGCGAACCCGACCCCGACCCGGGTATCAACCAGATTGACCCGGCGGGCGAAGGCGCACGCCATCCTGGCCCGCTACCCAGCCGGTCAAATCGCGCGAAATCTACCCCGGATGACGGTTCCTGAGCCTCCGGCGTACTCCGACCGGGCCGCAGGCCGCATACTGGTCATGATGAAGAACAGGTCAGCGTCATGACACGACGTCCCATACCCGGTAGCCCCTTCAACAAGCCGACGCCCGCGCCGGAACCCGTCAAGGAGTTCTCGGTACACGATCTGGTGACCCACGACCGGCATGGCCTTGGCCGCGTCACCGGTACAGGACCAGACAATGTGCTCGTCAATTTCGGCACGGTCCAGTACCGGATTAACGCGCCGTACGCCAAGCTAACCAAGCTCTGACGTGGTCCGCTGAACTAGCCTCGCTCCTAGACAGGAGTCCGGTATCTGGGCGCGCTAGCCCCGATCCGGCGGCTACCAGTAGTACCAGCGCCGGCGCCGCCCGGCGGCGGAACTGCCGGCCCGGAAGAAGAATCCGAGCACCCAGAGCACCAGCGCGGCCAGCGCCAGCCACCACAGGACGTGCAGCGCGAAGCCAAGCCCGCCCAGCACCAGCACGACGATCAGCGCGAGAAGAAGGAACAGCATGCCCATCTCCTTCTATCGGTCATTAGGTGACCATCAGCTACCCAGCAGCAGGCCGCTAAACAGAAGGCAGCGGTCAGAACGACACCAGCCGCAACGGCAGTAGCCGGCCGGTCATCGCTCCAGCAGGCCGCTGACGGTCCGGGCGATCTCGGACGGCTCCGCCCGGCCGCGCGCCGCCAGCCGCAGGGCGGCTGCCACCAGCCCGGCTCGCCACACCTGCTCGAAGCCGTCCGGCAGCGGCCCGGCCGCCCGGTAGCCGGCCAGCATGTGCCGGCTGTCCGCCGCCGACCGCCAGGCCCGCACGTCCAGCGCGGGATGGGATCGGTACGCGTCACCGAAGTCGATCAGCCCGGTGAACGCCCCGGTGCCGGGGTCCACGAAGCAATGCTCCGGACCTGGGTTGGAGTGCAGGGTGACCGGCGGCTGGCCGTCCGGCAGACCGGCGAGGCACCGGGCGGCGACGTCGCGGAGATCGACCAGCCCGGCCCAGCGCGGATCCCCGTCCAGCCCGTCGATCAGCGCGTCGAACATCCCGGTCAGCCGCTCGCGCAGCCCCGCTCCGGTCCCGTCCCCGGGAATCAGGTCCGACCCGGCCATCGCGGTCTGATCGACCTCGTGGATCCGCCGGAGCACCGCGCCGACCTGCTCGAGCACGGCGGTCCGGGCAGCCCCGGTCAGCCCCGCGCTCGCCAGCGAGACGCCGGGCACGCGGGTCATCACGATGTACTCCACGTCGGGTTCGCGGCCGTACCCGAGCACCCGCGGCACCGGAACGCCCGGCGCCGCCTCCAGTTCGCCCAGGATGAACGCTTCCTTCGCCAGGCTCGTGCGGGGCCGGAGCCGGTGTGGCCGCTGGGTCTTCAGGACCAGATCGGCGTCGCACAGGTAGGCCCGCGCCTCGCCGCCGCTCTCGTCGACGGCCGTGACCTGCCGCGCCGCCGGGGCATGCCGCCGGACCAGGTCAAGCACCCTGTCCTGGTCGAGGACCGGGTCGGGCGCACCGGGCTGGACGTAGCTGTCGGTCAGGATGATCATCGGCTCTCCGTTCGCTCCCATGCTGTCCATCAGCCGCGCATCCGCACGCGGCCGCCGCCCGGCCCGCTCGCGGGCGCGCCGGACCACTCCCATCCGGCGTCGTCCAGCGCGGCCAGCGCGGCGAACCGGCCGCCGGCGCCCAACAACTCGGCCGGCGTTCCCTGCTCGGCGACGCGACCGGCCTCCATGACGATGACACGGTCGGCTTCCCGCGCGGTCGAGATCCGATGCGCAACGGTCAGGATCGCGCACTCTCGTGCCCAGGCCGACCGCCCGAGGGCCGCGCGGAACGACGCGTCGCTCTCGGCGTCAATGGCGGCGGTGGCCTCGTCGAGCAGCAGCACCCGGGGCTCGGCGACCAGTGCCCGGGCCAGCGCGACAAGCTGGCGCTGCCCGGCGGACGGCACCCAGCCCGCTCCCCCGCCAGCGTCGGCCAGCACCGTGTCGAGGCCGTCCGGCAGCCCGGCCACCAGGTCCGCGAGCCCGGCCAGGGCGACGGCCCGGCCGACCGGCCCGTCGCCGAAGGTCGGGTCGCCAAGCGTGAGGTTGTCCCGCAGCGGGCCGGCGAAGATCTGGACCTGCTGCGGCACGACCCCGACGACCCGGCGGCGCTCGGATTCACCGATGCTGCCAGGCCGCCGTCCGTCGACCTCGATCTGCCCGGCCGACGGCTGGTACAGGCCGGCCAGCAGCGCGAGCAGCGTCGACTTGCCGGCCCCGGTGCGCCCGACGACGGCGACGTGCTCGCCGGGCCGGACGATCAGGCTGACGTCGCGCAGCACCGGGCTGGCGCCGTTATAGCCGAAACTGATTCGCCGCACGATGATCCCGCCGGGCCGGTCAGGCCCGCCGCCGGCCGCTGGCCCGGACCCGGGCCCGGCTTCGATCACCGACTCGGGCTCGGGCAGGATCTCGGGCGGCAGGTTCAGCACCTCGAAGACCCGCTCGGCTCCGGCGAGCGCGGCCTGCACCGCGTTCCACTGGTCGCCGAGTGCGACGATCGGGGCGAAGAACCCCTGGAACAGCAGCACGAACGCGACCAGCGTGCCCAGGCTGACGCCGGCCGAGCGGAACGCGCCGCCCGCGCCCACCCACAGCAGCGCCGTGATCGCCAGCGCCGACAGCAGGCCGGTGACCGGGGTGAAGAACGCGTTGAACCGGACCGCCCGCTCCCGGGCGCCCAGCGTGGCGCGCAGCGCGCCGCGGAAGCGGGCCACGAAGGCGGCCTCCCGGCCGAACGCCCGGATGGTCTCCGCGCCGCCGACGGTCTCCGACAACTGGACGTTCAGGCCGCCGATCGCGCGGCGAGTCTGCCGCTCGGCGTCCCGCAGTCGCACCTGCAGCCACCGGCTGATCACGGCCAGCGGCGGGATCACCACCGCGGCGACGGCGCTGAGCAGCGGGCTGATCGCGACCATCGTGACGGCCATGGCGACCAGTGCGGCGAGCTTCCCGACCAGAGTGGCGATCCCGTCGGTGAACAGGGTGTCGATCGTCTCCACGTCCGCAGTGGCCCGGCTGATCGTGTCCCCGAGCGGCGTGCGGTCCAGGTAGCCGACCGGCAGCCGGGTCAGGTGGGCGAACAGGTCGACCCGGAGCGCGGCGATCGCCCGCTGGGCGACCACCGCGGCCAGATAGCCGTAGGCGTACGTGCAGCCGGCCGCCGCCGCGATCGCGGCCAGGTAGCCGAGACCGGCCGCCAGCAGCCCGGCGGTGCGGTGCGGGACAAGGTCGGCGTTGATGACGTGCCGGACGATCAGCGGCGGCGCCACCCCGGCCAGGGCGGCCGCGGCGACGAACACCACGACCAGCGCGATCAGGCCGCGCCACGGCCGGACCAGACCGGCGACCTGCGCCCGGAACCGGGGCGTTGCGGCGGCTGCGGAAGTCGCGGCGCTCACTGGCTGACGCTCACGGTGTCGGTGCCCGCCGTGGCCGGGCTCGCCGTCTCGTCGAGCGCGCCGATCCGGGCCTGGGCGCGGGCGATCCGCGCGTACTGGCCGCCCGCCGCCATCAGGGCCGCGTGCGTGCCCTGTTCCCGCACCCGGCCCGCGTCCAGCACCACGACCAGGTCGGCCAGCGGGAACGCGGCCAGCCGGTGCGACAGCAGCAGGATCGTGGCCCGGCGGTGCGGGGGCGCCCCGGGACCGAACGCGTCCCGCAGTCCGGCGACGATGGCCGCCTCGGTATGCACGTCGACCGCCGAGAACGGATCGTCAAGCACCAGCAGGCCCGGCGTGCGGCCCGCGGCCGCCATCGCCCGCGCCAGCGCGATCCGCTGCCGCTGCCCGCCGGATACCCGGATCCCCAGTTCACCGATCTGGGTGGCCGCCCCGGCGGCCATGGCGGCCAGGTCGGGCCCGAGCGCGGCGAGTCGCGCCGCCTCGCTGGCCGCCGGGCCCAGCGCA
>JAJYTW010000296.1 GCA_021792855.1 Actinomycetes bacterium
GAGCGAGCGGATACCAGCGAGATCTAGCGCCTGGTGTACCCGCGCGACGACCTGATCGTGCGGCAGGCCCAGATTCTCCGGCCCGAATGCCACCTCCGCATCGACCTGATACTGGATCAGCTGGTACTCCGGATTCTGGAACGTGATACCGACATGCTGTGCGGCCTCGTGCAGCGGCAGGGCCGTCAGATCCACCGGCGCGGCACCGCCGTCCTGCCAGGTGACGCTGCCGCGGAAGTCCCCGCCGATGCGCTGCGGGATAAGCCCGGCCAGGGCGACCGCCAGGGTGGACTTCCCGCCGCCCGAGGGTCCGGCGACCACGACAAGCTCACCGGTCCGGATCGACAGGTCGATGTCGGCCAGGACCGGCCGCCCGCCAGGTTCGTAGCTGAACGATTCGATCACCGCGCGCAGGACGCCGCCGGCCGGCCCGGCTGTGCGGGGGCCCTCAGGCTCCCGCACAGCCACGGTCGGCCGGGCCCTGCTCGCCGGGCTAGCGGTCATGCTCGGCATCCCGCGGCCGGCGACCGAGCTTCCACCAGCCGACGAGGGTGATCACGGCCAGCAGCACGCCCATGATCAGCAGCGACGTTCCTGACGACCGGGTCGCGCTGAAGCTGCCGCCCAGCACCGGGAATACCGGCGTGGCGTCACTGGAGAGGCCCCCGGTCACCAGCAGCACCACGCCGTCGATCAGGACGAACGCCGACACGCACGCGCCGAGGATGGTGAACCTGCGAATGGTCTTGTTGCCGCCGCTCATCGGATGTCCTCCTCGCTATTCAGGGCCTCCGGTCCGCCGGCCGCGGACCGGGTTACGAAGTCCGCCGGTCCGGTCCGGATCGGCGGGTCCGCCGACGCTCCGGCCGTCGACGGTCCGGCCCGCCGCGGGCCGCGCTGTCCGGATAGCACGCCCACGGACCGGGCTACCTGGACGGCCAGGCCGGCCGTGATGGCAGCCTCGATGCCGTTGCCGATGCCGTTGCCGAGGATGCCGCCGCCGCCGGCGATGTTGGTGCCGATGAAGCTGGCCCAGGTGTGGATCTGGCCGTTCAGGAACGGATCAAGGACGGCGTCGCCGATGATGACGTTGGGCACCGCGCGAAGGAAGCCGATCACGAAGCCGTCGACGAGGATCGCCCGCGCGCTGGAGAGCAGGGCGTCCCCGCGCCACATGATGAACAGGTCCGTGAACACGCCCTCGTCCAGGGCGTCGGGCCAGTTCGGGATGTTCAGGCCGTGGGTGGCGAACATGATCTCGCCGAGTACCCGCTTGATGAAGATCAGCGCGGTGACCGTGCCCGGCTTCCTGATCGTCGCGACGGCAACCATCACGATGAACATGTAGGGCAGGTCAGGTAGCTGGATCCAGTTCAGGAACGTGCCGATCACCGGAATGCTGGAGACCAGCGGCCCGAAGAGCTGGTCGTTCAGGAACGTGTCCCAGGCCAGCAGCAGGACCGACAGGATGGCCAGGACAAAGACATCCTGGGTGGTCCACCGGGCGCCTGGCTTCCGCCGCCTGGCCCAGAAGAACAGGATGTAGACGCCAATCAGCAAGATCAGCCAGGTGAGCGCGTACAGCGCCCCCTTGGCCCAGTTCGGCGGATCGAAGGTGTTGTAGAGCCAGCCGTGCAGGACGGCGGGCGCGGCCAGCAGGCGATGCGATGTGGCGGGCATGGTGGTCCCTTTCAGGCGAGCGGGGTTGCGGGCGGGGTTGTGGGCGGGGTTGCGGCTAGGCCGGCGAGCGCGAGCACGTGGTCCAGGCCGCGTACCGAGCCGACCGGCGCCGGCGGGAGGATCAGGCAGGCACAGCCGATGCCGGCGGCGGCACCGCCGTCGGCCGGAGCGTCGTTCCCCACCATCAGGGTCTGGCGGGGCGGCACGCCGAGCCGGGCACAGGCCAGTTCGATCAGCACCGGATCGGGCTTGGCCGCGTCATGTTCGTGCGAGAGGACGAACACGTCGATCAGGTCAGCCAGGCCGGCCAGTTCATAGCCGGCCCTGATGTTCCAGCCGGTGTTGGAGACGATGCCGATCGCTACACCCGCATCGCGCAGTCGCCGCAGGGCCGCCGGGGTGTCCGCATACGGCACCATCGTCTCCGGGCTCGTCTTGTACTCCAGGTACATGGCCTCGGCGAGCCCGGGACACAGGTCGTCGAGCGGTCGGTAGAACGCGAGGTAGGCGGCGCGGTGCGCGCTCGCCGAGCGGTTCCTGGCCAGCCTGGCGGCCGGGCTCTTGGACTTGGCGGCCTTGACCTCCCGCCAGGAGCGCTGCGCCTGGTCCAGGCTGATCTCCAGGCCACGCGCGGCGGCGAGGCGCCGGATGGCCTCCGCGGCCGGCCGCCGCGCGAAGAGCGTGCCGCCGTTGTCGAATAGGACTGCCTGAAACCGGGCGCGGGTCGAAGGTGCTTCGCTCGGCGCGTCCGGCCGGCCGATCTGCGTCTCAGCTATCACGACAGCCAGCCTGGCCGCCATGGGTGACCCTCAGCCGGACCGCAGCCTTGCGGCCAGGAGAATTATCAGCCAGCTCAGCGCGGCTCTTTGCTGCGAGTTACGAAAAATACGAAGAAAATAACGGACGCCGTGACCCGGCGGAGATGGCCGGTCAGCCCGGCCGGGGGGCCGATCAGCCTGGCCGGGCGGGCCGATCAGCCCGACTGACACCTCCGCGAGACCCGGGCCGGGCGGCCCGGCCCGGCGCCAGGAACTGGCATCGTCTCGATCAGGCCACGGTCCTCCAGAAATCGCCGAGCGGCGCCGATCCTGGCCGCGGGCACATTGCGGCTGAACGAGGCTGACTGCTGGCTCAGCGACAGCCCGGCCGGGCCTGCCCGGCTGATCGCATCCAGGAGTCGCTGCTCTAGCGAATCGGGCTCCCGGCCGCCGAGCGCCCAGGCCGCGGAGGCGCGGCAGTACCGCCAGAGCGACAAGGCGGCTTCCAGGTGCCGCCGCCGGATCGTCAGCTCGCCCTCGGTGACCGCGTAGACCACGCTCAGCCTGGTGACAAACCACGCCGCCCGGGCGACCGCGATGCCGAGCAGTCCATCAGGATCGTCCGCGGAGAGGTCACCGTAGGTTCGGTACCAGTACGCGAGCGCGTCCGCGTCTCTGGTCAGCGGACCGGCCAGCCGCGCCGCGGCGAGCCGGGGGGCCAGCAACTGGCCAAGCCTTGCCGTCACCGCCCCGGGCAGCGCGCCCTCATCCAGCACCGGCTGCGGACGGCGCACCCGCACGAACAGGAACCTGCCCAGGAAGCTGGCCGACACGTCGGCGAGCGACACCTGGCTCCTGAGCTGCTCCAGCGTGAGGTGCGCGACGATGCCGACATGGTGGCGGACCGCGGGATTCCGGAGCGGGTCGAGCGGGAGCCCGTCCCAGGCGTTGCGCAGCAGCCATGGAAGCGATGACGAGGCCCGCCGGGCCATGGTCAGCGTTCGGGCGAAGGCGGGCTCGTGCACCAGCAGGTTGCGGAACTCGGGCTGGTCGGGCCCACGTCGCGGCGCGCCCCGCCGGCGCAGCCCGAGTGCGCCGATCAGGCCTACCTCGCTGGACAGTCCCTGAACTAGCTGCGTGCGGCCGGGCTCAGGGTCGGCTGCCTCGATCAGCTGCCGGGCGAGCCGCCAGCTCATGCCGCGGTTCGCCTTCGGAGTCTCGGCCACGAGCAGCGCGAAGAGCGCCGGCGGGTGCGTCGTGTCGCCGGTACGGACATGGGGCCCGGGACCGAGCACGGTCCCGGCGCCGACGAGCACGCTTACCAGCACCGCATAGGCATCGACCTCGGTCAGCGACGCGGCCATCTGGGCGTACTCGCCCAGCGGGCCGATGAACGCACGGTCATCGTGCTGCGGGAAGGTCTGATCCATCTCCGGCTGCCTGCCGCGATCGGGGCGGATTAGGGCGTTCCGACTCAACCGTAACGCGACCGGCCAGCCGCTTGCGCGGGTTGCGGCCCGGGTGGAGCGCTACGCCGTCATCCGGGCGTACCAGCCGGGCTCGGCCCGCAGTTGCCGATCCGTGCCGCGCTGGGTCACCCGGCCATGCTCAAGCACGATGATCTCGTCGGCCCGGGCGGCCTGGGCCAGGTCGTGAGTGATCAGCAGCAGGGACCGGTCGCCGGAGGCGGCGAACAGATCGTCGGTGAACGCGGCCCGGTTCGCCGGGTCCAGGTGCGTGGTCGGCTCGTCCATGATCAGCACGGCCGGGTCGGCCAGCAGGGCCCGGGCCAGGGCCAGGCGCTGCCGTTCCCCGCCGGAGACGGCCACGCCGTGCGCGCCGACCGGGGTGTCCCAGCCCCGCGGCAGCGAGCCGACCCAGTCCGCCAGGCGGGCCCGCCGCGCCGCGTCGGCAAGCTCGGCATCGCTCGCGCCCGGCCGGGCCAGCCGGAGGTTCTCGGCGATCGTGGTGTCGAACAGGTACGGGTCCTGCGGGCAGCCGCCGATCAGCGCCCGGACCTCGTCCCCGGCCAGCGCGCTCAGCGGCA
>JAJYTW010000297.1 GCA_021792855.1 Actinomycetes bacterium
CTCCCCCGCATCGTCGCCGCGTTCTTCGCCGACCCGAACCTGCGCTACATCACCGCCGCCGAAACAGCCTGACAATAATCCCCGGCAATGACAACCGGCAGTAGACCTACTTACGCACGGCTTAGTAAGTACCGGCCGGGCAAGTACGCAGCCGCTATCCAATTCGAAACTCCAGGCCGTAAGCGTACCTGGCTGAATGTCGGTCCTTCCGGACGGAAGAATTTCACCACAATAGAAGCAACGCTCACTCGCGCCGGTGCATTCACAAAGCTGGATCCACCCTGGCCATCCGCCACAATTTCGTAGTGGGCCACGAAGGCGGCTACTGGCCCTCGCGAACCTGCCGCAATCACGCCTGCTCGATGCGGCTCTTCAGAGACTCCGGGTCAGCCGAGCCGATGATCCACGCGTCATAGTCGATTCCCTGGAAACTGATTCGCACGCCGCGCGGCGTGTCGTGGTGCACCGCGGCGAAGAGTTTCTGGCCGCCCGCCCGCACAATTGCGACCTCCGAGTAGCCCGGCAGCCGCTCGCCAATTTTGAGACCGTGGTCCGCAGGCTCGTGCGCGTCGTCAAGCACCTCCACCGAGCGGACCGCCGATTTTGGCGCCCGGAGGTCACCATGCACCGACTCGAGCCTTTCGGCTCGGGTGAGGCGCAGCACCAGCTCATCACCCTCGATTTCGAGATCCGCCATGGAGCTCTCCTCCGCTCGCGTGCCCTCAACGGTACTTGATCACATGGCCCCAACTGCTGCCTGGCGGCACGAAGGCTAGTGCCTCGGTGACGCTTCGCGGTGGAGGGTGAGCGGGGAGTCTCAGCCCGGGCCTGTCTCGCCGGCTGGGGGCGCCGGGACCGGCACCGGGGACGACTGCCCGCGTAGGCGCAGGTAGCGCGCGCCGACGAGAAGCTGCCGGGAGCCGACTTCGACCAGGACCATTAGCAGCAGGCAGGCGATGATCGCGCGGGATGAGGTGATGTCGAGCGAGTGCATCACCTGGCCGATCGTGCGGTCGGCCCCGCTGCCGCCATCGGCGGCATAGAGGCTGAAGGCGGTCCGCAGGACGACGCCGACTGTCCAGAAGGCCGCGGCGAGCAGACCGGCCTTGGCATAGATCCCCTTCTCACCGGCGTAGACCCTGGTAAAGGCACCCGCGCCCGCGCCGAATATTAGCCCCAGGAGGACGCCGCCGAGGACCAGGTACAGGTCGTTGCCGGCGGTCGGAACGCCCTTGAGGTAAGCGAATAGGAAATAGACGACAATCGCCACGGGAAAGATCAGATTGCGCGGCGTGAGCCTGCGCCCCCGGAACTGGATGAACACCGTAGCCAGCAGCACGGCGTCCAGGATGTAGTCGAATGCGTTCATCGCCGCGCCTCCGCAACCGGGCAAACCTGCCCGGTAAGTCAGTCCTACACTGTAGGACTGACGCTAGGCCCTACACTGTAGGACTGTCAATCATCAGGCCGGCCGGGCCGTACCAGAACGCAAGGCGGCAATGCCCAAGAGACCTCCAGGATCCGACACGCCGTCCGTCTGGCTGCGGCCCGCGGAAGCGGCGCGCCAGGCCCGGCCCGCTTTCAGTCGTGCGGAGATCACCCAGGTCGCCATCGGACTCGCTGATCGGCACGGTCTTGAGGCGGTGTCGATGCGCCGCATCGCGAGCCAGATCGGCTCGGCGCCGACATCGCTGTACTGGTACGTCTCGGGCAAGAGCCAGCTTTATGAACTCATGGTCGACGCCGTCGTCGGCGAGACCGAACTTCCGCAGCCCTCCGGCGACTGGCGCGCCGACCTCGTCGCCATCGCCCGCGCCACCCGCGTCGTGGGGCGCCGCCACCCGTGGCTGGCACAGCTGGCCATCCCGCCCGTCCCGGGTCCGCTGACCAGGCAATACGGCGCGGCTGTGTTCCGGTCACTCGAAGGCCTCGGCCTCGACCCGAAGACCCAGGCCTACATCCTCGCCGCGGTTATCAACTACGTGTCCGGCTTCCTGCAGCGCGAGACCGGCTGGTGGGCGCCGGAACCGGCGGCACCGCTAAGCGCCGCCGGGGAAGGCACGGCACACAGCGACCTGACGGAACCGGCCGCCCCGGAGCCCGTAGTCACCGAGCAGCACCTCGCGGCCAGGGCCAGCGCGCATAGCGAAGAGAGCTTCACATTCGGACTGAACTGCCTGCTGGACGGGATCGCGGTACGGATCGCCCAGACCGCGCCAATCCAAGGAGGCAGCCGCACCAGTCCTGCTCACGCGGGGACTGACTGCGGTGGAGCCGGATAGCGCTCCGACCCAGGCCAGCGGCGGGGGCGGCGGGCGAGTCGGCCTGTAGGCCGGGGACAGTCACCACCGAAATCCGGACCTGCGGTGACTTTAGGAACGCCTGTCTGAGCAGCGATTTCAGTTGTCAATGGTTGCCATCGCTTGCCGACGGTCGCCACTGTATGACTGCGCTGCGACTGCGCTAGCCCCGTCGGGCGAGGCTGGCCACGAGAACTCCTTCGGGCACCGCATCATGCCACCTGGCCAGGCTGCTGGCGATCCGGGCCCGTCACCAGCGTGGACCTCTCCGCTCCGCGCAGGAGACCGGCGAGCCGCTGTGCCGCGCGGAGGACATCCGAGCACAGTACCCCAATCCGGCGACAGCCAGGGCAGCGAAGGTTCCCGCAGCCACCCACCGGAACCTTATAGACCAATAGCCGGGAAAGCGGGCCGGGTATGCGGCAAGTAGCCATAATCACGGTGAAGATGTCAGACGGTCATATCCGACGCCGCCAGCGCTGGTGTGAGGACATGCGAGGTAGCGATGGCCCTGTTCAAGAACACTGAGGACCGCCAGGCCGCACACGAGCGCCGCGAAGGCGAGAGGGCCGAGGCGGCTGAGCGTAAGCGGCTGGCCAGGCGTGAGCGGCTGCTGAGCGATCTTCATAAAGACGGGGTCCTGGATCCCGATGATGACGGCGGCTCCCGGTCCAATGAGGAGCTGGGACGCCTGCGGTTTGAGCACGTCAAGCAGGAGATGGAACGGAGAAGACGGGAACTGAAGCAGCGGCAGGCAGTGCATGGTCTCGGAGTGATGGTCAGGGCAGACGGAACCGTCCGCGACCCGACCTGGGGCCGCCAGCTGGGTCTTCTTGCCGGGGCGCACGCCGAGGTGACTAGCTCCTTCCAGCACCACCGGGGTGGAGCCGCGGTCAGCGGTGCGGTGCTGACTACCGCGATGGGACTCGGCCCGGCAGGAGCACTTGCGGGGTTCTCGAAGAAGTCCGTGGCAGTTGCGGTGATCGTCTTCGCTGACGGAACGATCCACCAGCACAGCCTGGATGGCGCATACGCGATTCGGCAGGCCGAGGTGGGGGCCATAGCTTTCAACGCAATGACCCAGGCCGCCGCGATGAAGGACGGGGTACCCGCAGCGTCATCGGGTGAGCTGCAGGTCGGAGCCCTGGCGCCTGAAAGCATCGCGGACGAGATCAGCAAGCTGGCAGAGCTTCACGCTTCCGGAGTGCTGACCAATGAGGAGTTCGCGGCAGCCAAGCATCAGCTTCTGGGGCCCAGCGGATCTTCCGGTCACCCGGCAGATCAAATGGCAGATCATGAGTACCGAGGCAGGCATGCATCCGTGCCGCCGCAGCGGCATCCCGCCGATTGAACCTGACGAACCGGTGAACCTCGGCTCCGGCTCTCCCGTCAGGGACCGGCGAGCAAGCAGGACTTAAACTGGTCGCACTCCTCACAGGCGAGAAGGCCGCGGTCCAGTTGGTCAGCGGGCTTGTGCAGTCCGCTGGCAATGCCACCTTCGCCGTCCGGTGGCTTGGCGACGCCCAAGCGATCGTTCGATCCGGGCATACCGGATCGCGCTGAGTGGCCCAGAGCGAGCCGGATTCGCAGGACATTAGGCATATCGGCAGTGCCCGTCAGCGTCGTCGTGCCTCAGCGGACGGCCCTTGGTCGAGGTCCTGATCACCGACACGCTGCCGCCGCGATATGGTCGTGCAGACCGTGCCGGTCACCGTCCTCACCGCGGCGGGGCTCTATCTGGATAGGCCGCTCTGCAGGCCGGTTATGACGAGGAAGTCTGCTATTCGCTTCGGCTGATGTGCAGACCCGCTCGTCGGCCCACCGCTGCTCGGCCGACGGCATAAAGAATCGAGGTCAGTCACCTAGCGTGCCGTCATTTATCCCCAGCTCGCGGACCACCTGCGCGATCAGCTTACCAGTCTCCCGGACCAGCCGGACGGCGCCTTCGCAGAAATCCCCGTCCAACTTTCTGCGTGTTTCCGCCCCAGCCACTCCTTAAGGCGACGTCTCCGCTTTACGAAGGGAAACCCAAGTGCACAAGTCACTGCTCGTGGTTCTAGCCAAGGTTCCCCTGCAGGCTGAGCGCTCGAAGCGCTACCCAGGCGACGAACCTGTCCTCTGCGCGGTCAAACGAGAGTCCTGTCAGATACTCCACTCGGTCGATGCGACGTCTAAGAGTATGG
>JAJYTW010000041.1 GCA_021792855.1 Actinomycetes bacterium
GTCCGGCCCCGCGCACTCGCCGGAGCGCGAGCAACCCGGCGCGGGGTATCCGCCCCGGGAACATCCGGCCCGCACGTACTCGGGGCCTGGTTATCCGGGGCCTGGTTATCCGGGGCCTGGTTATCCAGGGCCTGGTTATCCGCCGGATCGGGCGTACCCAGCCGAGCCCGGTTACCCGGATCGTCCCGGTGGTCCCGGCTATCCCGGCGGGCCAGTGCCCGGCGGTGGTTATCCCGCTGACGGCTCCTTTGGCGCCGATGGGCAGTACGCGCCGGACGACCGGTACCGCGCCGCCACCGGGTACGGCTTCCCGCCGGGTCCCGTTGCTGGCTACGGGCCAGTGCGCCGCGACGTTCCCGGCTATCCGGGTGCGCCTGGGTACGGTGTCGGGCCGGGTCGGCCGGGCACCGGCATTCCGGACCGCAGCGGTTCCGGCTACCCCGGCCGCGATGACTATCGCGGCGCGGATGGCTACCCATCGGCCGCGGGTTACCGCGGTCAGGACGGCTACCGGGGCCAGAACGGCTACCCAGCGTCCGAGGGCTATCAGAGCGGTCCGCCGGACCGGTACCCGCACCAGGACCGGTACCCGCACCAGGACCGGTACCCGCACCAGGACCGGTACCCGGGTCAGCCGCCCGCCGGCCATCAGGATCCCGCGTTCCGGTCCGGGGCTGACTACCAGCCCAGGGCTGACTACCCAGCCGACCGGACGGAATGGCGGGCGGGTCCCGCCGGGCGGGAGTCGCGGACGTGGCGCGCCGCGCCCGGTGACCACGACGAATATGTAGAGGGCCGTCCGGTCTGGGCCCCGGGCGGTCGTCCGCATGGGTACCGCCCGGATGGGGCCGACCGGTCCGATCGGTATTGGCAGGCCGAGCCTGGCGACTATCGTGCCCCGGCCCCGGCGCCGTACCGGCAGGGCCGTCCGGTGCCCGTCGATGACTACCTGGTGGCCAGCCCGCTCCCGCCGGACGCGCCGCGCTACTGGGACCGGTACGACGAGCCGATCCGGCCACCCGCCTACCGGGACCGGGTCGGTCCCGACCGGCTGCCCAACGGGCCCGACGACGGATCGGCGGACGGGGTGGTGGGCCCGGTGTCTGGAGACCGGCGGGAACCCGCTGGCCGTCTGGCCGAGCCGCGGGCCCTGACCGCGGGCGCGGCCGACGTGACCGAGCGCCGCGGCGGTCCGCGGCCGGGCGCGCAGGCAGGCCCGCCCGCGGGAACGACCGTCGCCCCGGCGGATGCGACGACGGCAGGCGCGGCCAGTCAGGAAGACGATGCGGTGACGGCGCCGATTCCGGTCGTCGGACCGGGCGTAACGGGAGCTAAGCCGGACCCTGCCGTGAGCGCGGCCGGTCCCGCCGGTGGTTTCGCTGCCGCCCAGTCCGGGCCAGTGGTCGGTGCCCCCGAGCCGCCCGGTCCTGCCGGCGGTGTCGCTGCCGAGCAGCCGGCGCCCGCAGTGAGTTCGGCTGACCCGGTTCCCGGGCCGGCTGACCCGGTCGCCGAGTCGGCCGGCCCTGCCTCGGCTGTCCACGCGGCCGCCGGCGGCCGCGCGGAGGGCCGGGACGGGGAGTCGGCCCGCGGGCCGTTCGAGCCCCTGCGCGGCAACGGTTCTGCCGCGTCGGCCGATCAGCCGGGCTCGGCCGGTGACCCGGACTACGTCGGATCGCAGCCGTCGCCGGACTCGGTCGGCGATGGCCCGGAATCCGGGCCGAGCCAGTCAGATCAGGAGGGCGCGGACGCCGCCGCAGCCAAGCTGGATCAGATCAAGGATCTGTACCTGACCGCCGAGGCGATCGGCGACGACGCGCTGGCGAAGCATTTCCAGCAGGTCAGCGAGCGGCAGCGGCAGCTGATCAGGGAGTACTTCGACGAGGCCATCGGCCGCGACGCCGAAGACCGGGCATCCGGGTAGGCGGTAACGCTAACGGCGTGGCCGGCCCAGGGCGCTGGCCGCCCGGTCTACGGCAGCACGGGGCCGGGGGAGTCGGCGTAGTCGCTGATATGGCTGGTGCCCGGGGGGACCGGGAGTGCCGCCCATGCCTCGGCCAGGTCGCCGGCCAGGTTCTCCGCCTCGGCGCGGGGAATCCGCGGATCGGCGATCAGCGCCGCCGACGTCCTGGCCAGGTGCTGGGCCTCCAGGCTCGCCGCGGTATGGAATTGCACGCTGAACACCACGCCGCTGTCGGCGTCGAGCCACAGGGTGACGACGCATTTGTCGGTGGCGCCGTTCCAGCCATTGCGGCGAGCGCGCAATTGGAAGCCGGCCTCCTCCAGCGCGTCCTGGACCAGCCAGATACCCGCGGCATACAGGTTGCTGTCCAGCACGAACGAATACGAAAGCGCGCCGGGGACGCGGTCGGCCAGCGATTCCGCGGACCTTTCCGGATGTCGCCGGATCAGGTCGGCGTACCTAGCGCGGAACTCCTCCGGCCCGAGTAGCGCGTGCTGTTCGGAGTCCGGGGCCAGCGTTCCGTGGGCTAGCTGTTCCGATACCCGGCGGAGCGCGGCGGTGAGCCCGGTTCCGGTGTCCGCGCCGAATAGGTCGCGGCCCTGCGCCGCGCGGAGCCGGTCGTACGCCTCGTCGGCCAGCCTGAGCTGATCCTCGGTCAGGTCCGTCGAGTCACGTGGTACCGCGGTCACTGCGAGCAGGGTCGGCACGTCCTCCCAGTCCGGCGTGCGCAGCGCGATGTCCAGCCAGGCGCCGTCGGCGTCAGGCGTACCGGGACTCCCGGTATCGGCGTCGCCGTGCCACTGCCCGGCCCCGGGCGCGAGGACCTGGCCGGCCACCGTACGGGCTGGCTGGGGCGGAGCCAGTTCCAGGTGCTTGAGCCGGGGCGGCGGCGACTTTCGCTCGCCGTCGACGTGGTAGGGCGAAGCGGGGTGGCCCAATGGCAGGCGTTCCAGTCGCTCCCGGAGGTCGGCGAGCGAACCGCGGGCCGGCCGGGGAGTGGCCCGGCCAGGCGTCCCGGCCGGGGCGTGCGAGTTCTGAGGCTGCGACGACTCTGCCGCGCCGGTACCGGGTCCGGAATCAGCCCGGGTGCCGGCCTCGTGATCTGCCGGTTCGGCGTTAGCCGTGGCCGGAACGTCCTGGCCGACGGAGTCGCCGGCACCCGTGGCGGCACCGTCCGCGTCCGGCGGCCCGTCCGCCGCCGGACGCTCACCCGCGCCGGAGTCATCGCCCGGCGCTGATTCCCCGCCGGTGCGGAGATCGTGGCTAGCGGGCAGGTCGTCGGCGGTGCTGAAGTCCTCGCCGGTGACGTCGGCGGCCAGGTCCGCGGATCCGGTCTGCTGGTTCGCCGCGTCCGCCGGTCCGCTCGGTTCCCCGGCCGGCTCGGGCGGTTCCCCGGCCGGCTCCTGCGGTTCCCCGGCCGGCTCGGGCGGGGCGGCAACGGCGGCCGGGGCAGGTGCGATCGTGCCATAACGCTGCCACGGCGACCGGTCGGTCTCGGGCGCATCATCCTGCGCGACCAGTCCGAGCCGATCGTGGCCGGGCGCCGCGTCCGGGCCGGACAGGTCACGCTCTACCGGCTCGGTTCGCTCGTGCTGCCCTGGCATGCCGCGCTCTCCCGAATGTGTGTGTATCGCCATCGTAGCCGCCGAGCCCCAGCGGGCCGCCGGACCGGCGGCAGGCCCCGCCGTCCGATGGCGCTCCTCAGGGCCCGACGGCCAGCGCGGGAACGATCTGCCCACGAGCCTCGCCGAGCCCGACCCGGAGCCCGTCCGGCCCGGCGGCCGAGGCGGCGATTACCACCTCGTCGCCGTCCTGGAGCCAGCCGCGGGT
The DNA here is from genome assembly GCA_021792855.1 of Actinomycetes bacterium. Taxonomy (GTDB): domain Bacteria; phylum Actinomycetota; class Actinomycetes; order Streptosporangiales; family Streptosporangiaceae; genus Chersky-822. The sequence goes on from JAJYTW010000041.1 coordinate 3,791, forward strand.
CGTGCCGTCTGGCAGGTTCAGCGGCCGGCGTCCGGCATCGGCGAGCTCGAGCAGTGACCCGTACTGGTCCGGGCGCGGGCCGCTGACCGTTCCGGAGGCGAACAGGTCCCCGGTGCGGAGCGAGGCGCCGTTCACGGTCAGGTGGGCGAGCATCTGCGCCGGGCTCCAGTGCATCGTGGCGTAGGGCGGCCGGGAGACGACGTGGCCGTTGATGCGGACCTCGAAGTCGATGTCCAGCCCCCAGTCGCCGGCCGCCGCCAGATAGCCGACAAGGTCGGTGTCCAGGGACGGCGGCCGGATCCTGGCCTGCTCAAGCGCCGCGAGCGGGACGATCCAGGGCGAGACGGTGGTGCCGAACGACTTGCCGAGGAACGGCCCGAGCGGCATGGATTCCCAGCCCTGGATGTCCCTGGCCGACCAGTCGTTCACCAGGCACACCCCGAACACGTGCTCGGCGAAGCCCGCCGCGCTGACCGGTTCCCCGAGCGCGCTCGGGACACCGACGACGAAGCCGAGTTCGGCCTCGAAATCCAGCCGGGCACAGGCGCGGTAGACCGGCCGGTCGGCGCCGGATGGCCGGGCCTGGCCGCAGGGCCTGCGGATCGGGGTGCCGGAAACCACGATGGTCCCGGCCCGCCCGTGGTAGCCGATCGGCAGGTGCCGCCAGTTGGGCGTGAGCGGCTCGCCGCCCGGCCGCATGATCGCGCCGACGTTCGTCGCGTGCTGCTCGGAGGCGTAGAAGTCGACATAGTCGGCGACTGTGAAGGGCAGGTGCATGGTGACCGCGTCGGCGGGGACGAGCAGATCCTCGATCGCGTCCCGGAACGGCTCCTCCGACAGCCACCGGACCAGCGCGGACCTGACCTGGCTCCACGCGGCATCGCCCGCGGCCAGGAACGCGTCAAGCGCGCCGGTGCCGAACTCGGCGGCCCGCCCGGGCAGCAGTCGCTCGGTGGCGGCGGTGAGGTCGAGCACCCGGTCACCGATCGCCACGCCGGCCCGCCGCCTGGCCGGGTGCCGGGCGTCGCTGAACGATCCGTACGGGAGGGTCTGCAGCCCGAACGGGTGCCCATCGGGAACGCCAAGCCAGTCGCAGGGTCGCGGCGTTGTCATCGGTGCCCTCTCATTCATCGCCCGCCAGGCGGGTCCCGGTCTCGCCGACCTGTTCGTACCCGGCCTCGCCGGTCGCGATCAGATCGAGCGCGACCAGGTCGGTGACCGGCTCATCGGTGCTGCAGGTGCCGAACGAGGCGAACACGGTCCGGACCCTCGCGATGTCATCGGCCGCCAGTGCCCTGACCTGACCGGCGATCGCGGACCGCTCGCGCTGGCGGAGGATTCCGGCGATCCGGTCATGGTCCGCTCCGCTGGCCGCGGCGGCGATGGCGAGCAGCACGTTCAGGAACCCGTGATGCTCGAACCCGGTTTCGGCGGCGGTGTGCCGAACCGCGTGGTGCAGGCCGGCGGTGCACTTGAACGGGACCCACTGGCGGACCACCGTGGCCAGGCAGGCAGCCAGCGTCGGCTCGTCCGGGAAAGCTGCGCTGGTCACCCCGCCGGTCCGCAGCTTCGGCCGGTAGCCATGCTCGGCGATGATCGCGATCAGGGCGCGCGCGCTGGCCGGGTCGGCGGCCAGGCCGATCGGGATCTCCACGTAGCCGGCCGCGCCGGTCCGCGGCGCCCCGTCCAGCGCGGTGGTGACGTCGACGATCGCCTTGGCCGGATCCTCGCCCCGGGCGATCGGTACCTCGATGGCCAGCAGCCGCAGTCGGGGGTCCGCGTCGGACTCGTTGACCGCGTCGGCGACGGCGGCCGCGCCGCCGGTGACCACCAGCGACAGGTCGATCGACGGCGTACCGGCGGCCGTCAGCACCCGGCGAAGCTCGGGGAGCCTGGTGTCCGGGCAGACGAACGGGCCGGTCAGGTCCCGGTACCAGGCCGCCCGGTGCCGCGCGTGCGCATCGATCGCCTGGGGCATCGGGAGGTTTCCCGGGGGAAACAGGGACGCGTCATCGAACAGGCCCCGCAGCAGGGTGCCGATGAGATCCCTGGCCGGAGCGGGGCGGGGCGGGTCACCATTCATCTGGCCCATTCTGCGCCCGGATCGCCGGGCTGCGGAAGCGGCGCACCGGCGGGCCGGCCGGTGCAACCCGACCGGGCCAGGTCAGGCGCTGGCCGGGGCGAGCGGCAGCGGTCCCGGCCGCTCGGGCTGCGGCTCGGCGATGTCCGGCGATCGGTCGCCGATCACGATCCCGTCGCTCAGTTCCACGGTCTGATCGCAGATCAGCGACAACGCCTGCGCGTCGTGCCCGAGCGCGATGATCGCGGTGTCCTGCCCGAGGCTCTTGATCGCGTCGGCGAGCACGATCGTGTCCAGTTCGGGAAGCTGGTCGAGCAGGCCGTCGATCAGCAGCAGCCTGGGCTGGTGCACGCACGCGGCGGCCAGCCTGGCCTTCCTGGCGATCAGCTCAGGGGCCGACCGGACCGGGACCTCGGCCCAGGGCGTCAGGGACAGCCGGTCCAAGATCGCGGCGACCAGCAGGTGCCGGTCCGACGGCGGCTGGATGGATTCCCGGGCCGCGCGCTCCACAAGGCGGCGGATCCGGACCGACGGCAGGGCCCTGGCGTGCCGGCTGGCGACCCCCACCTCGCCGCGCACCGCGGCCCGGCCGCGCGCGGTGCCCATGTCGTGACCGAGCACCCGCAGATAGCCGTAGGTCGGCCTGGTCTGCCCGGACAGCAGCCCGACCAGCGCGTCCGACGACGGAGACGGCGTGGTCAGGACACCGAGCGCGGCGTTGCCGAGTTCGGACTGATCCAGCCTGAAGCTGGCCAGCCGCAATCCCCAGCTGCCTGACTGCCGTGCGCCGACGCCGGCCGTGAGCACCGGGACGACGAGCGCCGCGGCGTGACCGGACCGCATATCGTCCCCCGATCTCGTCTCGGTCACGTATTCCCCAAGGCCGGAATATAACTTGCCGATCCGGCCATCTCCAGCACCGTCGCCCCAGGTAAAGGAACGGGTCGCGGACCGGGCGAGCGACATGGCAGTCCCCGCCGGACGCAAAGCGGGGATCAAACGGCGCTCGCGGGCGCCCGCCGGTCAGGTTGACCCGTCGCCCGGCCGCCGCTGCCGGTACCTTGTGGCTGTGCGGCAGCCGATGGATCTTCCCTTCGATCCGATCGAGCGGGCGGCGCGGATCTGGGAGCGCAGGTTCGGCGACTCCACGGCGATGGCCGCCGTCACCTCGATCATGCGCGTGCACCAGATCCTGCTCGCCGAGCTTGACGGCCTGCTGCGCCCGTTCGGCCTGACCTTCGCCAGGTACGAGGCTCTGGTGCTGCTCAGCTTCAGCCGGTCCGGCGCGCTGCCGCTCGGGCTGATTGGCGAGCGGCTGATGGTGCACCCGACCAGCGTCACCAACACGATCGACCGGCTTGAACGGGCCGCTCTAGTGCTGCGCAGGCCCAACCCGGCCGACCGGCGGGGGACCCTGGCCGAGATCACGCCGGCCGGCCGGGATCTGGTCCGGCAGGCCACCGCGGAGCTGATGAACGCGGGTTTCGGGATGCGCGGTTATGACCAGGCGCAGCTTGCGGAGCTAGTGAGCCTGCTGCGCACGCTGCGGGTGGCGGCCGGGGATTTCGCGGACTGACCCGGGCCCGGCCCGGCTAGGTGATGGGCCGGGCCTGCCAGCTCATCCCGCCGTCCGTCGTGATCATGACCTCGTGCTGGCCGGTCGCGGCCGGCACGGCAACGCCCTGAGTGCTGGTCGTCATCCCGATGAAGCTGAACCCGCCGGGCGGGACCGGTCCGGGCAGGCTGGCCGGCTGCCATGCCAGGGTGCCGTGGGCGGTGCCGGAGTAGTAGATCCCCGCCGTTGTCGCCAGCACCAGCATGCCCCCCGGCGTCGTCACCGCCATCGAGGTGGGCGTGCCGGCCGCGCCGGCCGGACCCAGGAAGGTCCAGGCCGTCCCGCCGTCGGACGATCCGTACAGCCCGGCCGGCCCCGCTCCGGTCACCTGGCCTGCCGAACAGTACAGGAACAGCTCACCCGGGGCGGGCGCGAGCAGCCCGTGCCAGCCGGCGGCGGACGCCCCGGCCGTTCCGGCGCCGAGGCAGGGCGGGTCGCCGGACGGGGAGACGGCGACCTGATGCCAGGCCCCGCCGGTGACCGGCCCGGTGAATAGGTGCCCGCCCGCCAGCAGGTAACCAGCAGCGGCGGTCAGCTGGAGCGCGCCGGGGCGGGCCGAGCCGAGCGCAGCGGCGCCCGGGACCAGGCGCCACCGGTTCGCGGTGTCCGCCGCGGCGGCCGTGATCAGCGCGAAGCTGGTGCAGTGCCGCGCGTACGCCGTGCCGCTGCCCGAGCAGGTGGCCAGGACCGCGAAGGCCCGGTTGCCGACGGTTGCCAGGTCGATCACCCGGCCAGCCGCGGGCACGCTGACCTGCGCCCAGGTGGCGCCGCCGTCGTGGGTCGCGAACAGGCCGGGGCCGTAGGCCCAGCCGTTGTGCTCGTTCAGGAAGCGGATCTGGCTGGCGCCGGAGGCCGATCCTGGCGGGCCGGCGTCCGGGCTGCCGACGGCGAACCAGGATGAGCCGTAACTGGCCGTGCCCGCAACGGCGGTGCACGGCCCAGCCGCGCAGTGCGCCTGCCCGATCACGGCGCCGATGTTCGGGCCGACGAAGGTCACCGAGGTCGGCCGGAATCCGGGCGCCGGCTTCTGCTGCGGCCCGGGCGCGACCAGGGCCGGGCCCGGGCCGACCTGGCCCGGCGTCGGCGACTGGGCGGTCGCGCTGGTCGACGGCCCGCGCGCGCCCGGACCGGTGCTTCCGGTCTTCGGCCCGGCGGTCCGGTTCGCGCTGGTGCCGCCCAGTGCGCTCGACGGCCCGGCCGACCCGCCCTGGCCGGGCAGCGCCAGCCTGGGCAGCACCACCAGTGCGGCCACCGCGACCACGGCGCCCGCCGCGACGCCGGCCGCGCGGGCGGCCTTCCGGCGCCTGGCCCGCCGCCGGATCGCGTCGAACGAACCGGGTGGTGGCGGCAGCAACTCGACGTCGGCGTCCAGCCACCGCTCGAAGGGGTCCATCCCGCTAGTCATCGGCCTCACCCATCGCCTGCCTGAGCCTGGCCCGGGCGTGGTGCAGGTCGGCCTTCACCGTTCCCTCCGGCCGTCCGAGCAGCGACGAGATCTCCCTGATCGGGAAGCCCGCGTAGTAGTGCAGCAGGAAGGCGCTGCGCAGTGCGGGCGGCAGGGTCTCGATCATGGCCCGTACGTCCACATCCTGGGCCTGGTGCCAGGCCGGCTCTCGCGGCGCCGCCGCCGAGTAGGTGGCCATCGCCCGGCGTTCCCTGCTGGTCTTGCGCCAGTGGTCCCTGACCAGGTTGGCGGCGATCATGTACAGGTAGCCCTGCGGGTTGTCCAGGCCGGTCCACCGGGCCAGCAGCCTGGTGAAGGCCTCGGAGGCGATCTCGTGCGCGGTCTCGTCGTCATCGACCAGGCGGCGGACCCAGCCGGCCAGCCGGGGATAGCAGGCGTTGAACAGATCCTCCGCGGCCGAGCGGTCGATCGATCGGAGCCTGGCCACTGCGCTCCCTGGGGTGGCTGCCGCCGTGGCCGGCACGGACCGGGATCCTTGCAGAACGACAACGACGTCACCGGCGGCAGCAAGGCCTACCGGGCTGGCGAGGTGTCCCATTCGTTCTACCACACAATCGATCACGGGCAATGGACGGCGGGCGGACCGCCCGCGGGGCGCTTGCGGCACCGCCGATCATCAAGACGCCGGCGGACTCGCGATGGTTGGACCGGTTCGCCGTTTCCTGCCCGATGACGTCGGCATAAACTGGGAACATGACTTAGTAGGACGTCCAACTAAGTCGCCCGGACCGCCGCTAGCCGCCGGAGGATCACCATGACTGGACAGACCGCAGGCGACCACGCCGGCGCCACGGGACCGGCGGACCGTGATGACGGCCGGACACGCTGGCAGCGCAGGTATGACGCGGCGCGGGTGCGGGACGCCGACTTCAGCACGCTGTCCGGTCTGGAGGTGGACCCGGTCTACGGGCCGCCGGATGGAGCGGTGGTGCCCGGCTTCGAGCGGATCGGCTGGCCGGGGGAATTCCCGTTCACCCGGGGCCTGTACCCGGCCGGCTACCGCGGCCGCACCTGGACGATCCGGCAGTTCTCCGGCTTCGGGAACGCGGTGCAGACGAACCAGCGGTACAAGATGCTGCTGGCCGCGGGCGGCGGCGGCCTGTCGGTGGCCTTCGACATGCCGACCCTGATGGGGCGAGACTCCGACGATCCGCGGGCGGCCGGCGAGGTCGGTCACTGCGGCGTCGCGATCGACTCGGCGGCCGACATGGACGTGCTCTTCTCCGGCATCCCGCTCGCCGACATCACCACCTCGATGACGATCAGCGGGCCGGCCGTGCCGGTGTTCTGCATGTACCTGGCCGCCGCCAGGCGGCAGGGCGCCGACATCGGGGCGCTGAACGGCACCCTGCAGACCGACATCTTCAAGGAGTACATCGCCCAGAAGGAATGGCTGTTCCCGCCCGAGCCGCATCTGCGCCTGATCGGCGACCTGATGGAGTACTGCGCGGCCGAGATCCCCGACTACAAGCCGCTGTCGGTCTCCGGCTACCACATCAGGGAGGCCGGGTCGACGGCCGCGCAGGAACTCGCGTTCACGCTGGCCGACGGGTTCGGCTACGTGGAGCTTGGCCTGTCCCGCGGCCTCGACATCGAGACGTTCGCCCCCGGCCTGTCCTTCTTCTTCGACGCGCACATCGACTTCTTCGAGGAGATCGCCAAGTTCCGGGCCGCCCGCCGGATCTGGGCGCGGTACCTGCGCGACGTCTACGGGGCCAAGACCGAGCGGGCCCAGTGGCTGCGGTTCCACACCCAGACGGCCGGCGTCTCGCTGACCGCGCAGCAGCCGGAGAACAACGTCGTCCGGACCGCGATCGAGGCGCTCGCGGCCGTGCTCGGCGGAACGAACTCGCTGCACACCAACGCCCTGGACGAGGTGCTCGCGCTGCCGAGCGAGCAGGCCGCCGAGATCGCGCTGCGCACCCAGCAGGTGATCATGGACGAGACCGGCGTGGTCAACGTGGCCGATCCGCTCGGCGGCTCCTGGTACGTCGAGGCGCTCACCGACCGACTGGAGGAGCAGGCCGAGCAGATCTTCGACCGGATCCGGCAGATGAGCCCGGACGGCTCGATGACCGGCGGGATCCTGCGCGGGATCGAGGAAGGCTGGTTCATGACCGAGATCGCCGAGGCCTCCTTCCAGTACCAGCAGAAGCTGGAGAAGAACGAGAAGAAGATCGTCGGCGTGAACTGCCACACCGAGACGGTCGGCAAGCCGGTCGAGATCCTGCGGGTCAGCCACGAGGTGGAGGTCGCCCAGGCCGCCGACCTCGCGCGACGGCGCGCCAGCCGGGACCAGCGGGCGGTCGACGAGGCGCTCGGCGCGATGATCGCCGCGGCCAGGTCCGGGGCGAACATGATCCCGCCGATGCTGGACGCCGCGATGGCCGAGGCGACCCTCGGCGAGATCTGCGGCGCCCTGCGGGACGAGTGGGGCGGCTACTCCGAGGCCCCGGCCTTCTAGCCGCGCCGCCCGGCGCGCCCGGCGCCGGTTCGGTGCCGCCACCGTGCCTGATCGCGCGCCCTGATACGGCAGGATGGAACCATGCAACAGCCGCGAGACTTCTCCATGTACGGCGCCGTCGACCTCGGCGCCCGGCAGGCTGCCGTGAAACGGCGGCAGCAGGCCGCGCAGTCGCAGGCCGGCGGCGGGTCGGAGTTCGTGATCGACGTCACCGACGCGACCTTCACCACCGACGTGGTGGCCCGGTCCCAGACCGTCCCGGTGGTTATCGACCTCTGGGCGGAGTGGTGCGGGCCGTGCAAGCAGCTCAGCCCGGTGCTCGAGAAGCTTGCCGAGGAAGCGGGCGGTGACTGGATCCTGGCCAAGGTCGATGTCGACGCCAACCCGCAGCTTGGCGCCGCCCTTCAGGTGCAGTCGATCCCGATGGTGCTCGCCGCGATCGGCGGGCAGTTGCTTCAGCTCTTCATGGGTGCCCTGCCCGAGCCGCAGGTCCGGCAGTACATCGGCGAGGTCCTGCGGGTGGCGGAGGAGATGGGGATGCCGCCGCGGACCGGCGTTCCTGCCGCCGCGGACGAGGGAGAGGACGGCCCGGACGGCCAGCCCGAAGCCGCGGCGCAGCCCGGCGCCCCGGGGGCTGGCCCGGCGATGGCCGGGGCGCCCGACGAGGTGCTCGCCGACCCGCGGCTGCGCGAGGTGCAGGAGGCGGTGACCGCGGGCGACCTGGACTCCGCGGCCCAGTCGCTGGAGCAGATCCTGGCCGCCTCGCCCGGTCATCCGGTCGCGAAGGCCTGGCTCGCGCAGGTCGACCTGTTCCGCCGGGTGAGCTCCTACGACCCGGCGAAGGTGCGCCGGGAGGCGGACGAGCGGCCGGGCGACCCCGAGGCGCAGGCCCGGGCCGCCGACGTAGAGTTCGCCACCGGGCAGATCGACGCGAGCTTCGACCGGATGCTCGGCGCGGTGGGGTGCACCACCGGCGATGACCGGGACCGGGCACGCAAGCACCTGCTCGGCCTGTTCGACATCATGCCGCCCGGTGATCCCACCGTCGCCAGGGCCAGGACGAGGCTGTCCAGCCTGCTCTTCTGAAGCGGCGCGGGGGACGGCCCTCACCCGTGTTCGATCACCCTCCGCAGGCGGTCTGACCGCGCTTTTGTGGGGCATCATGGACTCATGCGGGAAGAAGCGCGTACCGGTCAGCTGCTGGCGGCGACGCCGCTGCTCGGTGACGTGAACTTCCGGCGCACGATCGTGCTGATCGTGGAGGACGACCCGGACGAGGGGACGCTCGGCGTGGTGCTGAACCGGCCGAGCGACATCCCGGTCCGGCAGGTGCTTGAGCCCTGGACCGAGCTGGTGACCGGCCCCTCGGTGCTGTTCCGCGGCGGGCCGGTGGCCCCGGACAGCGCGCTGGCGCTCGGCCTGGCCAGCGGCGAGGACGACCTGATCGGCTGGCGGGCGCTGCCCGGCTCGAAGCTGACCTCCCGGCTCGGCCTGGTCGACCTCGGCGCGCCGCCCGAGTTGCTGGCCGACTCGATTACCTCGCTCCGGGTCTTCGCCGGCTACGCCGGCTGGGCGGCCGGTCAGCTTGCGGACGAGATCTCGGCGGGCGCCTGGCTGGTGCTCGACGCGCTGCCCGGTGACGCGTTCGCGGACGAGCCGGCCAGGCTCTATCCGTCCGTGCTGCGCCGCCAGGGCGGCGAGATGGCGCTGCTGGCGACGTTCCCGGACGACCCGGTGCTCAACTGACCGCTGGCCGGCGGGGCGTAAGCTGGCTGCTGTGACTGAAGTACTTCCGGCCGGCGGAACCCGGCTCGACTCCGACACCAGGCCGGACCTCTCGACCGGCGACGGTGACCACGAGCGGTTCGCGCATTACGTCCTGAAGGACAAGATCGTCGACAGCGCGGTCACCGGGACCCCGGTGGTGGCGCTCTGCGGCAAGGTCTGGGTGCCGAGCCGCGATCCGAAGCGCTACCCGGTCTGCCCGGAGTGCAAGGAGATCTACGAGTCGCTGCCCGACGACGGCAGCTGAGCCGTCCGGGCCGGCCGCTGCACGTCGGCAGGCTCCCCGCCGGTCAGCCTGATCAGCTCGGCGTAGCTGGTCGGGAAGACGGTGTGCGCGAGCCCGCCGGCGGCCCAGATCACGTCGTAGCCGGCCAGGGCCGTATCCACCAGGGTGCGCAGCGGGCTCGGATGACCGACCGGCGCGACGCCGCCGATCACCTGCCCGGTCGCCGACCGGACGAAGTCCGGATCGGCCCGGCGGACCGCGGTGAACCCGTACCGCTCCGCGATCCAGTCGGTGTCCACCCGGTGCGCGCCGCTGGTCATGATCAGCAGCGGGGTGCCGTCGGCGCTGAACACCAGGCTGTTCGCGATCGCGCCGACCTCGCATCCGAGCTGGGCGGCGGCGGCCGCCGCCGTGCGGGCGGCCTCGGGTAGCTCGGTGACCTGACCGGCGGCTCCGAGCGCGTGCAGGACATCGGCGACGTGGCTGGCGGTCGGGTGCATGCCCCGAAGGCTAGTGCCAGTCCATGTCCCCGGGTTCCAGGATCGTTGGAATGGCCGGGCTGCCCGGGGTGAGCTGGCGCGCCGCGACGGGCAGTTCGGCGACCGCCCGCTGGTGCCGCGCCCTGGCCTTGGCTAGCGGCTCGGCGCCGACGATCTCACCCTCGATGACCAGCGGGCGGAGCAGAGCGCGCTGGTCATCCCGGTCGGCGGGCGGGAAGCCGCTGATCACCTCGCCGACGGCGGTGCCGTCCGGGCGGTACCGGCGGGCGGCCCACTTGCGTCCCCCCATCGTCGGCTTACCCACCGAGCGCTTCGCCACCGGCAGCAGCGGGTCGTCGCCCGCTCTGCCATCGCCCGCTCTGCCATCGCCCGCTCTGCCATCGCCCGCTCTGCCATCGCCCGCTCTGCCATCGCCCGCTCCGGCGCCGCCCGGTCCGGCTTCGGATGTGGGGGAGGCTTCGGCGGCGGGCCGCCGACCCTCCCTGGCGACCAGCTTGTAGACCAGCGCGGCGGTCGGCGCGCCGGACCCGGTGACCAGCGCCGTGCCGACCCCGTATCCGTCGATCGGCTCACCGGCCAGCCGGTCGATGGCGTGCTCGTCCAGGTCTCCGGTGACGACGATCCTGGTCCTGGTGGCCCCGAGGGCGTCTAGCTGTGCGCGCACCTGGCGGGCGACGGCGGCCACGTCGCCGCTGTCGATCCGGACCGCGCCGAGCCCGGGTCCGGCCAGTTCCACGGCGGTCCGGACCGCCGTGGCGACGTCGTAGGTGTCGACCAGCAACGTGGTGCCGACCCCGAGCGCGTCAAGCTGGACGGTGAACGCCTGCCGCTCGTCATCGTGCACCAGGGTGAACGCGTGCGCGCTGGTGCCAGTGGTCGGCACGCCGTACTCCAGGCCGGCTCGCAGGTTGGAGGTGGAGGCGAAGCCGGCCAGGTAGCTCGCCCGGGCCGCGGCGACTGCGGCCCGCTCGTGGGTGCGGCGGGAGCCCATCTCGATGATCGGCCGCTGCCCGGCCGCGGTGATCATCCGCGACGCCGCCGACGCGACCGCGCAGTCGTGGTTGAAGATCGACAGCGCCAGTGTCTCCAGGATCACGGCCTCGGCGAAGGTGCCCTCGACCACCAGAATCGGTGACCCGGGAAAGTAGCACTCACCCTCCGGGTAGCCCCAGATGCTGCCCCCGAACCGGTACGAGGCCAGGTAGCCGGCGGTCCGCTCGTCCACCACGCCGGCCGAGCGCAGGTAGTCGATCTCGGTGGCGTCGAAGCTGAACGCGGCCAGCGCGTCCAGGAACCGGCCGGTGCCAGCGACGACGCCGTATCTGCGCCCGCGCGGCAGCTGGCGGGCGAACACCTCGAAGACCGCGCGCCGGCCAGCCGCCCCGCCCTCGAGCGCGGCCCGGACCATCGTCAGCTCGTAATGGTCGGTCAGCAGTCCGGTTCCGCTGCCCGCGGGCAGCTGCCCGGCGGCGCGGTTCGAAGGCGCCTGTCGTCGCGCCGCAGCGTCAGTGGTCACGATGGAAGCCTATGAAGCCCGCGGTCCTGACCTGACGCCCGGCGGGCATCTAGCGGTGCGGGCGCTCCCGATCCGGGCCACCATGCCGCATGGCGGGGCCGGTGCCGGGCAGTGGAACACTAGTGGGAGGAGGTGGCATGTCGTGAGCGTCGCACCTGTTGAACTGACCCGGCCGGAGACCGACGAGCAGACGGGCGTCGACCGGCCATGGCTCACCATCGTCTGGAATGACCCGGTTAACCTGATGGACTACGTAACCTACGTGTTCCAGCGGGTATTCGGCTACAGCAAGCCGAAGGCCGAGAAGCTGATGCTCGACGTGCACCACAAGGGCAAGGCCGTGGTCGCCGCCGGCGCGCGGGAGTCCATGGAGCGCAACGCCGAGACCCTGCACGGCTACGGGCTGTGGGCGACGGTGAGCCACGAGGCGTGATTGACCGCCGGACCCGCACGGTCTGGGCGGCCCGACCGATGCGGAGGAAGTGATGTCTGGTTTTCGGGCGAGTTCGGGCGGGGTGACCGCCCGGTTCGCGAAGCCCGAGGCCATCGTCATCAGGGACCTGGTGACCCAGGTCATCGAGCTTGTCGCGGGCGATGACGCCGAACCGGCGGCGGGCGCCGGCCCGCGGCCGGCGTCGCCCGGCGGGACCCCCGGCATCCCGGACGCGGCGGAGCTTGAGGCGATGGTCGGCCTGGGCGCCGAGGCCGACCTGCCGGACGACCCGGTGCTGGCCCGGCTGCTCCCGGACGCCTACCGGGAGGATCCGGAGGCTGCCAGGGAGTTCCGCAGGTTCACCGAATCCGGGCTCCGCTCGGCCAAGGTGGCCGCGGCCAGGACGCTGCTGGCCACCCTGCCGCCCGGCGGCGGCAAGGTCAGGCTCAGCGCCGAGCAGGCCGAGCAGTGGCTGCGCACGCTGAACGACGTCCGGCTGGCGCTGGGGGTTCGGCTCGGAGTCACCGACGACTTTGACGCGCTGAGCGACTCGGTCCCGCCCGGCGATCCCCGTTACGCCTATGTCCAGATCTATCAGTGGCTGGCCTATGTGCAGGGCAGCCTGGTGGCGGCGCTGTCCTGACCGCTGGCTACCATCGGCGCCATGCTGACGATCTCCCGCGCCCTCCTCGACCAGATCATCGCGCACGCCCGCGCCGATCACCCGGACGAGGCGTGCGGCGTCATCGCCGGGCCGGCCGGCAGCGACCTCCCCGAGCGGTTCATCGCCATGACGAACGCCGAAAGGTCGCCGACGTTCTACCGGTTCGACTCACTCGAGCAGCTTGCGGTGTGGCGGGAGATGGACGACCGGGACGAGGAGCCCGTGGTCATCTACCACTCGCACACCGCGACGGAGGCCTACCCGTCTCGTACCGACATCTCCTACGCCAGCGAGCCTGCCGCGCACTACCTGCTGGTCTCGACCAGGGAGCCGGACGAGACCGAGGTCCGCTCCTACCGCATCGTCGACGGTGCAGTCACCGAGGAAGAGGTTCTGATCACTGACGGCGGCGAGGAATGATCGGGACCTGACGTCGGTTGATGCCATCGGTCACCAACCTAAGAAACCTGGAGCGTTATCGATGGCCATCGAGGTCCGCATCCCGACCATCCTCCGGTCGTTCACCGGCGGCGCGAAGTCGGTCGAGGGCTCCGGCGCGACGATCGAGGAACTGATCGCCGACCTGGACTCCCGCCACTCCGGCCTACGCGACCGCCTGGTGGACGAGCAGGGCCTGCGCCGGTTCGTCAACGTATACCTGAACGACGAGGACGTCCGCTTCCTCGGTGGGCTGACCGCGCCCGTCAGCGACGGCGACACGGTCACCGTGCTGCCGGCCGTGGCCGGTGGCGCCCGCTGATCGGGTGCCCGCGCGCCTGATGGCACGGGGATAACGATGCGCTACGACTCGCTGCTCGAGGTGGTCGGCGGGACTCCGCTGGTCGGCCTGCCGCGGCTGTCACCGGGTCCCGAGCAGCGCCTGTGGGCCAAGCTCGAGGACCGCAATCCGACCGGGTCGGTCAAGGACCGGGCCGCGCTCTGGATGATCAAGGAGGCCGAGCAGGAGGGCAGGCTCCGCCCCGGGGACACCATCCTGGAGCCGACTTCGGGTAACACCGGCATCGCGCTGGCGATGATCGCCCAGCTTCGCGGCTACAAGATGATCTGCGTGATGCCGGAGAACACCTCCGCGGAGCGCACTCAGCTACTGCACATGTACGGCGCCTCGATCGTCTACTCCCCGGCGGCCGGCGGGTCCAACGAGGCGGTCCGGGTCGCCAAGCGGCTAGCCGCCGAGAACCCGGGCTGGGTCATGCTGTACCAGTACGGCAACGAGGCCAACGCCCGTGCGCACTACGAGACGACCGGCCCGGAGATCCTGGCCGACCTGCCCGAGGTCACCCACTTCGTGGCCGGACTCGGAACCACGGGAACGCTCATGGGCACCGGCCGTTACCTGCGTGAGCATGTGCCGGACGTGCAGATCGTGGCGGCCGAGCCCAGGTACGGCGAGCTGGTCTACGGCCTGCGGAACATGGACGAGGGCTTCGTGCCCGAACTCTACGACGACAAGGTGCTGAACTCGCGGTTCTCGGTCGCCGCCGCCGACGCGCTGGCCAGGACCAGGGAACTGGTGCGGTCCGAGGGCATCTTCGCCGGGATCTCGGCCGGCTGCGTCGTGCACGCCGGTCTGGCGCTGGCCAGGAAGGCGCACGCCGCCGGGCAGCGCGCGGACATCGTCCTGCTGATCGCCGATGGCGGCTGGAAATACCTGTCCACCGGCGCCTACGGCGGAACCCTGGAAGAGGCCGAGGCCAAGATCGAGGGCGAACTGTGGGCGTGATAGACCTCCAGTAGCCGAGCCAACGCCGGATTGCCCTGGCCGGATTGCCCTGGATGGTGGACGTGGAGCAGATCGCAAGCGCTAGGCCGGACCGCGGGATCGGGGCGGGTCCCGGTCCGGACGCGGATCCCGGTCCGGACGCCAGCGGGACGGCGTTCGACCAGGCCACGGCGGTGCGCCGGATCGGACCCGGCCGGTACGAGATGCACCCGGACCAGCGGTTCGCCCTGGTGGCCCCCGGTGGCGCCACCCCGCCGGCGGTAAACGGCGGGGTCATGATCGCGACCGTGCTCCGCGCCGTGCTCGCCGAGTCACCGCTGCCGCACCCGGTGGCGACCAGCGCGCACTTCCTGGCGGTGGCCCGGCTGTCACCCGCCGAGATCCAGGTGACCTGGCTCAAGGCGGGCCGGACCGCGGCCACCGCGCGGGCGACCGTGGTCCAGGACGGCACGCCGGTTCTGGAGACCACCGTGACCACCGGGACGGTGCCAGCCAGCCTGCCCAGCGCGGCCGGCCCGGTCAGCCCGGGGGATGGCGGTCCTCGTGACGACGCTCCGGCCGGGGACCTGTTCTGGACCGGCGAACCGCCGGTGCTGCCACCGCCGGAGGAGTGCGTCGATCTCGGCCCCTGGCCGGGGACCGTAGCTCAGGACGGCACCGCCGGTTATGCAGGCCAGGTCAGCCTGCGGCTGGATCCGGCCGTGGTCGGCTGGCGGCATGGTGAGCCCGCCGGGTCGCCGCAGATGCGCGGCTACTTCGGGTTGCGCGAGGACCGCGCCCCGGACGCGCTGCTGCTGGCGCTCGCGGTGGACGGGTTGCCGCCGGTGGTGTTCGGCCTTGGCGCGACCGGATGGGCGCCGACGGTCGAACTGACCATGCACATGCGCCTGGTGCCCGCGCCGGGGCTGTTGCGGGTGGCGGCCAGATGCCGGCACGTCAGCGGGGGCTGGTTCGACGAGGAGGCCGAGGTCTGGGACGCGGCCGGGAACCTGGTCGCTCAGAGCAGGCAGATCGCCCGGGTCGGCCGTGGTCCGCGCAGGGCGCCGCGGCGCTAGCCCGTCGGGCAGGCGCATCCTCCTGGTCAGCGCATGCTTCTGGTCAGCGCACGCTCTTGATCCGCCAGACGCCCGCCGCGCCGAGGGCGGCCGCGATGGCCGTGCTGACGAACAGCATGGGGTAGCCGCCCACGGTGACCAGCAGCGCCGCGAGCAGGCCGCCCACCGCGGCCGGCCCGGAGATCGCGATGTTGATAAGCCCGAGATCCTTGGCCCTGCTGTCCGCGTGCGGCAGCACCTGCGTGATCAATGCCTGGTCGACGGCGAGGTAGGCGCCGAATCCCGCGCCGAACAGCACGGCCGCGATCAGGGCCGCCGTCCAGGTTGGCGAGAACGCGAGCAGCAGTGCGGCGCATCCCATCAGCGCGCCAGAGACCGTGACGATCACCCGGCGCCGGCCGATCCGGTCCGAGATCCGGCCGCCGACGATGGCGGTGAGCACGACGCAGACCGTGTAGATCAGGATCAGCGTGGTCAGGCCGACCGTCGGGTTCGGATAGTGCACCGCGTCGCGCAGGAAGTAGTACAGGTACAGCGTGCCCATCGCGATCGCCAGCGAGGCCAGGAACCTGGTGACCCAGGCCCAGCCGAAGTCCGGATAGGCCCGCAGGTCCACCCGGAAGGCATCGATGATCTGCCGGGCGGTGAACGGATCCCGGTCGGCAGCCTCGAGCGGGTGATCGGCGGTGGCGAAGACGAACGGCAGCGCCAGCGCCACCAGGCAGACCGCCAGCATCAGGTAGCCGCCGGCGAAGGTGGTGAAGACCCGGGCGACCAGTTCGACCCCGATCACCAGGCCGAGGGCATACGGCATGCCGACCCAGCCCGCCACGGTGGCCCGCTGCCGGACCGGCACGTGGTCGGGTATGGCCGCGCTGAGCGTCGCGTACTGCCCGTTCTGGAACACGCTGAAGCCGAACCACAGGGCCAGCAGTCCGACCGCCGTGGTCTGCCAGGCGAGCAGGGCGAGGCAGACCGCGCCGAGCACGGCCATGGCCAGCGTCCACCGGTGCCTGCGGCCGGTCAGCCTGCCGAGCGGCCTGGCCCGGGTGGTCCGGTCCGACAGTGCGCCGATCACCGGGGTGGCGACGATCGCCGCTGCCGCGCCGAGGGTGTGGATCAGTCCGAGGACGAGGAACTTCTGGCCAGGGACGATGTCCTGGACCTGCTTGGGCAGCAGGATCTGGAGCGGGGTGAGGGACGCCATCCACATCGCGGCGCTGGCCAGGCCAAGCTGGGCGATCCAGAGCCGGGAGACCGGGGCGGACGGCTCGGCCCGGGCGGGCGAGGGCAGCGGCGGGAGGTTGGTAGCCTGCTCGGCCATGGGTCCTCCGGGGAGCGGGGTCCTGCGAGCGGGGGAGGTGCAGGACCGCGGCGCGGATCAGGGCACGCTCTTGATCCGCCAGACCAGAATGGCACCAAGGAGTGCGACCACGGCAGTAGCCAGGAAAAGTAGCCGGTAACCGCCGGCCGAGACGAGCACGGCGGCCAGGAATCCGCCGAGCGCCACCGGCCCGGCGAAAGCGATGTTGATCAGGCCGAGATCCTTGGCGCGGTCCCGCGCCCTGGGCAGCACCAAAGTGACGAGCGCCTGGTCGACCGCCAGGTAGGCGCCGAAGCCCACGCCGAACAAGACGGCGGCGATCTCGGCGGCCGGCCAGGTTGGCAGGACAGCGAGCAGGATCGCGGCAGCGCCCATCAGCGCGCCGGACAGGCAGACCAGCAGCCTGCGCCTGCCCAGGCGATCCGAGACCACGCCGCCGATCGTCGCGGTCGTCACCACGCACACGGTGTAGATCACGGTCAGGATCAGCAGTCCCTCGCCGGGCGAGTGGTAGTGCACCGCGTCGCGCAGGAAGTAGAGCAGGTACAGGGTGCCCATGGCGATTGCCAGGGTGGCCAGGAACCTGGTGATCCAGGCCCAGCCGAAGTCCGGGTTGGCGCGCAGATCGACCCGGTACGGCGCGAGCAGGTCGCGCGCGGAGAACGGCTTGCGCCGGTCCGCCGGGACTGCCGGGTCGGCGGTGGCCAGCACGAACGGCAGGCAGAACAGCACAAGCACGGCGGCCAGCACGGCGTAGCCGGACGCCCGGGCGGTGACGAAGCGCACCACAAGCGCGGTGCCAAGCACCAGGCCGAGTGCCTGGGGCATGCCGACCCAGCCGGCCACCGTGGCCCGCTGGCCGGGCGGGACGTGATCCGGGATGGCCGCGCTGAGGCTGGCGAACTGGCCGTTCTGGAACGCGCTGAACAGCACCCAGCAGACTGCCACCCCGGCAACCGTGTGCTCGGCCGACAGCAGCACCAGGCAGACCGCGCCGAGCAGGGCCATCGCGATCGTCCAGCGGTGCCGCCGCCCGCGCAGCCGACCGATGGCGCGGGCCGCGGTGGTCCGGTCCGACAGCGTTCCGACCAGCGGGGTGGCGATGATCGCTGCCGCCGCGCCGAGTGCGGTGACCAGTCCGAGCCAGAAGATCTTGGCGTGCGGTGCGATCGCCTGGAGTTGCTCGGGCAGCAGGATCTGGATGGGCGTCAGCGCGGCCATCCACATCCCCAGACTGGCGAGGCCGAGTGCCGCGATCCACCCGCGGGAGACCGGCGCGGTGGGCTCGGCGAGGCCGATCGGGGTGACCGGCGGGGCGTCCGTCACCTGCTCGGCCATGTGCTCCTCCCGCGGGCCGGCCGCCGGCCGGCGCCATGCTGCGTCACGGTCCGATCTGGATCATGACTCCATTTCCGTCTTGTGAATAGATCTCCAGGCAAGCCGCTTTCGAACCATCACCGGGTCAGCGCCGCACCCAGGTCCACCCGCCGGTCACGTCCCGGCGCGTAGTCTGTTCTGCCGTGGAACTGACTGTCGTGGGCTGCTCAGGCAGCTTCCCCGGACCGGACGGCCCCGCGTCGTGCTACCTGATCGAGGCGGATGGCTTCCGGATGGTCCTGGACCTCGGGAACGGTGCGCTTGGCGCGCTGCAGCGGTATGTGTCGCTGCGTGATGTCGACGCGGTGTGCCTCAGCCACCTGCACGCCGATCACTGCCTGGACATGTGCGCCTATCAGGTAGTCCGGACGTACGACCCGGCCGGGGTGTGGCCGCCGATCCCGGTCTATGCGCCGGCCGGCGCCGCGGCCCGGCTTGACCGGGCATCCGCGGCGAGCCCCGCCGAGTCCGGTCCCGCCGAGTCCGGCAGCGCCGAGCCGCCGATGGCCCGGTCGTTCGACTTCCGCGTGCTCAGCGAGGGGACGCTGGAGATCGGCCCGCTCCGGGTGACGGTCGCGCGGATGAATCATCCGGTCGAGACGTACGGGTTCCGGCTGGAACACGGCGGCCGGGTGATCGCCTATTCCGCCGATACCGGGCCGACCGGAGCGCTGGAGCACCTCGCCGCCGGGGCCGACGTGCTGCTCTGCGAGGCGTCCTTCCTGGCCGCCCCCGGACTCCCTGGCAACCTGCACCTGACCGCCGCGCAGGCCGCCGAGCACGCCTCCCGGGCCGGCGCCGGCCGCCTGGTGCTGACTCATCTGGTGCCGTGGAACGACCCCGAGCGGACCAGGAGCGAGGCTGCCGGCTTCGTCGGCCAGGTGGCGCTGGCATATCCGGGCATGCGGATCTGAGCCGTCCGGGCCGGGACCGGCGTGCCCGCGATCGGCGTGCCCGGGCCCGGCCCGGCGCCCGCTAATAGACTGCGATCCCATGCGGATAGTCGTCACCGGTGGCGCCGGGTTCATCGGGTCGCATCTTTGTGACGCGTTCCTCGCCCGCGAGGACGAGGTCACCGTCGTCGACGACCTGTCGGCCGGCCGGCCGGCACGGCTGGACCGGCGAGTGGCCCTGCACCGGGTCAGCGTCACCGACGCGGACGCGCTCGACCAGGTCGTGGCGGCCGTCCGGCCCGATCTCATCTGCCATCTGGCCGCGCAGATCGACGTCCGGGTGTCGGTGCGGCAGCCTGCCGCGGACGCGCTGACCAACGTGGTCGGCACCGTGAACGTCCTGGAGGCGGCACGGCGCACCGGCGCGCGGGTGCTGCTGTGCTCCAGTGGCGGGGCGATCTATGGTCGCGATGCGCCGATCCCATCGATGGAGGACGTGCTGCCGCTGCCGGAGTCGCCATATGGGATCGGCAAGTACTGCGCCGAGCAGTACGTCGGCCTGTACAACCGGCTGCATCAGACCGCGCACACCGTGCTGCGGCCGGCCAACGTGTACGGGCCGCGGCAGGATCCGGGGGGCGAGGCGGGCGTGGTGCCGATCTTCTGCTCCCAGATCCTGGCCGGCGACCGCCCGACTATCTACGGTGACGGATCCCAGACCAGGGACTACGTCTACGTCGGCGACGTGGTCGCCGCCTTCCTGGCCGCCGCCGACGTGCCCAGGCCCGGTATCTGGAACATCGGCACCGGCGTCGAGGTGACGGTGCTCGAACTGGCGCGAACGATCGCGCAGGTGACCGGTCGGCGGGTCGAGCCTGAGTTCGCCCCGCCGCGGCCGGGGGAGTTGCAGCGCAGCGCCCTCGCCGCCGAGCAGGCCTGGTGGGACCTGGGCTGGAAGGCCACGACCGGACTCGCCGACGGCGTCCGGTCGGTGTGCGACTGGATAGTGGCGGGGACCCCGGATCGGGCCGGGCCCGCGATCTGACCCCCGCGGACCGGTACGCTTGCGCCCATGCCACGACCCGATGGACGACGAGCCGACCAGTTGCGCGACGTCAAGATCACCAGAGGCTGGCTCGAGCACGCCGAGGGCTCGGTGCTGGTGGAGTTCGGCTCGACTCGCGTGCTGTGCGCCGCGAGCGTGCTTGACGATGTTCCGCGCTGGCGCCGGGGCAGCGGGCTCGGCTGGGTGACCGGTGAGTACGCGATGCTGCCGAGGTCGACCAACACGCGCAGCGACCGCGAGTCGGTCAAGGGCCGCCCCGGCGGCCGGACCCAGGAGATCTCCCGTCTGGTCGGCCGGTCGCTGCGGGCCTGCGTCGATCCCAAGGCGCTCGGCGAGAACTCGATCGTGATCGACTGCGATGTGCTGCAGGCGGACGGCGGCACCCGGACCGCCGCGATCACCGGCGGCTACGTGGCGCTCGCGGACGCGATCGCCTGGCTGACGGCCAGGAAGCGGTGCAAGGGCAGCCCGCTGATCCGGTCGGTCGCCGCGGTCAGCGTCGGCATCGTGGACGGTGAGCCGCGCCTGGACCTCTGCTACACCGAGGACGTCGCCGCGGAGACCGACATGAACGTGGTCTGCACCGGTGCGGGCGCGTTCGTCGAGGTGCAGGGCACCGCCGAGGGCGAGCCGTTCGACCGGTCGCTGCTGGACGGCCTGCTGGACCTGGCGGTGGCCGGCTGCGCCGAGCTGACCGGGTTCCAGCGGCAGGCGCTGGCCGGGTCGTAGGGCTGGCCGGTCGTGTCCGCTGAGCTACCCACCCTGGTGCTGGCCACCGCCAATCCCGAGAAGCTCGTCGAGCTGAGCCGGATCCTGGCGGCCGGCCATGTTGGCGTCCGGCTGCTCGGCGCCGGGGAGTTCCCCGGCGCGCCGGAGGTGGCCGAGACCGGCCGCACCTTCGCCGAGAACGCCCTGCTCAAGGCCTCGTCGATGGCCCGGTACAGCGGGCTGCCCGCGGTCGCCGATGACTCGGGGCTGTGCGTTGACGCGCTCAACGGGATGCCGGGCGTGCTGTCGGCTCGCTGGGCGGGCAGGCACGGTGATGACGAGGCCAACCTCCGGCTGGTGCTGGCCCAGCTTGGTGACGTCCCGGAGGAGCACCGGGGGGCGCACTTCGCGTGCGCGGCGGCGCTGGTGCTGCCGTCGGGCCGGGAGCATGTCAGCGAGGGCACGCTGCGCGGCCAGGTGATCCGGGAGCCGCGTGGCACGAACGGGTTCGGCTACGACCCCATCTTCGTGCCCGAGGGCGATGACCGGACCACCGCGCAGCTAAGCCCGGCCGAGAAGGACGCGATCAGCCACCGGGGCCGGGCGCTGCGCGGCCTGGCCCCGGTGATCGCCGCCCTGGTGCACTAGCCGATCATCAGCCGAGGCCGCCCAGGCTGGACAGCGGTGCCACCTCGCTGGCCGGCGGCAGGCTGACCGTGACCGGCTGGTTGATCGACACGATGTCATAGCTGGTGACAACGGTCTGGCCGTTGATCACCTCGGTGGTCGTCGTCTTCCTGATGTCATGCTGACCGTCGACCCAGACGTGGAACGAGACCGGGTGCGTGCCCAGCTTGCGGAGCATCGGCCCGAGCTTGCTGCGTACTGACGACGGCAGCCGCTTCAGGATTCCCTGCGGCTGATAGGTTCCCGCGTACTCGGTCGTTGCGACGCCGTTGATGGTTGCCGTGCCGACCTTGCGCACGTTCTTGGCGACCGCGAACAGCCTGGCCTGCGCGAGCGGGTCGCTGTTCTCGACGTTCTGCAGGATGGCCGTCAGGTTGAGGCCGGCCTTCTTGGCCAGCGAACCCATGCTGGATTCCAGCCAGGGCTTTCCGGTCAGCTTCGCGAGCTGCGGAATGTTCAGGTAGATCTTGCCGTCGGCCAGGATCTCCTTGATCTGCTGGCCCGCGGCCGAGAACCGCGCGACGATCGCCGTGGTCGGCTTCAGCCGCATGGCCATCGTGCCGGAGAAGGTCGAGACTCCCTGCGTGACGCTCAGCCGGACGGACAGCGAGTCGATGTGCGTGCTGGTGCTGGCGGCCAGTGCCAGCGCCTGGCCCGCCGAGCTTGCCGCGGCGGCCTTGCCGCCGCTAGTTCCGCCAGCCTGGGCGCCGCCCGACTGGCCGCTAGCCGAGCACCCGGCCGCGGCAATCAGCACGACCGCGCCAATACCTGCGGTAATGACGTGTCGTGGCGAGCGCGAGCGGCGTCGTTCCAGCCTCATCGATAGAGCGGTCATGTGCGAAGGCTACCAGCGAGCCAGTCGCCCGATCGGCAACATAATTGTGGCCCCGTGCCACTTTCCGGTCGGCAAACAAAGGATGCGGGCGGGGCGGGGGACCGGTGCGTGGGCGGGCCCTCGGGCGCGGTTCCGGGCTGGGGCGGGACGGCGAGCGGGTCGGGTGGCTGAACCGGTACGGTAGGGACCGATCGGAGGGAAGTGCATCGTGACGCAGACACGTCTGGAACCGGGC